>NZ_JAKRGG010000029.1:0-66631 GCF_022347645.1 Vibrio sp. MMH1-50
TTTGGGAGCGTGTCATTGACCCGATTGCTGCGTCAAACAACTTGGAAAGAGCTGGCTATTACACTGCATTGTTTTCCTTGCTCTCGAATCAATGACAACACTCTGAATCCTGCATCTTGAAGTCACTTGGGTATATGTATCACCCCCTTTTTTATTCTTGAGGAATTGAGCGGGCTACTTGAGTTTTTCCAGATCCGCTTCGATCTCGGCGATCTTGCTTGAAACCACCTTTTCTAGATGACGAAGATCAGAAAGTATCTTCTCTTTCACATCCACTTCAGCCACTTTCACAGGCTTGGTTATCTTGTTCAGCTCATCGATCACAAGCGTCAGGTTGCGGTTGATCTCCGTGACCTCTTTGTACTTGTGACTGCCACTGTCGACCAGTACATTTTTAACTTGGCGCGGGTATTTGAACTTAACACTTTTCGCGAAGAACTCGCCTTTCTGTTTGTGAAAGTAGATCTTTAGGACGTCTTTGTGTGCTTCTTGTCGCAGGGAGTAACGTTCAATCTGTTTCGGGTCATGGATGCCCAAACCAGTGAGGTGTGGATACATAGGCTACCTCTATCTAATAACTAGAATTAGTTTCCGTATAACTGTAGCAGCCCATTAATGAGCTAGATAGCTGATATTTAGCCAAATTGCTCAACTTGTGGGCAAGATCGCTATCGTTCTTGCCCACGTTAGTTATTGATGAAAGGAAGGTTTCTCTTAAGCTGAGACTGGCTCAGACAAGTTCTCAATCAACTTCTCACGCAGCTCTGCTTGCTGTTCCTCGCTTAGCCTACCCCCCGCTTCACTGGTTAGAATGAACAAGTCTTCTGCTCGTTCACCAATGGTGGTAATTTTCGCAGCGTGGAGGTTAATTCCCAAGTCAGCAAATGTACGACCAACTTTGGCCAGAAGCCCCGGAGTATCTAGAGCGACAAACTCCATCAAAGTGCGTTTCTTACTCTTGGTTGGCAGGAAGTCGACTTTGGTTTTTACATTAAAATGCTGAAGTTTATTCGGTGTGCGACGTGTTTTGATCTTGGTTGGGCGACCATCTTCCAATACATGAGTAATGTGCTTAGTAACGGCTCCGTGGCGACCTTCTTCAATCGCTTTGCCATGTTGGTCAAGTACCATAAAAGTATCGAGTACATAGCCATCTTTACTGGTCATGATTTGTGCGTCGTGCACGTTGAAGTTACGACGGTCTAACTCAGCAACAACGGTAGCAAACAACGCGGGCTGGTCAGGGCTGTAAACGAATACTTCGGTACCACCTCGTGTCGCTTTTTTACTGATAAGTACCAGTGGCTTTGCTGGGTCTTCCATACGCAGCAAATTCTCGCAATGCCACGCAATTTGCTTATGGGTGTGACGCAAGAAGTAATCAGCTTTAAAGCGCTGCCACAGCACCTCAATTTCTCGTGCCGAGAAGCCCTCTTTACGTAGTAGGGCAGACGCCATTTGTTGATTATGGCGAATACGTTCACGCACATCGACGGGATTTTCTAAGCCGCGACGCAGTGCACGTTGGGTGGAATAGAACAATTCCGCGAGCAAGGTGCGTTTCCAACTATTCCAAAGCTCTGGGTTAGTTGCGCAGATATCGGCTACCGTTAGACAAACAAGATACTCAAGGTACTCTTCATCACGTACTTGCTTGGCGAATTCTGTGATCACATCTGGATCGTAAATATCACGGCGTTGTGCAGTCACCGACATTAATAGGTGATGCCTTACCAGCCAGCTTACTAATTTCGCCTCTGGTTTAGACAAACCGTGTTCAATACAGAAGTCGTACGCTTCACCTTCGCCTATCACCGAATGGTCACCACCTCTGCCTTTGCCAATATCATGGAAAATCGCGGCTAGGATAAGCAGCTCTTTCTTTTGAATGCGAGGGTAAACCTCACAGCAAATCGGATGCTTACTGTGGTTCTCTGCGTAGCTGAAGGTATTAATGTGTTTGAGCAGGCGAATACTGTGCTCATCTACGGTATACACATGGAATAGGTCGAACTGCATCTGACCGACAATTTGGCTCCATTGTGGAAGGTATGCCGCGAGGACACCAAGCTTGTGCATCAGACTGAACGCTTTATGTAGGGCGTTCGGGTGGCGACACAATGCCATAAACTTTTCACGCGCTTCTGGCATGGTGTGTAAGAATTTATTCAATCGACGACGCGCAGTACGCAACTGACGCAATGTTGGTGGGCTAACCCCTTCGATGCTTGAATCATTGGCAATATGCAGAAACATATCCAGAATCGTCTCTGGGCGAGCTTGGAACAAAGCGGGCTTACGTGCCTCAATTAAGGCGCCACGACGTTGGAAGTCTTCATCAATGATTTCTGCATCTTCTGTTGCACCACCATTGATGATGGCTTGATCGAACAGCTTGAGTAGCATCTTATTGAGCTCTGCCACACGTCGAAGGGTACGGTAGAACTCTTTCATCATCATTTCGACGCCGCGATTACCTTCACCCACATAGCCAAGGTGCTCCGCGACCTGCGCTTGGTGGGCAAAGGTCAAACGGTTGTCGTAACGTCGTAGTTCAATATGCAGCGCAAAACGCACGCGCCACAGGAAATCCTGACATTCAACCAACTCACGGTATTCGGCATCTGTTAAGAATCCGTAGCGGCTCATCTCCAACAATGAAGTCGCGCCGAAGTGACGGCGTGCCACCCAACTTAATGTATGAATGTCACGTAGACCACCTGGTGTGGATTTGATGTCTGGTTCAAGATTGTAGGTCGTGTCATGGTACCGAGCATGGCGTTCGCGCTGTTCTTGAATTTTGGCTCGATAAAAGGTCTCGCTTGGCCAGAAAGAATCAGATAGCACCACTTTCTTCAGCGCTTGGAAGGTGTCTTCACTGCCACAGAGCAAACGAGCTTCTTGTAAATTGGTGGCGACAGTTAAATCTGAACGCCCAATTTCAGCACACTCCTCGACAGTACGAACCGCATGACCTACTTCAAGGCGTAAATCCCACAGTAGCGTAATGAACTCACTGATTTTGGCTTCCAGTGCATTAGGCAGTTTGTTGTTCGACAGAATCAAAATGTCGATGTCGGAAAGGGGGTGCAATTCACCACGACCATAACCACCTACCGCGACCAGAGAAATATTATGGATATCTTTAAAACCAAAGTGTTGCCACAAACGATTGAGGAGTAAGTCCATGTACTCGGCTCGTGACAAAACAAGGTTGGTCACAGGGTGGTGCTGTAGAAATTCTTCTTTTTGGTATGAACTGAATTTTTCAAGTTCTTGCTTAAGTTCTCCGATATTGATTTGTTCATCGGTAAACGTAAGAGGAGACTGAAGGGTCATATTTGCTATCCGTGCAAGCTAAACTATTAGCAATCTAACAAATTTGAAGCAGATAAAAAATATCCCCGCATGAGCGGGGATAGGGAAAGTGATGGGCGATTAAACGTTTTTCATCATTCGTGGAATGGTATCGTCGCTACGAAGTGTAAGCACTTCACAACCTTCTTTAGTTACCACGATAGTGTGTTCCCACTGCGCTGAGTTTTTACCGTCGCCGGTGTAAACTGTCCAATCGTCTTGCGCGTCAACAGTACAGCCAAATTTACCCGCGTTGATCATTGGTTCAATCGTAAAGCACATGCCTTCTTTTAGTACACGGCGGTCTTTGTTCTTGTAGTGAACCACTTGTGGCTCTTCGTGGAACTCATCACCGATGCCGTGACCACAGAAGTCCTTAACAATAGAGAACTTGTTACGTGGGTTGTTCTTGTTGTTTTCTTTAATGTACTTCTCGATTGCAGTACCGATGTCACCAACAGTTGCACCAGGCTTAACTTGACGCATACCGATGTAAAGTGACTCTTGTGCAACCATACATAGACGCTTGTTTGCTGGTGAAACATCACCAACTAGGAACATCTTAGACGTATCACCGTGGTAGCCTTGTGGACGAACGCTTAGGTCTGCGTTTTCATCGTTTGGAACAATCACTGTGATATCAACGTTGATGATGTCACCGTCTTTTAGGACCGCAGGTTTCATTTGACCGTTAGCACCCTTTTCATCTTGGGTTGCCGGTATTCCGTGACAAACGATGTGGTTGATCGACGTACAGATTGATTTAGGGAATCCATGGTAATCAAGCGGTGCAGAGTAAGCGCCTCTCTCTAAAGCGTAATCGTGACAGATTTGGTTTAGCTCTTCTGTTGTCACACCTGCTTTGATGTGCGGTTCGATCATTTCTAGAACTTCTGCGGCTAGCTTGCCCGCAATGCGCATGCGTTCGATTTCTTCAGCAGTTTTAATCTTGATTGACATTGGCTTTCTCTACTTATTCGTAAGCACGCAAACGTGCGAATGCGCGCATTCTATCAGATATCGAGTGGCTAACCCAAGCCAGTTAAGAATATGAGTCATTCTTACTTGTAGTTTAGTTATGTAATTAAAGAGAGAGTAGGGGAGACTGTGATAGGTAAATTAGAATGGTAAGAAACAATTTTTACTAGCCATGTTGGGCTAAAATATGGTATAAAGCGCGCCGGAATCGAGGACTGTTCTCTTTACTTTTCGTTAGAGAAGTGGCGAAGCAGGCTTCTTCCGATTAACTTTTTATCTTTAAATCACACACATTCCGTCACATGTTCCGGGGTGCTGAGCAGAAGCTTGGTCGGAATTATGGGGGATGTGGAGGCCTAACCCCATAGAGGATTTTAAAATGGCAACTGTATCAATGCGCGATATGCTGAAAGCTGGTGTTCACTTCGGTCACCAAACTCGTTACTGGAACCCAAAAATGAAGCCATTCATCTTTGGTGCTCGTAACCGCGTTCACATCATCAACCTAGAAAAAACTGTACCAATGTTCAATGAAGCTCTAGCTGAGCTTGCTAAAATTGGCGAGAAAAAAGGTAAAGTTCTTTTCGTAGGTACTAAGCGCGCTGCATCTGAAGCTGTTAAAGAAGCTGCAATCGCAAGCAACCAATACTACGTAAACAACCGTTGGTTGGGCGGCATGCTAACGAACTACAAAACAGTTCGTCAGTCTATCAAGCGTCTAAAAGATTTCGAAGCACAGTCTCAAGACGGTACTTTCGACAAGCTAACTAAGAAAGAAGCTCTAATGCGCACTCGTGAAATGGAGAAGCTAGAGAAATCTCTTGGTGGTATCAAAGATATGGGCGGTCTACCAGACGCTCTATTCGTAATCGACGCTGATCACGAGCACATTGCAATTAAAGAAGCTAACAACCTAGGTATTCCAGTATACGCTGTGGTAGATACTAACTCTAACCCAGACGGCGTTGACTACATCATCCCAGGTAACGACGACGCGATCCGCGCAGTTCAACTATACCTAAACGCTGCTGCATCTGCAGTAACTGAAGGTCGCAACAAAGACGTTGCAGCAGTTGCTGAAAAAGACGGTTTCGTAGAAGCTGAATAATAGCGGCTCTGTGTCACACTTAGTCTATGTGAAACCTTGTTGTAGCATAGACTGAGTTATAGTTAGCAATGGGGGCCGACAATGTAGGCCCCTGTTTTTTACCTTATTTCGAATCAAACGAGGAATAGAGAATGGCAACTGTAACTGCTGCTCTAGTTAAAGAACTTCGCGAGCGCACTGGCGCTGGCATGATGGAATGTAAGAAAGCGCTTGTAGAAGCAAACGCTGACATCGAACTAGCAATTGAAAACATGCGTAAATCAGGCGCAGCGAAAGCAGCTAAAAAAGCTGGTAACGTTGCAGCTGAAGGCGCAATCATCATCAAAGAAGAAAACGGCGTTGCTGTTCTTCTTGAAGTTAACTGCCAAACTGACTTCGTTGCTAAAGACGGTAACTTCACTGCATTCGCAGACAAAGTAGCACTTGACGCTCTAGCGACTAAAGCTACTGCTGAAGAGCTAGTTGCTAAGTTCGAAGAAGAGCGCGTAGCTCTAGTTGCTAAAATCGGCGAAAACATCAACATCCGTCGCGTTGCATACGTAGAAGGTACTGCTATCGCTTCTTACCGTCACGGTGAGAAAATCGGTGTTGTTGTTGCTGGTGAAGGCGACGCAGAAACTCTTAAGCACGTTGCAATGCACGTTGCTGCTTCTAAGCCAGAGTTCGTTAACCCAGAAGACGTTCCAGCTGACGTAGTTGCTAAAGAGAAAGAAGTTCAAGTTGAAATCGCTATGAACGAAGGCAAGCCACAAGAGATCGCTGAGAAGATGGTTATCGGCCGCATGAAGAAATTCACTGGCGAAATCTCTCTAACTGGTCAAGCTTTCATCATGGAACCTAAGAAATCTGTTGGCGAAATGCTAAAAGAGAAAGGTGCATCAGTATCGACTTTCGTTCGTCTAGAAGTAGGTGAAGGTATCGAGAAAGCGGCTGAAATGAGCTTCGCTGAAGAAGTAGCACTAGCTCAAAAAGGTTAATCCTTAGAGATTTGTGCAAAGATTAGACCGTGGCCTTGGCTGCGGTCTTTTTACGAAAAGAGCGGCAAAAAATTAGCCGTGATGAATAGTCATCAGCAAACTTGTGTCTATTCATGACTGTTAATCGACAACTCTCTTTTGGAAGGTAAACTCCATGACTACGAACCCTAAACCAGCATATCAACGTATTCTATTAAAACTGAGTGGTGAAGCTCTTCAAGGCGAAGAAGGTTTCGGTATTGACCCAGCGGTTCTTGACCGTATGGCTCAAGAGGTTAAAGAGCTGGTTGAACTGGGTGTTCAAGTTGGTGTGGTAATCGGTGGTGGTAACCTGTTCCGTGGCGCTGGTCTTGCGGAAGCTGGTATGAACCGCGTAGTAGGCGACCACATGGGTATGCTTGCAACGGTAATGAACGGTTTGGCAATGCGTGACGCACTTCACCGTGCATACGTAAACGCTCGTGTAATGTCTGCAATTCCTCTAAAAGGTGTGTGTGACGACTACAATTGGGCAGACGCTATCCGCGAACTTCGTCAAGGCCGAGTGGTAATCTTCTCTGCAGGTACTGGTAACCCATTCTTCACAACAGATTCAGCGGCGTGTCTACGTGGTATCGAAATTGAAGCTGACGTAGTTCTAAAAGCAACGAAAGTTGATGGCGTATTTACTGCAGACCCAGTAGCAAACCCAGACGCAGAGCTGTATGATAAGCTATCTTACGCAGAAGTTCTGGATAAAGAGCTGAAAGTAATGGACTTGGCAGCGTTCACTCTAGCTCGTGACCACAAAATGCCAATCCGTGTATTTAACATGAACAAGCCAGGCGCACTACGTCGCGTGGTTATGGGTGAAGCTGAAGGCACGCTGATCAACGCTGACGCATAATCCTAAACGCCATCCACGCTAGGTTGGATGGTGTTTCGCTTTGCTCAACCCTTTTAGGCTTTCTTCAGGAAAGATGACATTTTTAAGGTGAAACCGTGATTAACGAAATCAATAAAGACGCGCAAGAGCGCATGGACAAAAGCGTTGAAGCGCTAAAGAACAACCTTTCTAAAGTTCGTACTGGCCGCGCGCACCCAAGCCTACTATCTGGTATCTCTGTAGAGTACTACGGTGCTGCTACTCCTCTTAACCAAGTAGCAAACGTTGTTGCTGAAGACGCTCGTACTCTAGCAATCACAGTTTTCGACAAAGAGCTTACTCAAAAAGTTGAGAAAGCAATCATGATGTCAGATCTTGGTCTAAACCCAATGTCTGCTGGCACAATCATCCGTGTTCCACTTCCACCGCTAACAGAAGAGCGTCGTAAAGACCTAGTTAAGATCGTTCGTGGTGAAGCTGAAGGCGCACGTGTTGCAGTTCGTAACATCCGTCGTGACGCAAACAGCGACCTAAAAGGTCTTCTAAAAGATAAAGAAATCTCTGAAGACGAAGATCGCAAAGCACAAGACGAGATCCAAAAACTGACAGACGTTGCAGTTAAGAAGATCGACGAAGTTCTTGCTGCAAAAGAAAAAGAGTTGATGGAAGTTTAATACTCCCACCCACATCACTGTTGGAAAACGCTGTGCTCACAGTGCAGCGTTTTTTTGTGTTAGTCTATCCAACTGATGGAACTCAATTAACTCCCTATGCAAAATTCTCAAGCCTTCTCTGATTCCCTCCCTAAGCATATTGCCATCATCATGGACGGTAATGGTCGTTGGGCTAAGTCCAAAGGAAAACCTCGCGTATTCGGTCATAAAAAAGGCGTTAGTGCCGTTCGTAAGACCGTTGCAGCCGCTTCTAAACTCGGCATTAAAGCCATGACCTTATTCGCTTTTAGCAGCGAAAATTGGCGTCGACCTGAAGAAGAGGTGGGGCTACTGATGGAGCTGTTCATTTCTGTTTTATCGAGCGAAGTAAAAAAGCTGCATAAAAACAATTTACGCTTGCGCGTTATTGGCGATACCAGCCGTTTTAACGAGCGCTTACAAGGTAAAATTGTCGAAGCAGAAGCACTGACGGCGAACAACACGGGGATGGTGATCAACATTGCTGCTAACTATGGCGGTAAATGGGACATCACAGAGGCGGCAAAAACGTTGGCGCTCAAAGCTCGCAACGGTGAGATCCGTGTAGAGGATATCAACGAGCAGTTAATTTCCCAGCATTTGACGATGTCAGACTTACCTGAAGTGGATCTATTGATTCGTACGAGTGGTGAGTGCCGCATCAGTAACTTTATGCTGTGGCAAATGGCGTATGCAGAAATGTACTTTACTCCCGAGTACTGGCCAGAGTTTGACGAAGACAGCTTAGTAGAGGCTGTGACTTGGTTTATTAACCGAGAGCGTCGTTTTGGTTGTACTGGTGAACAAGTAAAGGCATTAATGGCTGCTCAATAAGGACTAGTTAGTTTGAAACAGAGAATAATAACAGCACTAATTTTAGCTCCCCTGGTTATTTTAGGTATTTTTAAATTACCCCTAATTGGCTTCATTATCGCTTTGACTGCGGTAACGCTATTAGGCTTTTGGGAGTGGACCCAGTTTACAGAAAGCAATTCACGTATTGCTGCGCTTGTTCCGGCAGCCGTTGTAACCGGACTAAGTTTTCTATTCATTTCGCCAGACGCAACCAGCTTAAATCAACTAGCAATGCCACACTACGCAGTATTATCGCTTGGCTTTGTATGGTGGATTATCGCAAGTGGGATGGCAATCACTTACCCTAAAACCACCAATTTATGGCAAGGTAGCAAAGCCCTTCGTCATGTATTCGGTTTTCTAACATTGATCCCTTTTCTTTGGAGTGTGATCATTCTTAGAGCTTCTGATATTTCAGTAGATCCATACCACGGCGCAAAACTTGTGCTGTACGTTTGCTTCTTGGTATGGGCTGCAGACAGCGGCGCTTACTTTGCTGGTAAAAGCATGGGTAAACGCAAAATGGCGCCTCATGTGAGCCCAAATAAGACAATTGAAGGTTTGGTTGGCGGCATCATCGCAGCACTAGTTGTCGGATGGTTATTCGCAGGTTGGTTCGATATCCAATTCACCAGCCCACTTCATATGGTGATGATTACTCTGATTACTGTTGTGATATCTGTTCTTGGTGACTTAGTCGAAAGCATGTTCAAACGTGTTTCAGGTATCAAGGACAGCAGCAACATCATTCCGGGACACGGTGGCATTCTTGACCGTATCGACAGCCTAACTGCTGCATTCCCAGTATTTGCTCTTCTTTACTACGTATTCTAATTTATCGGGAGCGGCATCGTCGCTCCTGAATTTTTCTAACGGTCTTACATCATGCAAAAGTTAACGATTCTTGGTGCAACAGGCTCAATTGGTGCAAGCACACTAAAAGTGGTTGAACAAAACCCTGAGCTGTTTTCTATCGTCGCATTAGCGGCAAGCACGAACGTTGAAAAGATGGTCGCACTTTGTCGTAAATGGCAACCTAAGTACGCGGTAATGGCGGATAAAGCGGCGGCTGTGGCTCTACAAAGTGAGCTAGCTTTAGTTTCTCCAAGCACAGAAGTGTTAGGTGGTATTGATGCGCTTTGCCATGTGTCTGCGTTAGAGGAAGTGGATAGCGTAATGGCAGCAATCGTCGGTGCCGCAGGCCTGTTACCAACGATGGCAGCGGTAAAAGCGGGCAAGCGAGTGCTGTTAGCGAACAAAGAAGCGCTAGTGATGTCAGGTCAACTGTTTATTGATGCGGTTGCAGAACATGGTGCAGAGCTGCTTCCCGTCGACAGTGAACACAACGCTATTTTCCAATGTCTTCCGCAACAAGTTCAAACCAACTTGGGTCGTTGCAATCTTGAAGAGCATGGTATTTCTTCGATTCTTCTTACCGGATCAGGCGGTCCATTCCGCTATACCGATATTGCAGAGTTAGAAAACGTAACCCCAGCGCAAGCTATTGCTCATCCGAACTGGTCAATGGGACCAAAAATCTCGGTTGATTCTGCAACCATGATGAACAAAGGTCTCGAATACATTGAAGCGAAGTGGTTATTTAATGCCGCTCGTGAGCAGTTGAAAGTGATCATTCACCCTCAGTCGGTTATTCATTCTATGGTGCAATATCGTGATGGCTCTGTGTTAGCGCAAATGGGGGAGCCTGACATGGCAACACCAATCGCATTGACAATGTCTTACCCATCGCGTGTGGATGCTGGTGTGAAACCACTCGATTTTACTCAAGTTGGAGAATTAACTTTCCTTCAGCCTGATTTTGCTCGTTACCCTTGTTTAAAGCTAGCGATTGATGCTTGTTACGAAGGGCAACATGCAACAACGGCATTGAATGCAGCGAACGAAGTTGCTGTTGATGCCTTCTTAAATAACCGCCTTGGTTTCACAGATATCGCTCGCATCAATGAATCAGTTTTGAACAAAATCACTGCAAGCCATACAACTGAGAATGTGAATAGCTTGGAAAGCTTGATAGAGCTAGATAGAATGTCACGAACTATCGCCTTAGACTTTTTACGCGAGCGTAGCTAATGACTGGTATCTTGTGGAATTTGGTTTCTTTTATCGTTGCATTGGGCATTTTAGTTGCCGTGCACGAGTATGGTCACTTTTGGGTCGCGCGTCGTTGTGGTGTAAAAGTTGAAAAGTTTTCCATCGGTTTTGGCAAGTCTATCTGGAGCAAGGTAGGCAAAGATGGAACAGAATACAGCATCTCTATGATCCCTCTGGGTGGCTACGTCAAAATGGTGGATAGCCGTGTTGATGAAGTCCCAGAGCATGAAAAGCACTTAGCTTTCGACCAAAAGCCTTTGTGGAAACGCACGTCCATCGTGGCGGCAGGTCCTATTTTTAACTTCCTTTTTGCCATTGTGGCTTACTGGCTGGTTTTCCTGATCGGTATTCCAGCGGTTAAACCCGTAATTGGTGAAGTTACGCCCAATTCAATCATTGCAGAAGCAGGAATTGAATCAGGGATGGAACTAAAATCTATCTCAGGCATCAAAACTCCGGACTGGGAATCAGTCAACATGGGATTAGTTTCTCATATTGGTGATGATTCGATGACAGTGACACTCTCTTCTGCAAACGAAGTGGGTTCAGAAGTCACGAAGACACTTGATATCCATGATTGGAAGTTTGATCCAGAAACACAATCAGCGATGCAATCGTTGGGCTTCAAGCCATATACTCCAGAGATTTTTACGGAGTTAGCGCAAGTAAGCGAAGGTGGTGCTGCAGAGAAAGCAGGTCTACTAGCTGGCGATAAGATCATTGCGATTAATGGAAATAAGATTTCTAAATGGGATGAAGTGGTAGAAGCCATTCGTTCTAACCCAGATACGCCAATGGAACTGACGGTGTTGCGTCAAGGTGAGGAGCAATCATTCACACTGACACCGGGTAGTCGTGAGCTAGCTAACAAACAAGTCGTTGGCTTTGCGGGTATCGCACCTGAAGTCGCAGAATGGCCAGAAAGTTATCGCTTCGAATTACAGTTTGGTGTATTCGAGTCTATTGGCAAAGCGATTGACAAAACTGGTCAAGTTATTGGACTTACAATCAGTATGCTTAAGAAACTGATTGTAGGTGATGTTGGTCTGAACAATTTGAGTGGACCAATCTCGATTGCCAAAGGAGCAGGGGCGACAGCAGACTACGGTCTGGTTTACTTTTTAGGTTTTCTGGCACTAATTAGTGTTAACCTAGGTATTATTAACCTCGTTCCTTTACCAATGTTGGATGGTGGTCATCTGCTATTTTTCGCAATTGAAGCGGTCATCCGACGCCCAGTTCCTGAGAAAGTACAGGAAATGGGGTATCGAATTGGTGGTGCGATTATCTTCTCGCTCATGGCGTTAGCGCTATTTAATGATTTTACTCGTCTGTGATAGTTCAGAGACAAAAGTAGTAGCAAGGAATAATTAGAACAAGTATGGCGATTAAGCGAATTCTGTTTGCAAGTTTACTGGCGACCAGTGTATCTGCAAATGGAGCAGAGAACTTTGTAGTTAAAGATATTGAAATCGATGGATTGCAGCGCGTCGCACTAGGTGCCGCGTTGCTGAAAATGCCTGTACGTGTCGGTGACACCGTTGACCAAGGCGATGTTGCAGAGATCATTCGTGCATTGTACGCATCGGGTAACTTCGAAGATGTAAAAGTACTGCGTGATGGTGATGTTCTGGTTGTTCAAGTGAAAGAACGTCCAACTATTGCGAGCATCTCATTCTCGGGTAACAAAGCAATCAAGGACGAGCAGCTACAAGAAAACCTGAATGCTTCTGGTGTTCGTGAAGGTGAAGCGCTTGACCGTACAACGCTAAGCAACATCGAAAAAGGTTTGGAAGACTTTTACTACAGTGTTGGTAAATACAACGCAACGGTAAAAGCGGTTGTTACTCCATTGCCTCGTAACCGTTCTGACTTGAAATTCGTCTTCACCGAAGGTGTTTCGGCGAAAATTCAACAAATCAACTTTATCGGCAATGAGGTCTTTTCTGACGAAGAACTTCTTTCTCGTTTCAACCTAAATGTTGATGTGCCATGGTGGAACTTCCTAGCGGACGAAAAATACCAAAAGCAAGTGCTTGCTGGTGATATCGAAGCTCTGAAGTCTTACTACCTAGACCGTGGTTACCTGAAATTTAACGTTGATTCGACACAAGTGGCGATTTCTCCCGACAAAAAAGGCGTATACATTACACTTGGTCTTGAAGAAGGCGACGTTTACACCGTTAAGGACGTAAAATTCCGTGGCAACCTGATTGGTGAAGAGGCGGAATTCGAAAAGCTTGTGCCATTTGAAGATAACGAGACATACAATGGTTCTCGTGTGACTTCGATGGAAGAAGGCATTAAGCGCGTACTTGGTGAATCTGGTTACGCTTACCCACAAGTCAATACCATCCCTGAGTTTGATGACGAGAACAAGCAAGTTTCTTTGATTGTGAACGTTGACCCAGGCAACCGTATTTATGTACGAGATATTCGCTTTACGGGTAACAACTCGACGAAAGATGAAGTATTGCGTCGTGAAATGCGTCAGATGGAAGGCAGCTGGCTAAACTCGAAATCTATCGAAACGGGTAAAACGCGTCTAAACCGTCTTGGATATTTCGAAAATGTAGAGGTTCAAACGGTCCGTGTACCTGGCAGCGATGACCAAGTTGATCTTGTTTATACCGTAAAAGAGGCTAACTCAGGCAGCGTAAACTTCGGTGTCGGTTACGGTACTGAATCAGGTGTGAGCTTCCAAGTTGGTCTACAACAAGACAACTTTATTGGTAGTGGTAACCGCGTTGGTATTAACGCGATGATGAACGACTACCAGAAAAACGTGAGCTTAGACTACCGTGACCCATACTGGAACCTAGATGGTGTAAGTTTGGGTGGTAAGATCTTCTACGATGAGTTCGAAGCATCTGAAGCGGGTATCGTTGACTATACCAACCAAAGCTATGGTGCAAGTTTGACATGGGGCTTCCCATTTGACGAACTGAACCGCTTTGAGTTCGGTGTTGGTTACACCCACAACAAGATCGGTAACTTGTCACCTTACCTACAGGTAGAACAGTTCCTACAAGCGCAAGCTGACAACATTGATTCTAGCGGCGCATTGAATACTAATGACTTTGACTTCAACATCTCGTGGACACGTAACAACCTGAACCGCGGTTACTTCCCGACAGCAGGTAACCACCAACGTGCATTCTACAAGATGACCGTACCTGGCTCTGACGTTCAATACTTCAAGATGCAGTATGATGTTCGTCAATACGTGCCATTAACCAAGAAGCATGAGTTCACGCTCTTGTTCCGTGGTCGTCTAGGTTATGGTAACGGTTATGGTCAAACGGATGGCAACGATAACTTGTTCCCATTCTACGAAAACTACTACGCAGGTGGTTTTACAACACTACGTGGTTTCGGCTCTAACTCAGTAGGTCCGAAAGCGGTTTACCGTGATTACTCAGGCTCAAACAACGGTGCTGACACCGCAACAGATGATTCTGTTGGTGGTAACGCGGTAGCGCTTGCAAGTATCGAGTTGATCGTACCAACCCCATTTGCTTCGGATGAAGTTCGTAACCAAATTCGTACCAGTATCTTCTTTGATATGGCAAGTGTTTGGGATACGGAATTCGATTACCGCAGTTCTGGTGCTGAATACGGCGACCGTTACTACTACGATTACTCAGATCCAACCAACTACCGTTCATCTTATGGTGCGGCGTTGCAATGGATGTCTCCAATGGGACCACTAGTATTCTCACTAGCGAAACCAATTAAGAAATTTGATGGCGACGATGAAGAGTTCTTCACGTTCACTATCGGTAGAACCTTCTAAAGAGGAAAATATTTTGAATAAAATGATCAAAGCGGCAGGCATTGGCCTTCTTGTACTTAGCTCTTCAATGTTTGCAAACGCGGCAGAAGCTGCTCAGAAAATTGGCTACATCAACACTGCTCAAGTTTTCCAAGCACTTCCTCAACGTGAAGTGGTTCTACAAAAAATGCAGAAAGACTTTAAGAGCAAAGCTGATGAGCTGAAATCAATCCAAGCGCAAGCTAAGACAAAGATTGAAAAACTGCAGCGTGACGGCGAGCTTCTAGGTCAAGAAGAGATCGAAAAACTGCGTATTGATATCGCTAAACTAGACAGCGAATACAAAGTGAAAGCACAAGCGCTTGAGAAAGCAAGTGCACGTCGCGAAGCTGAAGAGAAAGCAAAACTATTCAAAACTATCCAAGACGCAGTGAAGAAAGTAGCAGAGAAAAAAGGTTACGACCTAGTTATCGATATCTCTTCGCTTCAGTACGGTAAGCCAGAATACAACATCTCTGAAGACGTAATTAAAGCTCTAAAATAAGAAGTTATGAAGAAATTGACATTAGCCGAGTTGGCAACAATTACCGGGGGTGAGCTATTTGGTGACGAGTCTCTCGTTGTAAACCGCGTAGCTCCAATGGATAAAGCACAAGAAGGCGATGTGACCTTCTTGTCTAACCCAAAATACGCGAAACACCTATCTGAGTGCCAAGCAACTGTGGTAATGGTGAAACCAGAACACAAAGACCAGTGCGCGGGTAACGCTCTGGTTGTTGCTGACCCTTACATTGCTTTCGCTCGTGTTGTTCAAGCGATGGACACCACGCCAAAGCCCGCTGATGAGATTGCACCAAGTGCAGTGATCGCAGCGGATGTAAAGATGGGTACTAACGTGACAATCGGTGCTAACGCAGTGATTGAAACGGGTGTAGAACTAGGCGACAACGTAAGTGTTGGCGCTGGTTGCTTTATCGGTAAAAACGCAAAGCTAGGTAACAATACTAAGCTTTGGGCTAATGTGACGATCTATCATGAAGTATCGTTGGGTGATGATTGTCTAGTTCAATCTGGTACAGTCATTGGCTCTGATGGTTTCGGTTATGCAAATGACAAAGGCGAATGGATCAAGATTCCTCAACTGGGTTCTGTGCGTATCGGTAACCGTGTCGAGATCGGTGCATGTACCACTATTGACCGTGGTGCGCTAGAAGACACCATCATCGAAGACAACGTAGTTCTTGATAACCAACTTCAAATCGCTCATAACGTGCAGATCGGATATGGTACTGTGATGCCAGGTGGTACTATTGTGGCGGGCAGTACGAAAATTGGTAAGTACTGTCAGATCGGCGGCGCGTCGGTTCTTAATGGTCACATCACGATTGCAGATGGCGTAGCTATCACCGGTATGGGCATGGTGATGCGGAGTATCGAAGAGAAAGGTCTGTACTCATCAGGCATTCCGCTGCAAACCAACCGAGAGTGGCGTAAAACGGCGACTCGAGTTCACCGTATTGACGAGATGAACAAACGCCTAAAAGCTGTTGAAAAGCAGCTGGAACAGAAAGAAGAATCTTAGTTCCACATTCTGAACAAAGACTCGCGAAATGCGGGTCTTTTTCTTCTATAATGACGCGCTATAAGTAGATTTATCACCAAGCTGGTATACACTTTGCAGGCAATTCCTGAATAAGTGGCATTTGCCGCTGCCTTGCCATCTTGGTTGTTGAGAATTGATATAGGAAGACGACTTTGACTACTGAAAAGAAAACGATGAACATCTCTGAAATTCAAGAGCTACTACCTCATCGCTACCCATTCTTATTGATCGACCGTGTGATTGACTTCCAAGAAGAGAAGTACCTTCACGCAATTAAAAACGTGTCGGTTAACGAACCTCAGTTTACAGGTCACTTTCCACAGCTACCAGTATTCCCAGGCGTATTGATCTTGGAAGCGATGGCTCAGGCGACAGGCCTACTTGCATTTAAATCATTTGGTGCACCAACGGAAAACGAACTGTACTACTTCGCAAGTGTAGACGGTGCTAAGTTCCGTAAGCCAGTAGTACCAGGCGATCAAATGATTATTGAAGTAGAATTTCTGAAAGAGCGCCGTGGCATTGCTGCATTTAGCGGTGTAGCAAAAGTTGACGGCGAAGTGGTATGTTCAGCTGAGCTGAAGTGTGCTCGTCGAGAGTTTTAATATGATTCATGAAACCGCTAAAATCCACCCAGCAGCGGTGGTAGAAGAAGGCGCGAAAATTGGCGCTAACGTGACCGTTGGTCCTTTCACTTACATCACCTCTACGGTGGAGATTGGTGAAGGTACTGAAGTGATGTCTCACGTAGTGATCAAAGGCCACACCAAAATTGGTAAAGATAACCGCATTTTCCCACATGCTGTAATTGGTGAAGAGAACCAAGACAAGAAGTACGGTGGCGAAGATACAACAGTGGTTATTGGTGACCGCAACGTGATTCGTGAAGCGGTTCAAATTCACCGTGGTACGGTTCAAGATAAAGCAACAACAGTGATTGGTGATGATAACCTGCTGTGTGTTAACGCTCACATCGCACACGATGTTATCGTAGGTAACCACACTCACATTGGCAACAACGCGATCCTTGGTGGTCACGTAACGGTTGATGATCATGCTGGTGTTATGGCACTTTCTGCGATTCATCCGTTCTGTACTGTTGGTGCTTATGCTTACGTTGGCGGCTGTTCTGCCGTTGTTCAAGACGTACCAGCTTACGTACTCGCGCAAGGTAACCATGCGACGCCATTTGGTTTGAACTTGGTTGGCTTGAAGCGTAATGGTTTTGAAAAACCAGAGATTCGTGCACTACAGAAAGCGTATAAAGAAATCTACCGTTCAGGTAAGACTCTGGAAGAAGTAAAACCAATCCTAGCTGAAATGGCACAAGAGTGGCCAGCAGTGAAACGTTTCTCAGACATTCTGGAAACGACGGAACGTGGCATCATTCGTTAATCAACGAGTGAGCGGTTAAATAGAAAAGATCGCGCCCAAGCAGGGCTGCGGTCTTTTTGTGTTTTATGGATAACGGTTTGTGTGAGAGAAAGTGCAAACCGTTATCCATAGCGCACAGGAAAAATAGCGAAGTAGATATGGAAAGACCATTACGTATCGGCATCATTGCCGGAGAACTGTCTGGCGACACGCTAGGTGAAGGCTTTATCAAAGCGGTGAAACAACAATACCCTGACGCGGAGTTCGTTGGTATTGGCGGTCCAAAGATGATCGCTCAAGGTTGTGAGTCTCTCTTCGATATGGAAGAGCTTGCTGTAATGGGCTTAGTAGAAGTTCTAGGGCGCTTACCAAGATTGCTAAAAGTCAAAGCTGAGCTTGTTAAGTACTTTACTGATAACCCGCCAGATGTCTTTATTGGTATCGATGCACCAGATTTTAACTTGCGTGTTGAACTGGATTTGAAAAATGCAGGGATAAAAACCGTGCATTACGTGAGCCCTTCAGTTTGGGCTTGGCGTCAGAAGCGTATTTTCAAAATTGAAGCAGCAACCAATCTAGTGCTGGCATTCCTTCCGTTTGAAAAAGCGTTCTACGACAAATTCAATGTACCTTGTGAATTCATTGGTCATACTCTCGCAGATGCGATTCCACTGCAATCAGACAAAACGCCTGCTCGCGAGCTATTGGGTCTAGAACAAGATAAGCAATGGCTAGCGGTGCTTCCGGGGAGTCGTGGTAGTGAGCTGAAAATGCTCTCTCAACCCTTCATTGAAACGTGTAAAAAACTCCATCAGAAATTCCCAGATCTTGGTTTTGTCGTTGCGTTAGTAAATCAAAAACGTCGTGAGCAATTCGAACAAGCGTGGAAAGAATACGCTCCAGAATTGGATTTTAAGTTGGTGGATGATACAGCGCGTAACGTAATTACGGCTTCAGACGCGGTGATGTTGGCTTCCGGTACCGTTGCCTTAGAATGCATGTTACTTAAGCGTCCGATGGTGGTGGGTTACCGTGTGAACGCTATGACGGCATTTCTTGCTAAACGCTTGCTGAAGACTAAATACGTATCGCTACCGAATATTTTGGCTGATACCGAATTGGTCAAAGAATATCTGCAAGAGGATTGCACACCGGATAATTTATTCAACGAAGTGTCTCGCTTGCTAGAAAGTGACAACCAAGAAATGTTGGATAAGTTCACCGAAATGCACCACTGGATCCGTAAAGATGCGGACCAACAAGCCGCAAATGCGGTTCTAAAACTGATTGAAAAATAGAGATTTATCATGGCTGTTAAACCAAAAGCGACCAAAACCAAAGTTGAACTACCACCGTTTGAATACCCACAAGGCTATCAATTGGTTGCCGGTGTTGATGAGGTAGGACGCGGTCCTTTGGTTGGCGATGTCGTGACTGCGGCAGTGATCTTAGATCCGAATAACCCAATTGAGGGTTTGAACGATTCTAAAAAACTGAGCGAGAAAAAACGCATGGCGCTGCTGCCAGAAATCAAAGAGAAAGCGTTGGCTTGGTCAGTAGGGCGCTGCTCTCCAGAAGAGATTGACGAGCTAAACATCCTGCAAGCGACGATGGTTGCTATGCAACGTGCGATCGCTGGTTTGGAAGTGCAGCCAGACTTAGCTCTTATCGACGGCAACCGTTGCCCGCAACTTCCGATGGACTCGCAAGCCGTCGTGAAGGGCGATTTGCGTGTTGCTGAAATCAGTGCTGCTTCTATCATTGCGAAAGTCGTTCGTGACCAAGAAATGGAAGAGTTAGACAAGCAATACCCACAATTTGGTTTTGCTAAGCACAAAGGTTACCCAACCAAAGCGCACTTTGAAGCAATTGAACAACACGGTGTGATCAGTGAGCATCGTAAGAGCTTCAAACCAGTAAAGAAAGCGCTCGGCATCGAAGAATAAGCCAAAGTGGTATAACGGGCATATCGGTGTTATAAACCATGCCCGCTTTAGGTTAGAATCCCAAACAAGATTTAGTTTTACGGTACCTGTTAATGTCAGATCCTAAGTTCATTCACCTTCGAATCCACAGTGATTTCTCGATGGTGGATGGTATCAACAAAGTTCCACCGCTCGTTAAGAAAGTCGCCGAGCTCGGCATGCCAGCAATGGCGTTGACCGATTTCACTAACCTATGTGGTTTGGTGAAATACTACGGCACTGCGCACGGCAGTGGTGTGAAACCAATCATCGGCGCAGATTTCAAAATGCAATCGGATGAGTTTGGTGAGGAACTGACGCAACTGACCCTATTGGCTGCAGATAACGAAGGTTACAAAAACCTGACCTTATTGATCTCTAAAGCCTACCTTCGTGGTCACGTACAACACCAACCTGTGATTGATAAAGCTTGGTTAGCCGAGCTGTCAGAAGGTGTGATCGTATTATCTGGCGCGAAAAATGGTGAAATTGGTAAAGCGTTACTTAAGGGTAACCGCAAAGTGGTGGAAAGCTGTGTAGCGTTCTACCAAGAATATTTCCCAGACCGTTTCTATTTAGAGCTGGTTCGTACTGGCCGTTCCGACGAAGAGACTTACCTGCACTTTGCCATCGAATTGGCAGAAAAAACACAATTGCCAGTAGTCGCTACCAACGAAGTAGTCTTTCTCAGCGAAGATTTATTTGACGCTCATGAAATTCGCGTTGCGATCCATGACGGTTACACACTAGAAGATCCGCGCCGTCCAAAGAATTACAGCCCAGAACAATACCTGCGTACTGAAGAGGAAATGTGCGAGCTGTTTGCCGACATTCCGGAAGCACTAGAAAACAGTGTCGAAATTGCCAAGCGCTGTAACGTCACAGTACGTCTTGGCGAATACTTCCTCCCAGCTTTCCCAACCGAGGGTATGGAAGAGACTGATTTCTTGGTCATGAAGTCTCGTGAAGGTCTGGAAGAGCGTCTAGAGTTCCTATTCCCAGATGAGGAAGAGCGCAAGCAACGTCGTCCTGAATACGATGATCGTCTACAAATCGAACTCGACGTAATCAACCAAATGGGATTCCCAGGTTACTTCTTGATCGTAATGGAGTTCATTCAGTGGTCGAAAGACAACGCGATTCCGGTAGGTCCGGGTCGTGGTTCGGGTGCTGGTTCTTTGGTGGCATACGCATTAAAAATCACCGATCTTGATCCGTTAGAATATGACCTTCTATTCGAACGTTTCTTGAACCCAGAACGTGTATCCATGCCCGATTTTGACGTCGACTTCTGTATGGATAAACGTGACCAAGTAATTGATCACGTAGCAGAAATGTACGGTCGTGATGCGGTATCACAGATCATCACCTTCGGTACCATGGCGGCAAAAGCGGTAATTCGCGACGTAGGTCGTGTACTGGGGCATCCGTTTGGTTTTGTAGACCGCATCTCCAAACTGGTACCGCCTGATCCGGGTATGACTCTGGAGAAAGCGTTTAAAGCTGAGCCAGCACTGCCTGAGTTGTATGATGCTGACGAAGAAGTTAAAGAACTGATCGATATGTGTCGCATCCTAGAAGGTTGTACACGTAACGCCGGTAAGCACGCGGGTGGTGTTGTAATCTCACCAACCACAATTACAGACTTCGCCCCGATTTATGCTGACTCGGAAGGTCACTTCCCAGTTACTCAGTTCGATAAGAACGACGTTGAAACCGCTGGTCTGGTTAAGTTTGACTTCTTGGGTCTGCGTACCTTAACCATCATCGACTGGGCGTTGGGTCTGATTAACCCGCGTCTAGAACGTGAAGGCAAAGATCCTGTTCGCATCGAATCGATTCCACTGGATGATGCGGCGTCATTCCGTTTGCTGCAAAACTCAGAAACCACTGCGGTATTCCAGCTTGAATCGCGCGGTATGAAAGAGCTGATTAAACGTCTGCAACCGGACTGTTTTGAAGACATCATCGCATTGGTGGCACTGTTCCGCCCAGGGCCGCTTCAGTCGGGCATGGTAGATAACTTTATCGACCGTAAGCACGGTCGTGAGGCGATCTCTTATCCTGATGAAAAGTGGCAACACGAATCGCTTAAAGAGATTCTGGATCCGACTTACGGCATCATCCTGTATCAAGAACAGGTAATGCAGATCGCACAGGTACTGTCTGGCTACACCCTTGGTGGTGCGGACATGCTTCGTCGTGCGATGGGTAAGAAAAAACCGGAAGAGATGGCGAAACAGCGTGCTACCTTCGAAGAGGGGGCAATTGCCAACGGCGTCGATGGCGAGTTGGCGATGAAGATCTTCGACTTGGTAGAGAAGTTCGCGGGTTACGGCTTTAACAAATCTCACTCGGCAGCCTACGCACTGGTTTCGTACCAAACGCTATGGCTGAAGATGCACTATCCAGCGGAATTCATGGCAGCGGTAATGACTGCCGATATGGATAACACTGAGAAAGTGGTTGGCTTAGTTGACGAATGTTTCCGCATGAAGCTCACCGTGCTTCCGCCTGACATCAATGCCGGCTTGTACCGCTTTAACGTAGACGAGAATGGCGCGATTGTTTATGGCATCGGCGCGATTAAAGGTGTGGGTGAAGGTCCAATCGATGCGATCTTGGAAGCGCGCAACAAAGGCGGTCACTTCATCGACCTATTTGATTTTTGTGCGCGAATCGACCTGAAAAAGGTCAACAAACGTGTCATCGAAAAGCTGATTTACGCAGGCGCACTCGATAGACTGGGTCCACACCGTGCGGCACTAATGGCATCGCTTAATGACGCGGTGAAAGCGGCAAGCCAACACCACCAAGCGGAAGCATTTGGTCAAACGGATATGTTCGGTGTATTGACCGATGCTCCGGAAGAGGTGGAACACAAATATACTCAGGTGCCAGCATGGCCAGAGAAAGTATGGTTAGAGGGTGAACGTGAGACGCTCGGTTTATATTTGACCGGGCACCCAGTTAACGCATACATAAAGGAACTAAATAAGTACGTTAGTTGTCGACTAAAAGACGCAACCCCAACTCGTCGTGATCAATCCGTGACAGTCGCGGGTTTGGTGATTGCAGCTCGTGTTATGACAACCAAGCGCGGTACACGAATCGGTATCATGACTCTGGACGACCGAAGTGGTCGAATGGAGGTGATGTTGTTCTCGGATGCGCTTGATAGGTATGCAGAACTTCTCGAAAAAGATAAAATTTTGGTTGTTTCTGGACAGGTCAGCTTTGATGACTTCAACGGTGGCCTTAAAATGTCGGCGCGTGAAGTTATGGATCTGGGTACTGCGCGTGAGAAATATGCACGTGGTTTGTCAGTATCAATTGATGCTAAACAGATTAACGATAAATTCTTTGAGCAATTTACTCGTATTTTAGAACCGCACAAAGCCGGAACCGTACCTGTCAATGTATACTACCAGCGTGCCGACGCCAGAGCGCGGTTAACATTGGGCACCGAATGGCGAGTAACGCCAAGTGATACATTACTAGACGATTTAAAACAGTTACTTGGTAAGAGCCAAGTAGAACTCGAATTTAACTAAAAAATTCAGCGCAATACGTAAGACGCTGAGTCAAAAAGGATTCATAGATGAGCCTAAACTTTCTTGAATTTGAAAAGCCAATTGCAGAACTAGAAGCGAAAATTGAAGCGCTACGTGACGTATCTCGTCACGGTGGTGATTCTGCAATTGACCTTGATAAAGAAATCGAACAGCTTGAGAAGAAGAGCCTAGAGCTTAAGAAGAAAACCTTCAGCGACCTAGGTGCATGGGAAACAGCTCAACTGGCTCGTCACCCTTTACGTCCATACACGCTAGACTATATTCAGCACGTATTCGAAGAGTTTGATGAGCTTGCGGGTGACCGCGCGTTCGCAGACGACAAAGCGATCGTTGGTGGTATTGCACGTCTTGAAGGTCGTCCTGTGATGATCATTGGTCACCAAAAAGGTCGTGAAACTAAAGAAAAAGTAAAACGTAACTTTGGTATGCCAAAGCCTGAAGGTTACCGTAAAGCACTGCGTTTGATGGAAATGGCTGAGCGTTTCAACATGCCAATCATCACTTTCATCGACACAGCAGGTGCATACCCAGGTGTTGGTGCTGAAGAGCGTGGTCAATCAGAAGCTATCGCGAAGAACCTTAAAGTGATGTCTGGTCTTAAAGTACCAGTAATCTGTAACGTTGTTGGTGAAGGCGGTTCTGGTGGTGCACTCGCTATTGGTGTTGGTGACTACGTAAACATGCTTCAGTACTCAACGTATTCAGTAATCTCTCCGGAAGGTTGTGCTTCAATTCTATGGCGTGATTCAGACAAAGCGCCTCAAGCAGCAGAAGCAATGGGTCTAACAGCTCCGCGCCTAAAAGAGCTTGAGCTTATTGACGAAATCATTGAAGAGCCGCTAGGTGGCGCGCACCGTGACCACGTTCAAATGGCTGCAAACATGAAAGCTAACTTGCTTCGTCAGCTAGAAGACCTTGAGCAACTAGACCACGAAACGCTACTAGAGCGTCGTTACCAACGTCTAATGAACTACGGTTACTGCTAAGCGCTAGCTGATATCTCGCAAGATAACAGATAAAATAGAAAGGGTTGGGCATATGCCTAACCCTTTTTTGTTTCTATCGGATGGCTTATGGAATCGCTTTACTCGCATTTTGCTCAAGTTCTCGACCGCTATTTTCAACCAGATACAAAGATTGTCTTGGCGTTTAGCGGCGGGGTTGATTCGCGTCTGCTACTTGAGCTGCTCAGTCGTTATCAGCAAGTGAACTCAACTGAATCTAAGTTACTCAGGTGTCAGGCGGTATACGTTCATCATGGTTTAAGTTCGAATGCCGATGATTGGGCAGACAAATGCTTGCTATGGGCAAAATATGTGAACATTCCATGCACTGTTGAACGGGTTGAGTTAGACATCAACAGCGGTGAAAGTATCGAGTTGTTGGCACGTGAAGCTCGTTACCAAGCCTTAGAAAAGCATATCCAAATGGGTGACTTATTGCTGACAGGGCAACATGCCGATGACCAAGTGGAAACCTTCTTGTTAGCACTTAAACGAGGCAGTGGACCAAAGGGGTTATCAGCAATGGCTGAAAGCATGCCGTTTGCTGGTGGCATATTAGTTCGTCCGTTGCTGACCGTTAAGCGAGAGCAAATCGAAGTGGCAGCCAGAGAGCAAAAACTGGACTGGGTAGAAGACGAAAGTAACCAAGATATTCGTTACGACCGTAACTTCCTCCGTCATCGAATTGTGCCTGAGTTATCTGAACGTTGGCCGAGTGTCCATCAAGCCGTTCAGCGCAGTGCGAGTTTATGCGCGCAACAAGAAGCCTTGTTGGATGAACTGCTAGGAGCGGCATTTGAGCGTGTTTTGCAAACTGATCTCAGCGTGAGTATTGAAGCACTCAATGAACACAGTGAACTCGCGCGGGCAAGGCTTATCCGAATGTGGCTAGCAAAACTTGCAGTCAACATGCCGACGCAGGTGCAACTCAATCTGATTTGGAATGAAGTCGCTTTGGCGCAACAAGATGCCAACCCAAAGCTCAAGCTCAAACAAGGCGAAGTGCGCCGCTTTCAACATCGTCTTTACTGGGTGAAAGAAAGTGTCGATGTCACAACATGGCACAGCGAAATTCAGCTCGACACACGGTTGGTACTGCCTGAACATTTAGGAGAGTTGACGCTAAGCACAAGCTCAGATAACGCGACAATAGCGTTACCGTCCCAGCCAGATCTGCTCAGAGTGACGTTTAATCCAGAGGGGCTTTCTGCGCACCCAACCACGCGGAATCACAGTCGTAAGCTGAAAAAGTTGTTTCAAGAGTACAATGTGCCAAGTTGGCTACGTCGTCAAATTCCGATTTTGATGTACCAAAATCAGGTAGTCGCCGTTGGAGATTTGTTTGTTGATCAGGCTTTCAGTGGTCAAGACTGTGAACTTATCTGGCGCAAGTCGTTGTAATTCATGCCACAATATCGAATATAAAAAACAGATACTTAAATAAAAACGATTAGGTGAAGCAATGAAGAAAGCAATCATGGGCGCAATGGTTGCGCTAACCATGTTGAGTGGGCAAGCACTGGCTGCTGGAGATGCAGCGGCAGGACAAGCGAAAGCTGCTGTGTGTGCCGCTTGTCATGGCGCGGATGGTATCGCGGTGATTCCGGGCTATCCAAATCTGAAAGGGCAGAACGAGCAATACATTGAAAGCTCGATCAAAGCGTATAAAGCGGGTCAACGTACCGGCGGTCTTGCGCCTGTGATGCAAGCACAAGCGAACTTGCTCTCTGACGAGGATATTGCGAACTTGGCGGCATACTATGCTAGCTTAAAATAGGTACGAACAATAAGTTACGTTAAGCCAGAGTTTTTGCTCTGGCTTTTTGCTATTGACGAACACAACGTATGGTCTCAGTCACCTTGTATTTTGTTGCGTTCTTCGTCAAATAAACTCCATCAGTGTCAGGATTTTCAGTCGCTTGGTAATAACAAGGATTGAATGTTGTGGGACGCTAACCGATAATATGCGCAAACGATTGAAGCTTAAGGGATGAACATGAAAAAGATTGAAGCGATTATCAAGCCATTCAAATTGGATGATGTTCGAGAAGCATTGGCTGAAGTAGGCATTACAGGGATGACCGTCTCTGAAGTGAAAGGCTTTGGTCGCCAAAAAGGGCACACTGAGTTGTACCGTGGTGCAGAGTACATGGTGGATTTTCTGCCTAAAGTGAAGCTAGAAATCGTTGTGACTGAAGACGTTGCAGACAAGTGCGTAGAAACTATCATCGAAACAGCGCAAACGGGCAAGATTGGTGATGGTAAGATTTTCGTGACCGACGTAGAACGCGTAGTACGTATCCGTACAGGTGAAGAAGACGAAGACGCAATCTAACTCCGTCGAGATAGAATTAAGATTTCACTTCATTATGTGGTGAAAATTTGAGTAAGCTAAAAGGGAGCCGCGCATGGCTCCTTTTTTATTATTCGCATTTTATACCCAAGTAACTTCGAGATGCGTAGTTCAGCGAAAGTGACTTGGTTTGTAGAAGCGGCAACGTTCTGAATTCTGCATCTTGAAGCCACTCGGGTATATATGTGACATTTTTGTGTTTAGGTAGGTTTATGTATCAGCGTTTTGCTTTTGCGTTAGTTTTTCTCATTATCGCTGGGTTTGTGAGCTTTCAGGTCATTTTCACCGTGCCAGAACAGCCGCAAATTATTACTCAAACAGGGGCGAATATTACTCAAAACATCCGTTGTATGGAGTTTGATAAACCGCAAGCGCTCGATAAGGACGGTGAATTAAATGTCTTGGTGTGGAATATCTATAAACAGAACCGTGATAACTGGCAACAAGCATTGGATGCGTTTTCTGCCAATAAACAACTGTTGCTTCTACAAGAAGCGAGCTTAACGGATGAGTTTAAGAATTGGTTGGTAGAAGGGCATTGGGTGAGTAATCAAGTCAGTGCGTTCAAAGCATTGGGCAGCGGTGCTGGTGTGATTAGCATTGCTCAGCAAGCGCCAATCCGAGCTTGTGCGTATACATCGAAAGAGCCGTGGCTGCGTTTGCCGAAATCTGCGCTGTACAGCAAATATCAACTGAGCAATGGTCAAACTTTGGCAGTCGTGAACATTCATGCAATTAACTTTACCGTGGGCACAGAAGAATACACATCGCAGTTGTCTGCGTTAGAGATGGTATTGAAGGAGCACCAAGGTCCAATTCTGTTTGCTGGGGATTTTAATAGCTGGAGTGAAGAACGTGTCGCTGCGATGAAAAAGGCGTTACAAAAAGCGCATCTTCAAGAGGCTAAGTTTAACCAAGATGATCGAACTCAATTCATTACGGGATTGCCACTTGACCATGTCTTTTATCGTGGTCTGACCCTCAAAAATGCGAAAGCGCCGCAGAGCGACGCTTCCGATCATAATCCACTGTTGGTGTCATTTATGCTCAACGATGAGCGCTGACAGCGTTAAGTTCGCTTGAGGACTTAAGTAATAACGATGTACAGTGCCCAAATCACGTAGAATGCAATCCAAGGCAGGCTCGAAATAACAAGAGCCTGTCCGCGTTCAAACTCAGTCCAAGTTAGAACCACGCCATAACCTAATACAATGTACCAAGGCAGCAATAGCGGTAGTGAGCTTGCAAAATGTGACCATTCGTTGGTTAACGGCAGTTTCAACAGACCGTTAAGACTGTTTAGGTCTGCAGCGTAAGTCATCACTTCACCGTGTTTCAAAAGTAGGCTCGCGTAGCTGGCAATGTCACCCAGTACAGCAGGGAATAGGATTGCGCTTGAAGCGGCAAACCATTTCCAGTAACCGTATTGTTGTTTGCTCGCTTTTGTCGCTAGAAGGAACCAAAGCGACAGTAGAAGTAGCGTTGCAAAACGGTTAAACACGTCATTGATAATGGCACTTGCCATCAGCGTGTTCGGCTCCAACAGTTCAATCTGCTTAGGATCGATCTGTTGGAACTGAGCGGTTAATTGTTCACTCAACCAAGTGAAATCCACATTCGAGAAATAGGCACCCCAAAACAGGAATGGGCTGATCATCAAGAAGATGAACGGTTGCCACCCCCAGCCTCCACGCTGATACAGCGCCAAGAAGCACGATGTTGGAGATCGGAAAATATCCAACAACATTACAAGCGGGTTACTCGATGGGTTCATACACTTACCTTAGTTACGTCAACATACAACTTAAGCTTCTGACCTGGTTTCAGGTACTTCTGCTTTTGAAGAGAATTCCATTTCACGATGTCGTTACTCTTCACCTTAAACTTGCTTGCAATACCACTGATGGTGTCGCCTGAGCGTACGTTGTAGAACACAGTGCGAATTACCGCACCTTTGTCTGAGTTCTTCCAAATCACCAGTTTTTGACCGACGCGCAGTGTGTCTTTTGGTCCCATACCGTTCCATTTCGCTAGGGATTTATGAGAGACCCTGTTCTCACGCGCGATAGACCACAAGCTCTCGCCAGATTGGACGGTGTGCGTCAATTTGTATTGACCACGAGCTTGAGATTGCATTTTGTTGAGGCGATTTTCAGCACTTAAAGCGTACTTAGAATCGTCTTTTGTTGACGTTGGGATCATCAGGTACTGACCAACGCGGATATTGTTGTTTGATAAACCATTAGCACGTTGGATAACTTTCGTTGTCGTGCCGTACTTTTGAGCGAGCACGCTGAGTGAGTCACCAGACTTCACTTTGTAGCGTGCTACTTTAACCCCTTTACCACGGTTCTTTTTCACTTGGGCAAGGAACTGATCCTTTTTCTCAATAGGAATAAGAAGTTGATGTGGTCCTTCTGGGGCGGTAGACCATTGGTTGTAAGCAGGGTTGTAACCTTGTAGCTCTTTTACGCCAATGCCTGCGTAATCAGCAGCAATCGCAAGATCGAGTTGCTCTTTCGGATCAACAAGTGTCAGTACTGGTTTGTTTGGGATCGGTGGGATCTCGATGCCGTACTTATCTTGGTTAGCGACGATGTCGGCAAGAGCAAGGAGCTTAGGAACGTAACTGCTTGTCTCCTTTGGAAGATCCAAAGAGAAGAAGTCTGTTGGCTTACCAAGCTTTTTGTTCTTACGAATGGCACTTGATACACGACCACCACCACTGTTGTACGCCGCGATAGCATGATCCCAGTTACCATCAAAGCGCTTGCTTTGTTGCTCTAGGTAATCGAGTGCAGCATTAGTTGACGCGTACACGTCGCGACGACCGTCGTACCAGTAGTTTTGCTCTAGTCCCATCATTTTGCCCGTACCAGGCACGAACTGCCAAAGCCCTGCTGCGCTGCCGTGCGAGTATGCAAACGCATCAAACGAGCTCTCTACCACAGGCAGAAGCGCCAACTCCATTGGCAGTCCACGTTCTTCGATGCGTTTTGTAATCATGTACAAAAACGGCTGTGCACGTTCTGAAACGGTGCGCAGGTGGCTAGGGTGCTTCAAATACCATGTGCGGTAGTAAGCAATTTTCTTGTTGTCTGGGATGTCCATCTCAAGTTGCATGCCGATACGTCGCCATACATCTTTTTGTTCCTGAGGAGAAAGGGCTTTTGGGGTCTCTTTAGCAGATTTCTTTGCTATTGATTGCTTTTTCTCGGAGTCCGTTTGAGCCGCATCTTGTTTTACTGCTTGCTCGGACTTATTGGTTTCTGGTGCTGGAGTGTTTGTTGAATCTGACTGAGTCAATTGACAGCCAGAAAGTAATAACGCCAACGCCCAACTGTACTTTAAACGCATGGATTCAGCCTATTTAGGGCCTGTTTATCTTCTCCTGCCTGTCGCGCAGCTAAGGTGCGTGGCAGTCGCAAGATAATAGACATCTTGTAACACTAACTAAAAGTAGGGCACATAGCCGCTACTGTATGCGTTTGGGTGAAATACAAACTGCTTTATATCAGCCCCTAAACGCAATAGAAGCGCCAGAGGCGCTTCTATGAAAATCAGCTCACGATAATACTTGCGTCGAGCAAGTTTACAAGCAGAAATTGGTTAAAATTCGTTCTTCCACTCACGTAGAGCTGTAAAAACCGAGCATGGATCGCTATTTTCAATACGGTTTGCGACGGATTGAATAACTTCCGCGTTGGTCGCACGAAGGAATGGGTTAATGAGTTTCTCTTTACGCAGCGTTGTCGGGAGAGTTGGAATGTTCAGCCCACGTAGGCGATTTACGTCGTCGCGGTACTGGCGCAAGTGTTCATTATCCGGCTCAACGGCAAGGGCAAATGCTACATTACTTGCGGTGTATTCATGAGCGGAGAATACTTCGGTTTCTTCAGGAAGCTTGGAAAGCTTACTTAGGGATTCGAACATCTGCTCTGGTGTGCCTTCAAAAATGCGACCGCAACCAGCTGAGAACAACACATCGCCGCAGAAAAGCTTACCGTCGCCGACATAGCCAATGTGACCCAAAGTGTGACCTGGTAAGCCAAGTACCATAAAGATTTCGCCAAACAACTCTAGTTTGTCGCCTTCTTCCATCGCATTGGTTAAAGTTGGAATAGGCTCCGCTTTTGGGCCTACCACAGAAACATGTGGAAAAGCATGAACTAAATCTGGAACGCCACCAATGTGATCGTTGTGGTGGTGCGTAATTAAGATCGCTTCTAAAGTTAACTCGTTAGCCTGCAAATATTCTAACACTGGCTTAGCATCGCCCGGATCGACCACCGCACAACGCTTGTCGCTATTTTGTATCAGCCAGATGTAATTATCATTAAATGCGGGTATGCTTTTGATCTCTAACACGATTCGTTCTCCGTCACCCTTTTAATAGTCAGGTGGTTAATGAAACCAGCACTCAGCAACAAAACTTTACAGCACCCGTCGACTTGGTCAGAAATGAACAATGGTCCATGGGTACTTGAGTCAATCCAAACCCGCCTTGATGAGTGGTGTCCGAAGCTGTTCGGTTACCACATGTTGAAATTGGGTGGCTTGAGCTGTGAGCTAACCAGCTGTAGTTGTAACATTCAACACCAAGTCAACGTAGATATCCAGAACCCGTTGCATAATGTCATCGCAGATGGTTACGAATTACCCTTTTTAGAGAAAAGCTTTGATGTTGTTGTGCTGGCTCATCAGCTTGACTATGCAAGTGATCCCCATCGGTTGCTACGTGAAGTTGACCGCGTCATGATGGATGATGGTTATCTTATTATTACGGGGTTTAATCCGATCAGTCTCACTGGTGTAGCAAGTTTGTTGCCTTGGCGCAGAAACAACTTACCATGGAGCGGACGTATGTTCACCGCCAACCGTATCAAAGACTGGTTAGGTGTATTGAACTATCAAGTGATTCATTGTGACCGTTACGCGCTGTTTCCTATGACGCGTTACAAAACTATGTGGACGTGGCTAGAAAATAGCTTAGGCGATTGGGCATCACCGGCAGGAAGTTTGTACTATATCGTTGCTCGTAAACGAACGTACCCTCTCAAACCGATCAAGCCGCATTGGCGCTTGAAGAGAAAGTTAACACCATTGGGCGTGATGAACAGAGAGGGCAGTGCAGTGAAAAAGGTCTCAAGCGGTAAAAACTAAGACGCTTGGTACCCTGTATCTTCTTCGGTTGGGTTTTCTGCGGCTGCGCGTGCTAGCTCATCACAGATTTCGTTTTCACGATGACCCGCATGACCTTTCACCCAGTGCCAATCTACTTGGTGGCGAGAGGTTTCTTTATCGAGTGCTTGCCATAGATCGGCGTTCTTTACCGGCTTTTTATCTGCGGTCTTCCAGCCACGTTTTTTCCAGTTGTGTATCCATTGCGTAATGCCTTGGCGCACGTACTGGCTATCCGTTGTTAACGTTACTTGGCATGGCTCTTTTAACGTTTGAAGTGCCACTACTGCTGCCAACATTTCCATACGGTTGTTGGTCGTCAATGTGTAGCCTTTTGCTAGCGTCTTTTCTGTTTGCTTGTAACGCAGAACAATGCCGTAACCACCTGGACCAGGATTGCCTAAACAAGATCCATCAGTGAAAATCTCAACGTGTTTGGTCATATTTTTGGTACTATTAGCCGAAACATTTAATAAAGCATAGTCTGACACACATAACCTTATGAATACCAGCAGCAATTCTGAACATAATCGTATTGTCGTACTCGATACCGAAACCACGGGTATGAACCTCGAAGGCGGCCCGCACTACATGGGGCACCGCATTATCGAGATCGGTGCCGTGGAAATCATCAACCGTAAGCTAACTGGTCGTCACTTCCACGTTTACCTAAAACCGGACCGTGACATTCAGCCAGATGCAATTGAAGTACACGGTATCACCGATGAGTTTCTTGTCGACAAGCCGGACTATGCAAATGTCCACCAAGAGTTTTTAGATTTCATCAAAGGTGCCGAGTTGGTTGCCCACAACGCGCCCTTCGATACCGGCTTTATGGATTACGAGTTTGAAATGCTCGATCCGACGATCGGTAAAACGGATGACTTCTGTAAGGTGACTGATACCCTTGCCATGGCGAAGAAAATCTTCCCAGGCAAACGAAACAACCTCGACGTTTTGTGTGAACGTTACGGCATTGATAACTCACACCGTACGCTCCACGGGGCATTGCTCGATGCGGAGATTCTAGCTGACGTTTACCTACTGATGACTGGTGGACAAACAAGCCTAGAATTCAACGCTAACAAGAGTGACGGCGGTGCAGAAGGTATTCGTCGTGTTGAAGGAAGAAAAGCGCTAAAGGTTTTGCGTGCAACTGCCGATGAAGTAGAAGCACACCAGAAAAGATTGGAACTGGTGAACGACAGTATTTGGCAGTAATAGGAGAGACTATGTTGAGGGCTTTGTCAGTCGCTATTTTAGCGTTCTGGAGTTGTTTCGCGTTTTCTGCGAGCGAGTCCGCCATGTCTTTGTTAGATAACCGATTTCGTGTCGACCCAACCATCGAACAAATTACCTTTCTGGTTTATCGCGAACAGAGCTCTCAGCCCGTTGTTCTTGTCCGTCCTGATGGCAAAAAATATTATGCATGGGGTACCTACGACAATGTGCGTTGGTACCAAGAGCCTTCTCTGGACATCATATCGATTGATAATCCAATGCCAGGTCCTTGGCAGGCTGTGGGTAAGGTCACTCCTAAAAACAACATCCGTCTGATTTCACATCTCAAGCTGAGTACCGATGTGTTCCCTAATCGCCTTTACCACAGTGAGGCGCTTAAGTTCACCGCGCGTTTAACCTCAGACGATCAACCGTTGGTATTGAGAGATTTTCTAGACCGCGTCAATCTGCGCGTCACCTTCACCAAATTTGTTGAGAATGAAGACGAACTGATCAAAGAAGCGCGACCAGTACCTATGGTGATCGGTGAGTTTGCCGATGATGGTCGTGGTTTGGATGAAAAAGCAGGTGATGGTGTATTTACGGTTCAGCTACCAATTGATGTTGAGCCGGGTAAGTACCGCGCACGCATTACATCAGGTAACGGGGTTTTCCTGAGAGCGCAAGAACAAATCGTGCTGGTCTATCCATCGCCAATTACGCGCACCTTTATTCAATCACGTCATGCAGACCAACCGCATCAGCTGGTGGTCAGTGGTGAACAAGGCATGATCACTCCGGGCTCTATTGCGGTGAACATTGAGCAGGAAGCGCCCGATGGTTTTATCAGTTATAGCCAAGGTCAAGTGTCGGCTGATGGCACGAAAACCACGCTCAAAATGGACAATGATCCAGAGCTAGGTAAATACTCATGGCACGGTGAGGTGTTTGCAACTGACTTAGCGACTAAGCGTTCATTAGTCTTCCCAATCAAAGAACAGTCATTTAGTGTTGTTGAAGAGGTGGATCTTGAAGCGGCTCGTGTCGCGAAAGAGGCGGAACTCGCTGAGCAGCGTCGTATTGAAATGGAAAAACGCATCATTGCTGAGCGCGAGGCGGAACGTAAGCGCAGCATGATCATCATAGGTATCGGAAACGTCATCGCACTGATTCTAGTGGTGCTATTCTGGATCATATGGAGCAAGGTAAAAGCTAAACGTCAAGCTATGCCAGAGATGCAGTTGGAAGTCCCTAAGAAGTAGGGCAAAGAAATGAGATTATAGAACGGAGCCGATTGGCTCCGTTTTTGTTAAATCGTCTTACTAGAGTTTTATACCCAAGTAACCTCAGATACTCGGTTCAGCGAGAATGAGTTGATGTGTAGACGCTGCGGCGATTTAAAGATCTTGATTCTAAATCAAGAATCGGCAACAAAGTATACAAGCCAAGGCCCTTACTATTTGTAAAGAGTGCCCTTTGAGAGTGTGTCATGAACTCGCTTTTTTATTAAACCAATGGCTGCACCAAACAACTTGGAAAGAGCTGGCTATTATACTGCGTTATTTTCCTTACTCTCGAATCAATGACAACGCTCTGAATCCTGTATCTTGAAGTCACTTGGGTGTACTTTGGTTTAAAAACTGATATTTACATTGTGTGCTGCGTTTAAATTGAGGACTTTAGCTGTGACAATCAAATTATTAAATCTAGATCATTTACCTTTGCAAAGAGCGCTAGTGGAATCTGCATGCAACGCCTTTGTGCACGAAGAAGAGGTGGTAGCCGCAGTATTGCTTGGCTCATTGTCTTCAGGAAAAGGGGATCGTGTATCGGATGCGGATGTTATCGTGTTTACCAAAAATAACTTCCATAAAAATGTCACACCTTGCTTTGCTCTGTTTGAGGAAGACAAAGAGATCTTCTATCGTCTTGAAGGCGATCACAATGAGAATGCTTGCTTTAAAAAATACATCTTTAACGATCTGACCAGTGCAGAGATTCATTGCTTGGATCTTAATGAACCTTTCCAACTTTCAAGACCCTTCAAAGTTCTATTCGATAAAGCTGATATCATCGATGAGTTAGTAACCGATGAGCCAGCCCCAAAGCACGAAGATTTTCCCGTTTATACAAGTGGAGACCAAGGTCTGATTTGGGAGCTGTTTGACTGTATAAAATGGCTGAGTCGCGACAACAATGAGTTGGCAAAAAACTACCTCAAGAAACTCGCAGACAAGCTCTAGGTATAGTGTCTTACAAGCCGCTTGGTGGCTAGGAGGTGTTTATGAAGTACAAAAAACGTCGGACGTACAAATATAACCTTCATTCCGAAGAACAGATTGAAACCGGTATCGCCCTCGCGCAGCCTTTTGACAGCCCGTTTCTCAGCCTATCCGAGCAAGGGGTGCTGACGATTAAGAAAGGTTACTCATGGGATGGAGCGAGTGGTCCTGCGATTGATACTCAAAACATCCTCAAGGCGTCTTTGGTGCATGACGCGTTGTACCAGCTCATGAGGGAGGAAGTATTGCCGCAAAGCAGTCGAGAGCAAGCGGATAGGCTTCTACGTCAAATATGTCTCGAACACGGCATGTCGAACTTTAGGGCTTCCTACATCTATTACGGAGTCAGAGTGTTTGGTGGATGTTTTTCCAAACCGGATCTTTTATCTGTCTAGCTAGGCTCTCTTGGTAAGTAGATTCTGAATCACGTTCGTTCCTCACTGTTCAGAATGACGAAAACCTAGGAACACTGTGCGTGTAGTCACTTGATAACTCAAAGTAAACCGTCATTCTAGCGAGCTCCAGCGAGATTAAGAATCTGCTATCAGCACTCTAGGACTTTGGGACGTCCTTATCTAAGGAACACGTGGAAAGTAGATTCTGAATCACGTTCGTTCCTCACGGTTCAGAATGACGAAAACCTAGGAACACTGTGCGTATAGTCACTTGATAACTCAAAGTAAGCCGTCATTCTAGCGAGCTTCAGCGAGACCAAGAATCTGCTATCAGCACTCTAGGACTTTGGGACGTCATTATCTAAGGAACACGTTGAAAGTAGATTCTGAATCATGTTCGTTCCTCACTGTTCAGAATGACGAAAACCTAGGAACACTGTGCGTGTAGTCACTTGATAACTGGTAACTCAAAGTAAACCGTCATTCTCGCGAGCTTCAGCGAGACCAAGAATCTGCTATCAGCACTCTAGGACTTTGGGACGTCATTATCTAAGGAACACGTGGAAAGTAGATTCTGAATCACGTTCGTTCCTCACTGTTCAGAATGACGAAAACCTAGGTACACTGTGCGTGTAGTCACTTGATAACTCAAAGTAAGCCGTCATTCTAGCGAGCTCCAGCGAGACTAAGAATCTGCTATCAGCGTTCTAGGATCTTGGGGCATCATTATCTAAGGAACACGTGGAAAGTAGATTCTGAATCATGTTCGTCCCTCACTGTTCAGAATGACGAAAACCTAGGAACACTGTGCGTATAGTAACCTGGCAACTCAAAGTAAACCGTCATTCTCGCGAGTTTCAGCGAGACTAAGAATCTGCTATCAGCGCTCTAGGGCTTTGGGGCGTCATTATCTAAGGAACACGTGGTAAGTAGATTCTGAATCATGTTCGTCCCTCGCTGTTCAGAATGACGGAAATCTAGGTACACTGTGCGTGTAGTCACTTGATAACTCAAAGTAAACCGTCATTCTAGCGAGCTTCAGCGAGACTAAGAATCTGCTACCAGCGTTCTAGGACTTTGCGAGCGCCGTGTTGTGCGAAGCAGAGATTCAATAAAAAACGGGAGCCTTAGCTCCCGTTTTGCTTTTCTATTTTTCGTTTAAGTGATTACCTGCTTAAGCGACGTGCTCCATCTGAGGGTAAAGCGGCTTTGCGGCTAATAGCTCTGGCTCAAAGTCGTCTACGTTGATGGTGTCTAGACGATGCTGCTCTGCTTCTCTCAACAGATCCGCTTCTTCTTGAGTGATTACACCTTGCTCTAAACCTTCTTGAGCGATCATATCCAAACGTAGGAATGGGCGACGCTTGCCTTGCGCTTTACATACCTTGTCGAACACAGGCTCAGCTTGAAGAATCACAGACAGTGCTAGCTCAATTTTACCTGCTGCATTGTGCTCAGTTGGTTCTAGGTACTGACCACGACCAATGCGTGAGCGTGTTGCACTTGGTGTTTGTAGAATACGAGCTACTTTGCTGTCTAGCTTATCACTTGGCGCTTTACGTACACGACCAAATGGCATGATCAATACACGCAGTGCGCGACCGATCACTTTATTAGGGAAGTTCGCTAGGAACTCATCAATCGCTGCTTCAGTCTGCTTCAAGCTGTCTTGTAAGCCCCAGTGTACTAGTGGTAGGTCTTCAACCGGACGACCATCTTGCTCAAAGCGTTTTAGGGTTGCAGAGCCAAGGTACAGCTGACTTAGAATGTCGCCAAGACGTGCAGACAGACGCTCTTTACGTTTCAATGAGCCACCTAGCACCGCCATTGAGATATCCGATAGCAGAGCAAGGTTTGCACTGTAACGGTTCAATTGTTGGTAGTAACGCTTAGTTGCATCTTTAGTTGGTGATGAGGAACCCAGACCATCACTTAGACCAAACCAGATACTGCGAACGAGATTACTCATCGTGAAGCTGACATGACCCGCTAGCGCTTTGTCGAATTTCTCAACCGCATCGCCTGCGTCAGAGTAAGCCGCGTTCATCTCTTCAAGAACATACGGGTGACAACGAATCGCACCTTGACCAAAGATGATCATTGAACGAGTTAAGATGTTTGCACCTTCTACCGTTACCGCGATTGGCGCACCTTGGTAACCACGCGCTAGGAAGTTAGAAGGACCCATACAGATACCTTTACCACCTACGATGTCCATCGCGTCGATGATGCTTTGCTGCCCACGGTGAGTACAGTGATATTTCACGATAGCCGAGATAACCGAAGGTTTTTCACCAAGGTCAATACCAGCTACAGTTAAGTTGCTTGCCGCATCCATAACGTAAGCATTACCACCTAGGCGTGCTAATGGTTCTTCTACGCCTTCCATATGACCGATAGGTTGTTTGAACTGACGACGAATGCGCGAGTAAGCGCCTGTCGCCATCGCGGCAGTTTTGATGCCACCTGTTGAGTTAGAAGGCAGTGTTATACCTCGACCAACTGACAGACATTCAACCAGCATACGCCAGCCTTGACCTGCCATTTTCTCGCCACCAATAATGAAATCCATCGGAACGAAAATGTCTTTACCGCGGGTTGGACCGTTTTGGAATGGTACATTAAGCGGGAAGTGACGATTGCCGATCTCAACGCCTTTTAGGTCCGTTGGAATAAGCGCACAGGTGATGCCCAACTCTTTTTGGTCGCCTAGCAAGCCATCAGGATCACGCAGTTTAAAAGCAAGACCAAGTACCGTTGCGACAGGAGCAAGAGTGATGTAGCGCTTGTTCCATGTTAAGCGCATACCAAGCACTTCTTCGCCTTCCCATTCGCCTTTACATACAATGCCGTAATCTGGGATTGAGCCTGCATCGGAACCTGCTTCTGGGCTAGTTAATGCGAAACATGGGATTTCTTTACCTTCAGCAAGACGGGGTAAGTAGTGGTTTTTCTGCTCTTCAGTGCCGTAGTGTTGCAGTAGTTCACCAGGACCTAACGAGTTTGGAACACCAACTGTAGATGACAAAACGCCAGAAACACCGGTTAGTTTTTGTAATACCAAAGATTGAGCGTATGCAGAGAACTCAAGACCGCCGTATTTCTTCTTGATGATCATGGCGAAAAACTTATTGTCCTTAAGGTATTGCCACACTTCTGGTGGTAAATCTGCAAGTTCGTGCGTTACCTGAAAGTCACTAACCATGGCGCACACTTCGTTTACAGGACCGTCTAAGAAGTCTTGCTCTTCTTTACTTAATTTAGGAGCTTTGATGGCATGAAGTTTTTGCCATTCAGGTTTGCCCTTAAATAGTTCTGCTTCCCACCACACTGTACCGGCGTCTAATGCTTCTTTTTCGGTTTGAGACATAGCAGGTAGGACTTTCTTAAACAGAGCAAGTGCTTTTCGACTAATGAGGGATTGGCGAATGCTAGAAACCGCGAACACTGCAACGGCAAGAACGTAAAGTACCCAGCCAATAAAACCAACTGAGCCTGCGATAGTCAGTGCTAGCATGGCAGCTGTTAGCAGGCTGACGGATTTCACGAGTGACATTCTGTGGTAAAGCGTAATGCCTAACACAACTGTCATCGCTACGATTGAGAGCAAGATGTCCATATGTTTTTTCCTTCTCAGACTTTAATTATGTTGTACGTCTGTATTTTGGTAAGAGGTCTAACCAGTTCTCGTAAGTGTAATCAAAATATTAAAGAAATGTAAAACACAACATTGAGCAAAAAGTGATCTAAGTAGAGTTAAAATTCTAAAGTTGAGAGTTGGGTGATGATTTCATAAGCAAGTTAGCAAGTTTATTACCGTGAAGAATCCAAATCTTGTGGTTCGCTATCGACACTAATTCTCGTTTGTGGGTAAACTCAGAGTAATGAAATGTGCAAGGCAATTGCCTCATCAGCACAATTTGCTAAGCGAGAGGCTCAACCTCACTGTTTTGGCCGAAATAATAAAGAGAACGTCTTATGTACCAAGATCTGATTAGAAGTGAATTAAACGAAGCTGCTGAAGTTCTGAACAAGTTTTTAAGTGATGATCACAACATCGCGCAAATCGAAGCAGCAGCGAAAATGATTGCTGATTCTTTCAAGCAAGACGGTAAAGTGCTGTCGTGTGGTAATGGTGGTTCGCACTGTGACTCAATGCACTTTGCAGAAGAGCTAACAGGTCGCTACCGTGAAAACCGTCCAGGTTATGCTGGCATCGCTATTTCAGATCCAAGCCACCTTTCTTGCGTAAGTAACGACTTTGGCTATGACTTTGTCTTCTCACGTTACGTAGAAGCAGTGGGTCGCAAAGGTGATGTTCTGTTCGGTCTATCGACTTCTGGTAACTCAGGTAACATCTTAAAAGCGATTGAAGCAGCCCAAGCAAAAGGCATGAAGACGATTGCGCTAACGGGTAAAGATGGCGGTAAGATGGCCGGTCTTGCAGACATCGAGATCCGCGTACCGCATTTCGGTTATGCAGACCGTATCCAAGAAGTACACATCAAGATCATTCACATCATTATTCAATTGATCGAAAAAGAGATGGAATAAGATTTACAACTAAGCTGAATGATGGCTTAGTTGTGTTTTAAGGTAAGGAGTTCGTTAAACCATGTGTGAATTGCTCGGCATGAGCGCAAATGTTCCAACCGATATTTGTTTCAGTTTTACTGGATTGATGCAGCGCGGTGGTCGTACTGGTCCGCATCGTGATGGTTGGGGAATCACTTTTTATGAAGGAAAGGGATTCCGCACTTTCAAAGATCCAAACCCAAGTTGTGACTCAAAGATTGCTGAATTAGTGCAAAACTACCCGATAAAAAGTCGCGCAGTAGTGAGTCATATTCGCCAAGCTAACCGAGGTGGTGTGAATCTGGAAAACACCCATCCGTTTACGCGTGAGCTTTGGGGGCGTTACTGGACTTTTGCACACAATGGTCAGCTGACCGATTACCAAGATTTGTACACAGGGCGTCACCGTCCGGTAGGGCAAACTGACAGTGAAATGGCATTTTGCTGGCTATTAAAGCAGATGGAAGATAAGTATCCTGAGCCTCCTCAGGATATGGAAGCGGTCTTTATCTATGTCGCTGAATGTTGCGACAAGCTAAAAGAGAAAGGCGTGTTCAATATGCTGCTCAGCGACGGTGAGTTTGTGATGACTTACTGTACCAACCATTTGTATTGGATTACCCGTCGAGCTCCATTTGGCAAGGCCGCTCTGTTGGATGAAGATGTAGAAATCAACTTCCAAGAAGAGACGACACCAAATGATGTGGTTTCTGTGATTGCAACTCAGCCGCTTACTGGCAATGAAACATGGCATCGCATGAAGCCGGGCGAGTACGGTTTGTTTCACGTTGGGGAATTGGTATTGAACAATGCCAAAGCTCTGGAAGATGTTCCATTTGCTGCACCGAAGCCAGGTAACCAAGCGCCGACTGAACCGTTGGAGTGATGGTTTTTGACAATGAACATCTAGATAAAGCTCGCTTAATCGCGAGCTTTATTTTTATGCGTCTTAAACCGAAGGTGGGTACAGATGAGCATTTTTACTTCCTAGCGTATTGATAATAGATTCCTAGTCTCGCTAAGGCTCGCTGGAATGACGTAAATGATTGAAGTTAAATTGATTTTTCTTTGCCTGCAGCGTCATTCTGAACGACGAGGAACGAGTCAGATTCAGAATCTACTATCCGAGTGTTGTATTGCTAAGGTAGTGTCAGGGACTTTTTAGGTTGTTAGTTTTGGTTTCTAGTTTGACAATGGCTTCATTGAGTCAAGCTTATAAGATTTAAAATAACAAAAGGCAGCCTGATGGCTGCCTTTTTGCGTTTGGAATTTGGTATTCAGAATTACTCGTCAGCGTAGCCGTGTTCACCAAGCTCGAAACCATCAAGAAATGCTTTGTCATCTTTCATGGTTAAGCGCTCTTCTACTAACCACTTAGTCACCATTGGGTAGATCTTGTGCTCTTGAGTTTGAACGCGAGCGGCTAGAGTATCGGCATCGTCGTCTTCAAATACTGGCACTTTTGCTTGCAACACCACAGGTCCGCCGTCTAATTCTTCTGTCACAAAGTGAACACTGGTGCCGTGTTCTTTGTCGCCTGCATCAATCGCGCGCTGGTGGGTGTGTAACCCCGGGTACTTTGGCAGAAGAGAAGGGTGGATGTTGATCATCTTGCCCAGATAGTGGGAAACAAACGCGCTGCTCAAAATACGCATGTAGCCTGCGAGCACAATGACGTCTGGTTGGTACTCATCGATTTGCTGCATCAGTTCAGCATCAAAGTCTTCGCGTGAATCAAATGCTTTTGGATCGACAAAATGGTCGTTCACATCAAACTGCTTTGCACGTTCTAAACCATAAGCGTCAGCTTTGTTGGAGAATACGGCTGCGACTTGTGCATTTGGCATGTTGTCTTCGCAAGCTTCCAAGATAGCTTGCAGGTTACTGCCGTTACCTGAAATGAGGACCACTATGTTTTTCATGATATTGAGACTGCCTTGATACTGTAGGTTTGACGTGCGTAATTGCTAAATTACCTACTATTAGAATGGTTTTCGATGTTCCAGATAGCAGAATGAGGACTATATCCCCAAATGACTTCATTAGGCTGGATTCAGAGCTTTGTCACCAATTCTAGTTCAAGGAAAACAACGCAGTGGAATAGTAAGCTTTTTCCAAGTTGTTTGACGATGAAATCGTATTGGTGACATGCTCCCGAAGGGCGAGCTGTATTGGCTTGTATACTTTGTTAACGATTTTTGATTTAGAACCACTAGATCTTCAAATCGTTGTCGCGCCTACAAACCAATTCATTCTCGCTGAACCAGCATTTAGAAGTTATTTGGGGATAACATCCCCATTCTTTTTATTTTTTGAGCTTGATTCGCAAGTTATTGGATTTCGACTTGCTCTTCATTGGCTTCTGATTGAGCAATTTCACCAATCACCCATGCGTTTTCGCCTTCTTCTTTAAGAAGTGCAACTGCTGCGTCCGCTTGGTCTTTTGGTAGTGCAACGACTAGACCAACACCACAGTTGAACGTACGGTACATCTCGTGTGTTTCGACGTTGCCTTTCTCTTGTAACCATTTGAAGATGATTGGCCATTCCCAGCTGTTACCATCGATAACGGCTTTGGTTCCTTCAGGCAGTACGCGTGGGATGTTTTCCCAGAAACCACCACCAGTGATGTGAGAGATCGCGTGGATATCGTGTTTCTCAATCATCTTAAGTGCTGATTTGATGTAAATCTTAGTTGGTTCTAGAAGGTGTTCGCCAATAGTGCGACCTGCTAGCTCTTCGTTCTTATCTGCGCCAGAAACTTCTAGAATCTTACGGATAAGCGAGTAACCGTTCGAATGTGGACCGCTAGAGCCAACTGCGATAAGTGCATCACCAGCAGCTACTTTAGTACCATCAATCACATCTTCTTTTTCCACTACGCCAACACAGAAGCCTGCAACGTCGTAGTCTTCGCCTTCGTACATGCCTGGCATTTCAGCGGTTTCACCACCGATAAGTGCACAGCCTGCTTGAACACAGCCATCAGCGATACCAGAAACTACGTCTGCCGCTGTGTCTACATCCAGTTTGCCTGTCGCGTAGTAATCTAGGAAGAATAATGGCTCTGCACCTTGAACGATTAGATCGTTTACACACATTGCCACTAGGTCAACGCCAATAGTGTCGTGCTTGTTCATATCCAGCGCTAGGCGAAGTTTTGTACCTACACCGTCAGTACCAGAAACCAGTACAGGCTGTTTGTATTTAGTTGGTAGTTCACACAATGCGCCAAAACCGCCGATACCACCCATCACTTCAGGGCGATGAGTACGCTTAACCGCACCTTTAATACGATCTACAAGCGCGTTGCCTGCATCAATATCTACACCAGCGTCTTTATAGCTAAGAGAAGAGTTGTTACCACTCACAGGGAAGTCCTCGGTTTTTAAGTTGGATATGAAAACGGCGCTATTCTACCAGTGGTTAAATACAGATAGCAAACGTTTGCGTCGGTTTTTTTCTTTAGTGATCTATCCTGATATCCCTGCAAAAATCATGTATAATCTGAAGGTTTGTTTAAATATTGCCAATAAAGCCGGAGATGGAAATGAAAGTTGTTGAAGTTAAACACCCTCTAGTAAAACATAAAATCGGTCTAATGCGAGAAGGTGACATCAGCACGAAGCGTTTTCGTGAGTTAGCGACAGAAGTCGGTAGCCTACTTACTTACGAAGCGACTGCAGACTTTGAAACAGAGAAAGTAACCATTGAAGGTTGGAATGGTCCTGTAGAAGTTGACCAAATCAAGGGTAAAAAAGTAACAGTAGTGCCAATCTTGCGTGCAGGTCTAGGCATGATGGATGGTGTTCTAGAGCACATGCCAAGCGCGCGTATCAGTGTTGTTGGTATCTACCGCGATGAAGAAACACTAGAGCCAGTACCATACTTTAACAAGCTTGCTTCTAACATCGATGAGCGTATTGCTCTAGTTGTTGACCCAATGCTTGCAACAGGTGGTTCTATGATCGCGACTATCGACCTTCTAAAAGAGAAAGGTTGTCAGGCAATCAAAGTACTTGTTCTTGTTGCTGCTCCTGAAGGTATCGAAGCGCTAGAAAAAGCTCACCCAGACGTTGAGCTATACACTGCTGCAATCGATGAGAAGCTAAACGACAAAGGTTACATCGTTCCTGGTCTAGGTGACGCTGGTGACAAGATCTTCGGTACTAAATAAGCGTTATTGCTTTTACTGAATTGAATAAATAAAGGCTTGGTGAAAACCAAGCCTTTTCTGTCTCTGCTATGTGGAAGCTAGAAGCTAGATATGAAAGTGATAACCGCGCGACTCAAATCAATTAAGCCGCACGATAAATTACTTCGCGTTGTCTTCTTCCATCTGTGCATTATCCACCACGTGGTTTTCACCAAGATCGTGTGGTAGCACAAGGTTAAGAATGATAGCCACGATACCACACAGGCTCACACCTTGTAGGCTAAACTCGCCAATACCGAAAGCCATGCCACCGATACCAAATACCAGTGTTACTGCGACGATCACTAGGTTACGTGATTTGTGCAGGTCCACATTGTTTTTGATGAGCGTGTTTAGACCGACGGTTGCAATAGAACCGAACAATAGGATCATGATGCCACCCATGACCGGAACAGGGATCGTTTGTAGAATGGCTCCGAGCTTACCCACTAAGGCAAGTACGATTGCCGTGATCGCCGCCCATGTCATGATCACAGGGTTAAAGGCTTTAGTCAGCATCACTGCGCCCGTTACTTCGCTGTAAGTTGTATTTGGTGGAGCACCAACCATAGAAGCCGCAATTGTTGCCACCCCGTCACCCGCAATCGTGCGGTGAAGACCAGGTTTCTTCAGGTAGTTTTTACCCGTTACGTTTGAGATAGCCAGCATGTCTCCTACGTGCTCTACCGCTGGTGCGATCGCAACTGGGATCATGAATAAGATAGCGTTGATGTTAAACTCTGGCGCCGTGAAGTTTGGCATGGCTAGCCAAGCAGCTTGAGCTACTGGAGTGAAATCAACCACACCATAGAAAAGCGAAACAGAGTAACCCGCTAAGATACCGCCGACGATAGGCACCAGTTTTAGGAAGCCTTTCGCGAATACACTCAGTGCGATGGTCGTTAGCAACGACACTGCTGAAATGATAACTGCAGCATCACCATTTACGAGTTGGATGGCACCATCACCGGTTTTACCTACCGCCATGTTTACTGCTGTTGGTGCCAAACCAAGACCAATGACCATAATCACCGGACCTACCACAACTGGTGGTAAAATTTTATGGATGAAGCCGACACCACGCACTTTGATCATCGCACCAAGCGCGACATAAACCAAACCCGCCGCCATTAAGCCGCCCATAGTCGCACCGATACCCCAAGTTTGGATACCGAACATAATAGGAGCAATAAACGCAAAAGAAGAGGCAAGGAAGATAGGAACGGAACGTTTAGTTATTAGTTGGAAAAGAAGAGTACCGACACCAGCACCAAACAGAGCAACGTTTGGGTCAAGACCAGTAAGAAGTGGTACTAATACGAGAGCACCAAAAGCGACAAAGAGCATCTGAGCGCCTTGTAACGCGTTTTTCATAATAATTCCCTATTTCAAAGATACGCAGACAAATCCGGCGAATCTTATCATCTGGCAATCGATTGCAATGTTGCCTAGATCAAACTTTTGTGTGGATTTATAAGGTCGACGAATGTTTAGTTTCACTTACGTGTTTTAACTTGGTCAGAATACAGACAATTCACTCAGTACTCTTCTTGCTCACGGTTTGATAGTTGCTTATCATGCGGGTTCTTGTTCAGAGGATTATGAAAACTATGCGCTATTTAGCTCTCTTATTGATAGGTTGGTTGTCTCTGCCAGTTTATGCATTAACTCAGGTAGATATCTATCGTGCCGAAGTGGCGATCGACGGTGAGCAAAAAGACGGCGAAGAGCTCGCTCGTCAACAAGGTATGCAAGATGTGATTGTGCGTGCGACAGGTAGCCAATCTTCCCTTAGCAACCCGGTAATAAAGAAAGCAGTGGGTTCAAGTTCTCGCTACATTTCTCAGCTTGGTTATGGTCAGCTTGATGGTCAAAGCAGTTTAAAGATGCTGTTTAATAGTGGTCAGATTCGTTCGCTACTGACTCAAGCGCAATTACCATTATGGTCTCCAAACCGTGCCAACATCTTAGTTTGGATGGTAGAAGAGCAGGGCTATGATCGTACGATCACTTGGGAGCATTCAGACTCAACCAGTGCTGCTGCACTGCGCGCTGCGGCTGAATCTCGAGGCCTACCAGTCACTATGCCTGTGGGGGACTTTGATGATGTTACGGGTGTTAACGTGTCTGATTTGTGGGGGGGCTTTGTAGACCCAATCAGCCAAGCGAGTCAGCGTTACCCTGTTGATGCTGTGCTAGTGGTGCGTGTGCAAGGCGATAAAATTCGCTGGACGCTATATGATCAATCACCAGCGCAACTTGCTCAATCGCAACAGTCACCTCGCAGTGGCTCAGCGTCTGGTGCAAATGCAATCTCTGCCATGATGGGTGGTATCGCAGACTACTACGCGAAGAAGAGTGCTGTTGTGGTATCAAGCAAATCATCTGAAGCGATTGATGTGAAGGTATTAGATGTCGCATCAGCGGTGGACTTCTTTAATCTTGAGAACTCATTGACGAAGCTAAACTCAGTTGCGGGTACTGAAATCAAACGAATTCAAGGCAATCAAGTGACGTTAACGATTCACTTGTTGGCATCTCAACAAGCGTTTGAACAAGAAGCGTCTTCTATCCGTTCACTTGAGATTACCGAAGACCCGCTTGAGAATGTAGAGCCGTCAGCACCAGCCCAGCTTCCTGAGGAAGTTGTTCAACCAACGCAATTGCCAGCGGAAACAACAGAAGATCAAACCGCTCAAGTCGTTGAGCTCGATACGGCAACGGAAACAAATGTGGCAACTGAGCCGGCATCAATCACACCTGCTGTTGCACTACAACCAGCGCCAAAGCAGTACGATCTGATCTACAAATGGAATGCTCCAGTTCGCACGAAAGCCGAGCCAGTAGAACAAGATTCTGAAATCGCGCCAGTATTGGAAACGGATGTGGTTGAAAACCTAAGTTAAGGTTTGTTCAAAACAAAAAAGAGTCGCTTAGTGCGACTCTTTTTTTGGTGGTTCTATGGCTGGAGATGTGATGAAGCTGGTTCAGCTTGAAACGCCATGTCCCCGTAATTGTTTCGCTTCTATTTATTGAACTTCGCTTTTTCTTCTTTTTCGACTTGAGATAAGCGTTTTAACTTCAGACCCAACTCTTTACCACGTGCTCGGGCAAACAAAATGTTACCTGCAAAGCCGAGTGAGGTAAGGAGCAACTCTACTGCGGCCAACCAACGCTCACCATCGTCAACATACAAAATCGTCAACGCATGCAAGAAATACAGCATCAGAACGAAGTTTGCCCAAGCGTGTGTGTAGGGTTTGCCCGCTAAAATACCAGGAAGTGGCAACAATAGAGGTATACACCAAGCAATCGCCAATGTAGTGCTGCTTAGATGTGGGTGAGGGGACAACGCCAGTTGCCAAATCGCAACCCAAGCCAATAACGCCAAATTGCCAAACAGCGCCATGTAGCGATAGGTTTGAGTGCGTGTGCTAAGAGGTGGTTGGTCAATAATGTCAGACATCGATTTACTTATCCTTGAGCTTACTGACTTCCTTTGAGCTTTTTCGCTGTGGTTGCCAGTCGTTTTCCTAATTGTTGTGCGAGACGAATCTCTTCTGCCGTGAGACTTGGCTCTTGTCCTACACTGCTTGCACCATAGGGTGTGCCTCCTGATTGCGTGGTGTGCAGTTCTGGCTCTGAATAAGGGATTCCTAATACCATCATGCCGTGATGCAATAATGGGGTCATCATGCTTTGTAGCGTGGTTTCTTGACCACCATGCATGGAAGACGATGAGGTAAACACACAAGCTGGCTTATCGATAAGGTCGCCATTCACCCACAAAGGTGTGGTTTGATCCCAAAAGTGCTTGAGCGGCGCTGCCATGTTGCCAAACCAAACTGGGCTGCCAAACGCGAGACCATCGCACTGCTTCAACTCATCTAGAGTAGCAATTGGATCAGAAGGGGTATGTGAGTGAGGTGACAATTCTTCAACTGTACGTAAAATCGCTTCGCAATGAGGAGTCGACTCGACTCCTCTTGCTATTTGTCTTGCCAGTTGTTTTGTCGAGCCATGACGGCTGAAATACAAAATGAGGATCTGGCAATCCATTTACAGAATTTCCAAAACTTGTTCTGGTGGGCGACCGATTTTTGCTTTCCCATTTGCAACTACTACTGGGCGTTCAAACAGTTTCGGGTTTTGTGCCATCGCTTCGAACAGTTGCTCATCACTGACAAAGGCTTCTCCCAGTGCCAGCTCTTTGTAGATGTCTTCTTTGGTACGCATCATTTCGCGTACGGAAGAGAAACCAAGTTGAGCATAAAGCGCTTTCAGTTGTTCAACATTAAGCGGTGTATCAAGGTATTTAACCACTTCCGGTGTTACGCCATTTTGCTCAAGCAGTTCAAGTGTTTGACGGCTCTTTGAGCAGCGAGGGTTGTGATAAATCACGACTGACATGGTTTTCTCCATTTCGTTATTGTAATGCCATGAATCGATCTCTTTGGATCATCAGTTGGTCGATACGAGCGTCATATCGAGCTTGTTGTAAGCTACCTAACTTAGCAATTTTACTTGCTTCACTATAATACTGGATGGCTTTGTTCCAGTTGGCTCGCAATGCCAAAATTTCGGCACGTGCGGCGAGTTCTTCATCACTTTTACCCAGCGCATGACTGCCTTGTGAAAGCAGGTGCCAGCCATTCGTGTCTTCTGGGTTATCGTGTGTGTAGCGCTGCAGAATACGCACCGCTTCTTGGTCCTTTTTCGCCTCAAGTAATGCGTTTGCATAGTTGATGGTCAGGACTTTGTTTTGTGGGTTGCGTTTGAGTGCGCTACTCAACATATCCACTGCTTTTTGTGGTTGCTTTTGAGCAATATAAAGATCGGTCATTGCATCCAGATAAAACGGGTTACCTGGGTCTTGCTGAAGGAGCTTTTTCAATAAAGGTTCCGCTTCACTCAAACGCTTGTTGTCTAGGTGTACCAAGGCTCGACCATAATCAAATGATGGCACAATATCAGGTGAGGCTTTCTTTTGAGTTCGGTCAAACCAACTCATTGCTGCTTGACCATCAATTCCGGCATAACGTGCGACAATGCGAGCTCGGGTTAAATGGTAATCAATAGAAGGCATCACCCGCATTGGTGGATAAGCACGAGCACGAGCACGACTGTCTGTAATACGATCTTCAGGCAACGGGTGAGTGAGCAACATTGGTGGCGGTTTGCTTGCGTATCGATATTCATCCGCTAGGCGACCAAAAAAGCGTGGCATCGCTTGTGCATCAAAGCCCGCTTTTGCCAGTGTCGCGATACCAAAGCGGTCTGCTTCTTTCTCGTTGGAGCGAGTGTAGTTGATTTGGCTTTGCATATTGCCAGCGGTTGCTGCCGTCACCGCTGCCATACCAGCCTCAGGAGAGGCTATCGCAAGCAGAAGAGCGCCAGCAAGTGCTGCCATGGTTGCTGGTGAACGACGAGCTTGTTCTTCCATGCTTCGTGCAAGGTGGCGCTGAGTAACGTGCGCGATTTCGTGAGCAACAACGGAGGCTAACTCACTTTCAGTGCGGGCATGGAGAAAGAGACCTGAGTGCAGGGCAACGTAGCCGCCAAAAAAAGCGAAGGCGTTGATGTTGCGATCTCGGATCATGAAAAAGTGGAATGGGGTTTTTACGTCATTGGCATTCGCGACCAAACGGTGACCCAGTGAGTCGATGTACTCGTTAATAACAGGGTCATTGACGATAGGTTTGCTGGCTCTAAGCATACGCATATAGGCGTCACCATAAATCAACTCTTGATCTATCGTTAGAGTGCCTCCGGCTGCCGTACCAATATCTGGGAGGTCGGGACTATTGGCATAAACTGGCGTTGGTGTACTCAATGCAGCAGCAAGGCATAAACAAACTAGCGAGCGAGTGCGTTTTAACATACGGTTTAAAGATTCTCCAAAATACCGAGTGTGTGCTTGAGGGGCGAAATCCATTCAACATCAGCACAGACTTTATGGTCATCCTTGTGGGATGAATATGCTAGCAATAAGACCGAAGATAAACGAATTGGTTTCGTAAATTGTCAATCTAAAAGTCCTGCGCGTCTATTCTTAAATCATGTGAGAAATGCTAGCACCAGCTCAAAAAGCCGTTACAATACAACCCTATCACAAGTGCAGAGCAATACAATGGAATCCATATTACTTGATTTGCGTAAGGAACGCTGCCCTATGGCACTGTTACTTGCCAAGCGTCACGCTGCTGAGGTGTTTCCGGAAGAAACACAACAAGATTATCAGCTTGTTATTCAAGTGGTGGATAAAAGCTCTAAGCACGATATCGTGAAGTATTTGCGTAACCAAGGCTACACAGTGGATTGCCAAGCTTCTCCTGAACACTTCACTTTGACCGTATTCAATAAGGAATCTTCGTACGATGCTTGAAATGGTAAGTCGTTGGTATAAGCGACGCTTTTCAGACCCACATGCAGTGAGCCTCGTGGCGATACTGCTGTTCGGCTTTATTACAATTTACTTTTTCGGGCATTTGATTGCGCCATTGCTGGTGGCCATTGTTCTTGCATATTTACTTGAATGGCCAGTAACGCAGATGTGCCGTTTGGGTATCCCACGTACGTTTTCTGTCATTACTGTCATACTGATTTTTATTGGCTTAATGTTGATCGCGGTATTTGGTTTAGTGCCAACGATTTGGACTCAGGTGGGGAATTTAATCAACGATATTCCGAACATGTATGCAGGGCTACAAAAGTTCATTGCAACCTTGCCACAACGTTACCCTGAGCTGGCGAACCTAGAAATTGTTGAAACCGTGGTGACTAACGCGAAGAACCAAGCGATTGGCTTAGGTGAGAGCGTCGTAAAAGGCTCACTGGCTTCTCTAGTGAGTTTAGCAACGCTAGCGGTTTACTTGATTCTTGTTCCATTATTGGTGTTCTTCTTACTAAAAGACAAAGATGAGATGCTCAGCATGGCAAGTGGCATCTTACCGAAGAACCGTAAGCTGGCGAACAAAGTATGGCACGAGATGAACGAACAAATCTCGAACTATATTCGTGGTAAGGTGCTGGAAATCTTGATCGTGGGTGGCGTGAGTTACGTGACTTTCGCGATTCTTGACCTGCGCTACTCTGCATTGCTTGCTGTAGCGGTGGGTTTGTCAGTGCTTATCCCGTACATCGGTGCGGCTGCGGTGACGGTTCCGGTCGCGATTGTCGGCTTGTTCCAATGGGGCTTAACGCCTCAGTTTTATTGGTTACTTGTTGCCTACGGCATTATTCAGGCGCTAGACGGTAATGTGTTGGTTCCGGTACTGTTCTCTGAAGCGGTTAACCTTCACCCAGTAGCGATCATTGTTGCTGTGTTGGTATTTGGTGGTTTATGGGGCTTCTGGGGGGTCTTCTTCGCTATCCCATTGGCGACGCTTGTAAAAGCAGTATGGAACGCGCTACCAAGTACGGAAGAAAGCGAACCAATACAAGAATAGAAATTGAATCCAATAAAAAGCCCAGCGATCGCTGGGCTTTTTGATGTTTGATTGAAAGCTAGGTTTACGCGTTTTCTTTCAAGTAGTTCACAACCACTTCATGGTGGTCTTTGGTTTTGAACTTGTTGAACACGTGTTCGATAACACCTTCCTCATTGATCAAGAAGCTGATGCGGTGAAGACCATCGTAGACTTTACCCATAAACTTCTTCTCGCCCCAAACACCAAACTGGTCAGCAATGGCATGGTCTTCGTCAGAAAGTAGCGTGAAGTTTAGCTCGTCGCGCTCAATGAACTTACCTAGACGTTTTACTGGATCGATACTCACCCCCAATACCACAACGTTATGTGCGTCTAGTTCTGCTTTTACATCACGCAGACCTTTTGCTTGAGTCGTACAACCTGGTGTCATCGCTTTTGGGTAGAAGTAAAACAGTACTTTCTTACCTTTGAAGTCACCGAGAGAAACGGTGTTGCCATCTTGGTCGAGCAAAGAGAAGGCTGGCGCTGGCGTGCCTGCTGTCAGCGTATTCATCATTATTTCCTTTACTTATAGATTGTTTTTAATGAAATTCAGAGAACCTTGTACGTTGAGCGTGTTACAAAGTTCATCGAAATCTTCTTGTAATTGCATCAAGTTACAATCTGCACTTACTGAAGCGGTGATTGCAATGTGGAATTGGTCGGCATCCAGCTGGATCTTTGATTTACTGATTGTTTGCGCACTAAGTGATTGTAGGCCAATCTGTTTATCGGCAAAGAATTGCGTAAACTTCTCGGTTAAACCGATGCGGTCTTCTGATTCAATAAACACTTCCATGGTGTAACTGTTATCGAGCAACTCATGGGCTGATGTGCGTTTCATGATGGTGATGAGGTCGTGTTCTTGCCCAAGAAGTGGCAATTGCGTTTCGACACGAGTGACATTACTGGCGTTACCAGTAAGCAGCATGATAAGGGTAAATTCGTTACCAAAGATAGCGATACGGCTATCGACAATGTTACAGCCAGCTTGTGTGACGAGCTTAACCACTTGGTTACATATGCCCGGACGATCCGTTCCAACCGCTGTAAGTACCAGATGTTGCTTCATAAATGAGCTTCTTGTCCTTTCTTCAATAGAGAGATGTTAGCACAGATATGGAGTAGAAATGTCGAGTCAGTTCTTTTTTTAAACTTGTTAAAACGCTTTGTTGATTTAGTGAACAGTTTGCTGATTGCGTGCACTATTAATTCACTCAACGCTGACTTGAGCTTCTCGGCGAGAGAGTATATTCCGCGCCTAATTGAAAGCGGTGAGAAATCCTTGCTGCAACGAACACGATTATTAGAATGGCTAGGATTGAGAACAAAATTCACATTTTAGTTGCTAGACCTCTAACAACTGATAATTATTCATTCATTTGTACTTTGTAAGCGAGTTTACGCTCTTGTGTTTTTCAATCGCATTACAGTACCATGCAGAAAGAGTTAAATGAGGGAGATAAACATGTTTTCAGGAAGTATCGTAGCGCTGATTACACCATTAAAAGCAGATGGTGAAGTAGACTTTGATAGTCTACAAAAGCTTGTTGAGTACCATGTTGAAGCTGGTACAGACGGTATTGTTGCAGTTGGCACCACTGGTGAGTCAGCGACTCTAACCATTGAAGAGCATGTAAAGGTCGTAAATAAAACCGTTGAATTCGCAAACGGTCGTATCCCAGTGATTGCTGGTACGGGAGCAAATGCAACCCACGAAGCAGTTACATTTAGCAAATTATTGGCTGATTCTGGTATTGCTGGCTTCCTGAGTGTAACGCCTTACTACAACAAACCAACTCAAGAAGGTTTGTTCCAACACTACAAAGCAATCGCAGAAGCGAGTGATGTACCTCTAATTTTGTACAATGTACCGGGTCGTACTGCGGTAGATATGTCGCCTGAGACAGTGGCACGCCTGTCAAAGCTTGATAATATCGTGGCGTTGAAGGATGCGACGGGTGATTTAAGCCGAATTGCACTTCACCGTGAACTTTGTGGCGAAGATTTTATCTTACTAAGTGGTGATGATGCGACGGGTCTAGAATTTGTTAAACTAGGCGGTCACGGCGTTATCTCAGTAACGAACAATATCGCGGCTAAAGACATGGCAGACATGTTCCATTTGGCAGGTGAAGGTAAATTTGAAGAAGCAGAAGCGATCAACGATCGTCTGATGACTCTGCATAAAAACTTATTCGTTGAATCAAGCCCGATCCCAGTGAAATGGGCAGCACATAAGCTTGGTTTGATTGAAGAGGGTGAGCTGCGTCTTCCTTTAACCCCACTTTCTGAAAAATCGCAGCCAGTTGTGGAACAAGCGCTAACAGACGCCGGTATTTACTAGGATTGAAGTTCATGCTGAGGGTGGTAAAGCCCTCAGTGTTTTAGGAGTATAAATGAAGCTTTCAAGCCAGTTAGTGTTAAGCTCACTAGCTGTATTCGTATTGACTGCCTGTTCAGGTGGTGCCAATCAGCGTCGTCAAGCAAAGGACGACTTCGAGTATTTGAACACGCCTGCTCTTGAAGAGTGGAGTGTACCGGCAGGTGCTCAACCTCAGTTTTACCCGAACTACCGTATTCCTGAAGGAAACTACGCTGGTGGTATTGGTAAAGATGTTGATATTCGTCCGCCTCAGCAAGTATTGGAATTGATCCCTGGTGCTCGCCTAGATCGCAGTAGCGACGGTGAAGTAACACTATGGCTGCTTCGTAAGGATGAACTGGATAAAGTTTGGAAGACCGTTCAAGAGATGGTTGCAGAGAACAAGATCCCAGTTGAAAGCCAAACGGATAACCGCATCGAAACAGGTTGGGTGACTTGGAACTCTCCTGATGAAGAGATGGAAATCGGCAGCCGCTACGAGATTACTCGCGGTGAGATGAATGGTCGTCATGGTTTCAAGGTAAGCTTGATTGACTGGCGTGAAGGCAACCAAGTCAAAGAAGTGACACGTACTAACCGTGAGCGTTACAACGTGTTCATGACCAACTTGGTAACGGCACGCTACGACCAACACGTACGTGAAGAAGCGCAACGTAAAGCGCAAGAGCTAGTGAAACACATCCCAATTACCATGGGTAAAGACCGCAGTGGTCTGCCAGTTATCATTGCTCGTGCACAATACAATGTCGTGTGGAACCGTCTGCCTGATATCATGCCGAAGATGGGCTTCAAGATTGAAGAGCGCAGTCAGTCGCAAGGTACAGTGACTGCGAAATACGCGTCACCGGATGATGCGTTCTGGAATGACATTGGTGTTAAGCCAATCGATCTAAACTCTGGTACTTACACCTTCTTGCTTGGTGATCTAGGTAACCGTACTTCTATCAACATTACTGATTCGTCTGGTAAGCCAGTAGAAGAAGAGTTCTTGAAATCACTTGCGCCAGTACTGGCTGCGGTTGTGAAAGACTAACTTCGCTACAAATAAGTAGATTTGAATAGTAAAAAAGGGACCGCAACGGTCCCTTTTTGATTGCTTACTTGATGTCAAATGTTGAAGAATGCATCAAGTGCGAGAGATTAGCGATTTTCGTCTTTCTTCTCGCTTTCCTCTCCATAGCGTTCTTTGTCTAGTTCGTTCAGCTTATCTAAATCGTTTTTTCGACTTTTATCCATCTGACCAAACTTCATCTTTGCGGTGTACTTAAGCGCAGCAATGTTACCAACCACGATACTGAGCACTATGATGATAATGACCCAGGGGTTGGTGAGAATTTCGATCATAGAGCCTCCGGCGGCGTGATGTTGTGAATAAATTGGGTGATAACCTTATCCAAATTATTCAATATGACATCCATCCCTGCAATGCTGTCGATCTGATTTTGCTGAATTAACTGAGTTTTCAGCAACTCTGGTGTTAACAATGACAGGCATTGTTGCCCTACAGATTTGTGGCTGATGTGCCAAGGTTCGATGGCGACACCGCCTAAGTCTTGTTGATAAGGGAAAAAGAACCCAAAGCTATCGAGGTTATCGACTAACCATTGATAGAAAGCACGCTGATGACCTTCGAGATACTCCCATGGTTCCAATTGTAATTGTGTATCGGCGGGTAATAAGTTACGCGCATAAACATCAAAATCACACCCCCAATGATGGCGACTGCCTCCGGGTAAGGCGGACCAACGAAGAATCGCAGTGAGCTTTTCTTCGTCATTGAGTAGAGTTTTGTCGAGCGGTTGCGAATCGGAATCGAGGATCTTCAGTTCACCTGCAAACTTACCGTTCCAGATTGCTTTCTGACGGTTAAAGTCACGGAACCCACTGGCGATCTCCATCTTAAAGCCTGATTGTGTGGCGGCTTCAATCATGTTTAGTAAGTCGTCAGCCACTTCAGGGTGAAGCAAAAAGGCTTTTTGACCCACTAATGTGGATTGCAGGTGGGAATCGGTCATTCCGGTAAGTTGCTCTGGCGTCATGGCACTCTCGTTAATTGTTGCATGTTTCGTTATGACACTATTGTGCGAGTAAGTGTTTCAACGTGTTTTGGTACATGTCCGTTAATTTCTCAAGGTCATCGACTTTTACACATTCGTTCACTTTGTGGATAGTCGCGTTCACCGGACCAAGCTCAACCACCTGACCGCCCATGCGTGCGATAAATCGACCATCAGACGTTCCGCCAGTGGTGAGCAACGCAGGCTTCGTGCTGTTGACTTCATCGACGGCAGCAACGACTGCGTCAAGCAATGCTCCAGTATCGGTGAGGAACGGGTCACCATTGAATGTCCATTTCAGATCGTAGTTTAAATCGTGTTTGTCGAGTGTTTGGGTCACGCGGTCAACAATGATTTCGTTGCTGAGTTCTGTGCTAAAGCGCAGGTTGAACTGCACGTTAAATTCGCCAGGAATCACATTCGATGCACCAGTACCAGCAGAGACATTCGGGATTTGGAAGCTTGTCGGTGGGAAGTAATCGTTGCCTTGGTCCCATTCTGTCGTAGCAAGTTCATGAATGGCTAATAGTGATTGATGAACCGGATTATTAGCAAGGTGAGGGTACGCCACGTGACCTTGTGTTCCTTTTACCGTTAAATCACCCGTGATTGAGCCACGACGACCATTCTTAACTACATCTCCCACAACTTCAGTGCTTGAAGGCTCACCAACGATGCACATGTCGATGTTCTCGCCACGAGCCATGAGCGTTTCAACGACGCGAACGGTGCCATTAATGAAAGGACCTTCCTCGTCTGAAGTGATCAAAAAGCCAATCGAACCTTTATGGTCTGGGTTTTCTGCAATAAAGCGTTCAACCGCGACCACCATACAAGCTAGAGAGCCTTTCATGTCTGCTGCGCCACGCCCGTGAAGGTAACCATCGATAATGGTTGGTTCAAAAGGAAGTGTGTCCCATTGCTCCAATTTGCCTGCTGGCACGACATCTGTGTGTCCGGCGAAAGCAAACAGTGGTGCTTCTGTACCTCGGCGAGCCCAGAAGTTTGTTGTGTCTTCAAACACCATCACTTCGATTTCAAAACCAAGCGCTTTTAATCGCTCGATCATTACTTCCTGACAGCCTGCATCTTCAGGCGTTACGGACTGGCGGCTGATCAGGTCTTTAGCGAGTGCCAGTACTGGACTGTCTGTCATCCTTGATTGTTCCTTTAATTAAGAGTTAAAAATGGTCGCGTATTGGTCTGCTTTGAAACCAATATGAAGTTGGTCTTCAACTTTCAAGATTGGGCGCTTAATCATCGCTGGGTTTTCTACTAGCAGCGCGATTGCGTTTTCTTCGTTAAGAGAATCTTTTTGTTCTTGAGTCAGCTGTCGGAAAGTCGTGCCACGTTTATTCAGTACTTGTTCCCAACCCAGCGCGTTACAAAATTCAGTCACCATTGCCGCATCGATACCTTGTTTGCGGTAGTCGTGAAAATCAAAAGCAACGTTTTCCGCTTCTAGCCATTTCTTGGCTTTTTTAATCGTGTCGCAGTTTGGGATGCCGAACATGGTGATCGTCATATTATTTCCTTTTCTCTTTGTGCTTTACTTATCGGTTTGCGCTATGGAACGCCCGATTTTGCATTGTTTTTGGCTGTTCAAGCATCCTATCAAGAAGCAACCACTGTGACAAAATCATGCGGCGAATATTTCACAGGTCAGTGCTCTATTAGACCGTGCTCAGTCGTTCATTCCTCCACCAAACAGCGATAAGAATGATAAAAAACTTGGCTAAATAGCACGGAAAAGTCGAGTTATTGATCAAACGCAACATCTTGCTGAGCAAAAAAGAAATAATGAATCAGCACAATTTTAGGAGGTGTCAATGGAATTGAGTCCTGTTTTTGCAAGGCGGCTATATTTGGCCTTGTTGGTGGAAAACCTAGAAAGGCCAAATGTACCAAAATTGATCGAAAGAACGGGGTGGCCTCGTCGTACTATTCAAGATGTACTCAAGGCATTACCGGGGATCGGCATCGAACTCATCTTCGTTCAAGATGGTCGACGTCATAACGACGGCTATTACCAACTTTCGGATTGGGGACCTTTTGACAGTCAATGGGTTCTTGAGCGAGAGGGAGATATCGCTAGCAGTCTTGGATTTCGTGCATAAGCCAGCAATTGCTGGCTTTTTTTACGTCTGGGAAACGCTTATTGGCAGCGGTAGGCAGTACCAAGCACACTGAAGGAAGTAGCAAAGTCTTGTGGGGCGATCATGTAAACCGTATCGGCATTGAGCAATACTGCATTGTTTTTTAGGTCGACCATGGCTCCATGCATCATGGCGTCATTGGTGTAGAACAAGTAACTGTACCAGTGACCTTCGCTGCCAGTGACTTCACCTAAATACTCGCATTGATCCGGATTGAACTGGCTATCAAAGCGAATCTGAACGTCATCACTTGATGCCGTTGGTAGCGTTGATGGTGACGAACAACCCATCAAAGCCAATGCGATGCCTCCTATCATCACATAACGCTGCATATTATTTCCCCATCATGATGTAAGCCGCGAAACCAATCCAGCTCAGAACCAATAGTGCCCAAGGTAATACAGCTGGTTTGCTCGTTGGTGCTTCAATATTTGCTGATTCTTGTTCAACGACGTCATCACGTTGACGCTGTTTTTCTCTCTGTTGTTTCTTCTTCGCTTTGTCTGCTTGTCGATTGCGTTCTTTCTGCTGTTTTTTATACTGCGCGATGCCTTTCTCAATGCCCTGAGCAATCAGTTTGGTTTGCTCTTTCGTTTGACCGGGTTTTTGAGTGGACTTTGCAATCTTCATCGCTTCAGTTTGCGTTTCTTGGGAAGGAACGGGTGCTGCTGTGTTTTTCTTTTTCATGTTTCTTATCGACGTCGCTGTAAATCTAAACCTAGTTTACCTGCGTACGATGATGAAATGAACTTTAGTTCTCAGCTTTGCTAGGTTGCAACTCTGAAACGATCGGTTAAAGTGGCGTTTTTATGAAACTAAGAAGACGAGATTGTGCGTTACTCATTTGATCAATATGACGCTCATGGATTTTTAAAAGCGCCGATTATGTTATGGCTAGGATGGATGTTCCTAGCGCGCTCTTGGGTGGTGTTTGCCATGGCAGGAGTGAGTAGAGACAGCGGTAGCAAGATACTATCGATTGTGTACCCCGATTCTAATACGTTATACCTCGGACTATCGATGGGTATCCCAAGTCTATTATTGATGTGGTTAATGGGCTTGCGGCATCCAGAGCGAGGGTGGGTGAATCAAATTACCCAGCATGGTCGTGCCATGACTTTGATCTTGTGCGGTATTCAACTGGCTCAGACCATGTATCATGTCTACCTCGAACATGGTGTATTCAATTGGGCGAATGCGCTCACAATTACCTTGTTAACTTGGTTTATGATCTATCTTCTAAATGGAAGATGGGTAAAAGACTGCTTTAACGTGCCACAAGTTGAGCACAAAGAAGAACAGCCATCAAAAAATTAAAAACAATAATTCCCGCATGGGGCAATGTATAGAGGATATCTCAATGTCACAAGCTCAAACGGCGATTGTGCCTGAAGCAGGACCATTTGCACTTTACACTCAGTTAAAAGTGAACCAAAACCGTGAAAACGTACTGGCAAAACTAAAAGCGCTACCTGAGCTAGTAAATGAGCTCAATGCGAACCAACCAGGTGCTGATTTAACGATTTCTATCGCATTCACGAAATCTTTTTGGCAGCACCTAAACATGCAAATGCCAGAAGAGTTGATCGACTTCCCTGAGTTGGGGGAAGGTGACGTATTTGCGCCAGCAACAGACGTGGATGTCTTGATTCACTGTCACTCAACTCGTCACGATTTGCACTTCTATGTACTGCGTAAATTCTTAGTTGAAACTGCAGAAGATGTGACGGTAGTGGATGAAACTTACGGTTACCGTTACCTAGATGCTCGTGACATGACGGATTTCGTTGATGGCACAGAAAACCCGAAAGGTGATGCGCGTGCTGACGTTGCATTGATCAAAGACGGCGCTTTCGCTGGTGGTAGCTACGTGATGGTTCAACGCTTTGAGCACAACTTGCCTGCATGGAACCGTTTGAACGTATCTGCACAAGAGAAAGTCATTGGTCGTACTAAGCCAGATTCTATTGAGCTAGAAGACGTGCCAGCGGCTTCTCACGTAGGTCGTGTAGACATCAAAGAAGAAGGCAAAGGTCTTAAGATCGTTCGTCACAGCTTGCCGTACGGCACAGTAACTGGCGCACATGGTCTTCTGTTCATCTCTTATTGCAACACTATCCACAACATCAAAGTGATGCTAGAGAGCATGTACGGTGTTACCGATGGTAAGACTGACCAACTGCTTCGTTTCACCAAAGCAGTAACAGGTGCATATTTCTTCGCTCCTTCACAAGAAATGCTAGCGGAATTGGCGATTAAGTAATTCTTCGCCAACCCTCCAATGATTAAAAAGGCAGAGTGATCTGCCTTTTTTTGTTTCCCCCTCATTCTTGCCTGATAAGACTAACGGACCGTCAGTGGTCTTTTGCCATCAATAGCGCCTTTCTCTAGTTCGTAAAGTGGGCTAGTACTGTGACTGCTCCAGCGATGATCTTCGCGTGACTTCTTGCGATATTGCGTTGGCGTTACACCAATATAATTCTGAAAAGTCTCATAAAATCGGCTGCTAGAATTAAAACCTACCGTTAAAGCAATATCTAAAATTGTCCGGTCAGTATCACTCAACAGTGCTCTGGCGTGGTTAATCCGCATTGCCGTGATATATTGCTTGATGGTCATCTGCATGGTTCGTTGGAACACGTTCATCGCGTAGTTAGTGTGCAGCCCAATGTGCTCTGCTATGTCTTTTATCGTGACCGGCTGGTTATGATGGGTGGCAATGTATTCCAGCATTTGACTGACGTAAAACTGCGAGTGTTTGGAGACGCCTTTCTTGGTCGATTTTTCTTGTCGATTGATACTCAGTTGTTGCCAGCCATCTAAACACATTCTTTTTAACATCAAGCCAATTTCATCAATCGTTAATTGCTGGCGACTTTCCGAAGAGTGGTTTATTTCTTCTGCCCAGCGTGCTAACTCAAACTCACTGACTAATGAACTGGCGTTTGATTGCAGCACACAACCATGGGTGATCTGATTGACGAAGTCTCGATTTAGCGTCCAAGACATAAAGTGGTGAATCGGAATATTGATGATCCCCATATTATGACTTTTGCCCGGATTGGTGAGCCGATGAGGAACTGATGCCCAAAACAATCCTATCGAGCCTGCTTTCAGTACGACTGGGCTGCCATTAATGATGTACTCGACATCATCACCAAAAGGAATGTTGACCTCTACTTGTCCGTGCCAGTGATAACCTGGCATAGAGTGGGGCGGTCTAAGCTCGATATCGATTTTTTCATAGGATGAGTACAGCGAAAGTGGGCTTACAGAAACCGTTTCGGAAGAATACTTATCTTGAATCACCACTTTCAATGTATCTAACTCTGCCTTGGACTCTGCCTTCGCCATCGCCCACCTCTTAGGAAACTGTATAAGTTATTTGTACTAAATCTGTTGAAACAAAACTCAGAACAGCTTCAAAAACACCGATTACTCTGTTTTATAAGATTTTGGTTATGTGACTTAAATCGCCGTAATAACTAGTCTCAGCGTATCTTCCCACCTTCTTTATCCGTGATTTACACAAAAATATCCCATTTCCTAAGATTTTTTATTGGTTGATTTTAAATATTAGGAAACGGGAGAGTGATTGGTTTATCTGAGACGAATTCGGCCTTGCGACAGGTGTAACTTAAATGCATCGAAACAAAAGTATGAAAGCAAAAAGGATTCAACTATGAAAAGCCCTAAAATCACATTCATCGGTGCGGGTTCTACGATTTTTGTGAAGAACATTCTTGGCGATGTGTTCCATAAGCCGGCCTTCAAAGGGGCGCAAATTGCCTTGATGGATATTGATGAAATCCGCTTGGAGGAATCACACCTAGTAGTAAGCAAGTTGATGGAATCATCCGGTGCGACGGGTACGATCACTTGTCACTTAAACCAAAAAGAAGCATTGCAAGGCGCAGACTTTGTCGTTATCGCATTCCAAATCGGTGGGTATGAGCCATGCACTGTAACGGACTTTGAGATTTGTAAGCGTCACGGTTTGGAGCAAACCATCGCCGACACCTTAGGCCCAGGCGGCATCATGCGCTCACTGCGCACGATTCCTCATCTTTGGAGCGTGTGTGAAGACATGACTGAAGTGTGTCCAAATGCCACTATGCTCAACTACGTTAACCCAATGGCGATGAACACATGGGCGATGTATGAGAAATACCCTCACATCAAACAAGTGGGCTTGTGCCATTCCGTGCAAGGGACGGCGGAGGAGCTGGCTCGCGACCTTGATATCGAATATTCAGACCTTCGTTACACCTGTGCAGGCATCAACCACATGGCGTACTACCTGACACTCGAAAAGAAAAACGAGCAGGGGGAATATGTCGACATTTATCCTGATTTGCTTGAGGCATTTGAATCAGGCAAAGCGCCGAAGCCGGGTTTGCATCACAACGGTCGCTGCACCAACCTAGTCCGCTACGAGATGTTTAAGAAGTTGGGCTACTTTGTGACGGAATCATCAGAACATTTTTCTGAATACACCCCATATTTCATCAAACCAAATCGCCCAGATCTGATTGAACGTTATAAAGTGCCACTTGATGAATATCCTAAACGTTGTGTAGAACAAATTGCTGATTGGAAAAAAGACCTCGAAGACTTCAAAAACGCGGATCAAATCACCGTCAAAGAGTCGCATGAATACGCGAGCACCATCATGAACTCGATTTGGACAGGCACGCCAAGTGTTATCTATGGCAACGTGAAGAATGAAGCGTTAATTGACAACTTGCCACAAGGTTGTTGTGTGGAAGTGGCTTGTCTGGTGGACGCAAACGGCATTCAACCTATCAAAGCTGGTCGATTACCAAATCACTTAGCGGCATTAATGCAGACCAACATCAATGTTCAGACTCTTCTGACGGAAGCCATCCTCACTGAGAACCGAGATCGTATCTATCATGCTGCCATGCTTGATCCTCATACCGCGGCAGTGCTTGGACTCGAAGAGATTTATGCCCTTGTTGATGACTTGATTGAAGCACACGAAGGTTGGTTGCCAGCGTGGGTGCATCAGTAAATCCTGAATCACAAAACCAATATCAATAAAAACGACAATAACGTGAATATACTGCGCCCTCTCGATGAGGGGGCGTAAGGAGTAACAAATGAGTATCTCTATGAATACCAAGCTAAGCTACGGCTTTGGCGCATTTGGTAAAGACTTCGCTATCACCATCGTTTACATGTACTTGATGTTCTACTACACCGATGTTGTTGGTATTTCGGCTGCCGTGGTGGGAACCATCTTCTTAATTGCGCGTATTTGGGATGCAGTGAATGACCCAATTATGGGTTGGATCGTGAACAATACCCGCACACGTTGGGGGAAATTTAAACCTTGGATTTTAATTGGCACCATCACCAACTCAGTGGTGTTGCTAATGCTGTTTAGTGCGCATCACATCGAAGGACCATGGCTTATTGCTTATGCAGCAGTGACTTACATTTTATGGGGCATGACCTACACCTTAATGGATATTCCTTTCTGGTCACTGGTTCCAACACTCACTCTGGACAAACGTGAGCGTGAAGAGCTTGTGCCATACCCTCGATTCTTCGCTAGCCTTGCATGGATTGTTACCGCCGCAATCGCAATGCCGTTCGTGAATTATGTCGGTGGCGACGACAAAGGATTTGGCTTCCAAGTGTTTGCCATTTTGCTTGTCGGTTGTTTCCTTGTCTCAACGTATATCACGCTACGTAACGTCAAAGAGCGCTATTCAACCAGCAACCTTGACGTGACGAAACCTGAAGAAAAAGTCTCACTGAAGAAGCTCCTCTCGCTTATCTACAAAAATGACCAGTTAACGAGCGTGCTTTGTATGGCACTGTCATACAACCTCGCTACCAACATCATCACAGCATTTGCGGTTTACTACTTCACGTATGTGGTCGGAAATGAGGAACTTTTCCCTTACTACATGGCTTACGCTGGTATCGCGAACCTTATTACACTGGTGTTGTTCCCTAAATTGGCGCAAATGTTTTCACGTCGAGTGTTATGGGCATGTGCGTCTAGCTTCCCAATCTTAGGCAGTGCAGTCCTTATCTACGTAGGCATGTACGACAAACAAAGCATTCTGCTGATTTCTACAGCGGGCGTGTTATTGCAAATCGGTACGGCGCTATTTTGGGTGCTGAACGTCATTATGGTGGCGGATACAGTGGACTATGGTGAGTACAAGCTAGGTTCACGCTGCGAGAGTATTGCTTACTCAGTACAAACGCTGGTGGTTAAAGCAGGTTCAGCTTTTGCGGCTTTCTTCATTGGTATCGCACTGACCGCAGTGGATTATGTACCGAACATGGAACAGAGCCCTGAAACCGTCTTTGGCATGCAATGCATCATGGTTGGGCTGCCAGCGTTCTTCTTCGCTATCGCTTTGGTTGTGTACTTCCGCTTCTACAAACTCAACGGTGCTTACCACCAAAAAATTCAGGACCATCTGACCGAGAAATACGACCATATTACGACGCAAGAGACGTCAAAAGACCTTACGCGTAAATCTGCCAAGCCGGCAGAAGCACTCTAATCCTACATAGTCAGCGTAAGCTTATTGTTTACGCTGACCTATCAGCACAACGCTCCGCCTTTTTATTTCTCCATCTCTTTTCTCAAAAAACACTAAACTTTTCTGCAATTTGGTCGATAAGTATCCAAGGCCTTAATTTCAGGACCAATATTTGTGGCGATCACCGTTAATACCAATGTGGCAGCACTTGTCGCACAGCGTCATTTGACCAGTGCAACTGACATGCTGAACCAATCCATGGAGCGTTTGTCTTCAGGGAAGCGTATTAACAGTGCAAAGGATGACGCTGCGGGCCTGCAAATCTCCAACCGCTTGCAATCGCAAATGCGTGGTTTGGATGTTGCCGTGCGTAACGCGAACGACGGCATTTCCATCATGCAAACAGCGGAAGGCGCGATGAATGAAGTGACCAATATCATGCAGCGCATGCGTGATTTGTCGCTCCAATCTGCTAACGGTTCAAACAGCAAAGCAGAACGTACAGCACTGCAGGAAGAAGTTTCTTCACTTAACGATGAGCTAAACCGCATTGCAGAAACTACCTCTTTTGGTGGGCGAAAACTGTTGAATGGCAGCTTTGGTAAATCAGCATTTCAAATTGGTGCAGCGTCAGGTGAGGCGGTCCAAGTAGAATTAAAGTCGATGCGCAGTGATGGCATTGAGATGGGCGGTTTTAGTTATATTGCAAACGGACGCGCAAGTTCTGATTGGCAAGTAAAAGATGGTGCAAATGAACTTAGCATGTCATTTAATAATCGTTTTGGTGAAACGGAAACCATCCAAATTAATGCTAAAGCTGGTGATGATATCGAGGAGCTTGCGACTTATATCAATGGTCAGACGGACAAAGTTACGGCGTCAGTGAATGAAAAGGGTCAGTTGCAGTTGTTTATGGCTGGTGAAGAAACCTCGGGAACTTTATCGTTCTCAGGTGATTTAGCTAGTGAGCTGGGTTTACAGCTGAAAGGGTACGATGCGGTTGATAACATTGACATTACGTCTGTCGGTGGCGCTCAACAAGCTGTGGCTGTCCTTGATACTGCGATGAAGTACGTTGATAGCCATCGTGCAGAGCTAGGCGCGTATCAAAATCGCTTTAATCATGCGATCAATAATCTGGATAACATCCACGAAAACCTAGCAGCATCGAACAGCCGCATTCAAGATACTGACTACGCCAAAGAAACCACGCAAATGGTGAAGCAACAAATTCTGCAGCAGGTAAGCACCTCTATTCTTGCACAAGCAAAACAAGCCCCAAACCTTGCTTTAACCTTACTTGGCTAAGGCATTCTACTTCGTAATTTCAAGACAAAATCAGCCTGTATCGACAGCGAGAAAAGAAGCTTTAGCGATAATTTGAAGTTTTTTTGCTTTTTTATCTGCTTCGTCACGATTACCCCTCCAAATGAAATTTTTTAAAAAATATCTAAATTTTTTCCTAAAGAAATCAGGGTATGCGCCGTTAATAAAAGTAACTTTGAGAGAACTACTTGGTTTTCCGAGACGTCGGAAACCGCTACATCGGAAAATCAATTGGAGAAATCACCATGGCAGTGAATGTAAACACT
>NZ_JAKRGG010000030.1:0-66371 GCF_022347645.1 Vibrio sp. MMH1-50
ACCCACCTGACTTCCATTCCGAACTCAGAAGTGAAACGAATTAGCGCCGATGGTAGTGTGGGGCTTCCCCATGTGAGAGTAGGACATCGCCAGGCTTTAAATTTGAAGAAGCCCACTCGAGAGAGTGGGCTTTTTTGTATTTGGAGCAAAGTAAATCTGATCACCAGAGCCCTTCTTACAAAGTCGCATCACTTTCTAATCCCTGTATATCTTTCCTGTGACTAACTTGATCATGAGATAGTGCTAACGCATTACCTAACCTCTCACAATGCCACTACTTCTCATTGCCTTTACAACAGCCTCAAACTCGCTATTAAAACACATCGAGCTTGTGCCTAGTCCTATAACTCGATTAGGCAAAAGAGCTGCGTGTGAGTGTTTTGGAGGGTGTGTGGATAAGGTGATGTAAGATAAGGGGGATGAAGAGCGAAGGGCTAAGAAACCTTTTGGATATTTAGGTTTAAGGAGTGCTGTATTTTGACATCAGGAATACAGTCGTGATGAAGTGTTACTTGGTTGCGTCCAGAGTGCTTTGAGTAATACATGGCTTTATCAGCGTTAATCATGAGCTCTTTAGCACTAGATACTTGTCCGTCATATTCTGCGACACCAATACTTACGGTTGTGCTGATTTCGATACCATCAACTTGGCATGGGGCGTTTTGAATCGCACCTCTGATCCTTTCTGCTACATCATAGGCTTGAATCGCGCTGGTGTTGACTAAAATCACTGCAAACTCTTCTCCTCCTAACCGACCAATAAAGTCAGTGCCACGGATTGCTCGTTGGCATATCTTTGCTACATGGTTGATCACCTGATCTCCGGAGAAGTGACCGACTTGGTCATTTATCTCTTTAAAGTGGTCAATATCGATCATGACGCAGGAGAGTGTTTGAGATAGGCGAGAATGCGAGTTCAGAGCTTTATCTAGGCTGGTTAAGAATGCTCGTCGATTCATTAAACCAGTTAGCTCATCAGTCTCTGAGAGCTCTTTCAGGCGCTTTTCAAGTAGGTGTGTTTTCGTTACGTCACGAACAGACCAAATTACCCAACTTTCGTCGTCTTGTAAGCTTTCAACAGGTTTGATGATCGCTTCAAACCAGGTTTCCTCTGGGTTGTCTAACGCTTCTAGCTCTTCTATTGGCATTAGTAGGTGGTCTTGTAGTGCGATGCTGTATTTGACGACTTTTGGCTCATTAGAGCGAATTACATCATCAATATAACTTATTAATTCAGAAGCTTTACTTGATGACAAAACATCGTTTAACGAGAGGTTAGTGTAACTTTCGGCATTGAATTTCTTTGAGTGGTAAGTGCCACCAAAGCTTTCAATATAGCGACCGTTTTCATTGAGGATAAAGACATGATCAGGGAGAGTATTCAGAATGGCGTGAAGCCAATCTTCCCTTTCTTTGTAAATCATGAGGTTAGTTCCTTTATCCAATGTAAGTCTTTGATTATATCTGTTTATATTGAGTTCACAATCAATACTGATCACAGTTCAATGTATCAGGCTTGACTAATGTTTGTACAAAGGGTTGGTAAGAGAAGGTAAGGGAGGATGAAATACAGGATTGCGAGGAACAAAAAATAAAAAAGGCTTAATCATTGCTGACCAAGCCTTTTTTACAAAAATACTGTATGAACCTATTAGTTCATGCCGTACTTTTTAAGTTTTTTGCGAAGAGTACCGCGGTTGATACCCATCATAGTTGCTGCGCGAGTTTGGTTACCGCGAGTGTACTGCATGATGGTATCTAATAGTGGCTGTTCAACTTCAGCTAGAACTAATTCGTATAGTTCTGTTACTTCCTGGCCGTTTAGTTGAGCTAGGTAGTTTTTAAGAGACGCTTTAACAGAGTCACGTAAAGGCTTTTGAGTAATCTGGTCTTGTGACGTTACTGTAGTTACTGTTAATGCTTCTGAAGTCAGATTTTGTTCGAACATATTCGGTCTAGCTCTTCTCTTAATTATGATGCAACGTTATCAAAATAACCTTCTAACGCCTCAAGTTGCAGCTCAGCTGCGTCGATAGCGTTGAAGGTACGGCGAAACTCACTTGCTTGTTCATGTTCCTTTAGATACCACCCAACGTGCTTGCGCGCGATACGTGGACCTAAGAACTCTCCATAGAAATCATGCAGAGCGTTAACATGACCAAGCATAATGGCTTTCACTTCCTCACTTGGAAGCTCATCCATTGTGGTGCCGTTTTCCAAATAGTGATGGATTTCCTGGAAAATCCAAGGACGACCTTGGGCAGGGCGTCCAATCATTAAAGCGTCTGCACCGGTGTACTCCAGTACAAACTTCGCTTTCTCCGGGCTATCGATATCACCGTTTGCGATAACCGGAATGGATATAGCGTGTTTAACCGCTTTAATGCTGTCATATTCGGCCTCACCTTTGTACATACACGCTTTTGTTCTGCCATGCAGTGCAAGAGCCTGTATGCCGCAGTCTTCGGCTAATTTAGCGATGTGAACACAGTTTTTATTTTCTGTGTTCCAGCCAGTACGGGTCTTTAACGTTACAGGAACGTCTACCGCGTCCACTACCGCAGTCAAAATCTCTTTGATGATGTCTGGGTATTGAAGCAGTGCAGAACCCGCCAGCTTCTTATTCACTTTCTTTGCTGGGCAGCCCATGTTGATGTCGATGATTTGCGCACCGTTTTCAACACTGAATTGAGCCGCATCGGCCATAAGCTGTGGATCGGAACCGGCAATCTGTACAGAGCGAATGCCCGATTCGCCTTCATGTACCATGCGCTGTTTCGACTTTGACGTTCCCCATAGTTTCGGGTTAGCAGACATCATTTCACTGACGGCCATTCCCGCACCATAGCGAAGACACAACTCGCGAAACGGTCTATCCGTTACACCAGCCATAGGGGCTACGATTAGATTGTTCTTAAGTTGATAGTTTCCGATTTTCAAAACGTCATCACAGTTCTGTACCAGCAAGGGCGCGCATTTTACGCATTTTTTTACTGCGTGAAAAGACTAATATTTGAGCATTTACAAATTGTTTTTGTAATTTGTATGAAATTCAAACAATTAGCCCTGAAAACCTTGTCTAGCCTTGCTTACGACCAGAGATACGACACCATTCACTTTGCTCCACAATTGGGTCAATGTGAAGCTCGTCACGGTAATGGTTTGCTACATCCTCTGCTTGAGTGTCTAAAACACCCGACATCGCAAGGTCACCATTTGGTTTCACCAAACCTTTAATTATTGGTGCTAGTTCACGTAGAGGACCAGCAAGAATGTTCGCAACCACAACGTCTGCAATTAGACCTTCAGGTTGGTTTTGAGGTAGGAACACTTCAAGTTGATCGGCAACGCCATTACGTTCAGCGTTGTCGCGAGATGCTTGTAGTGCTTGAGGATCAATGTCGATCCCGATAACTTTTTCTGCACCTAGTTTGATCGCTGCGATCGCTAGGATGCCTGAGCCACACCCGAAGTCGATAACCGTCTTACCTGATAGATCGAGACCTTCTAGCCACTCAAGACACAATGCCGTAGTTGGGTGTGTACCTGTACCGAATGCAAGACCCGGATCTAGCATTACGTTTACTGCGTCTGGCTCTGGAATTTCACGCCAGCTTGGGCAAATCCATAGGCGTTCGCCGAACTTCATTGGGTGGAAGTTTTCCATCCACTCGCGTTCCCAGTCTTTGTCTTCTAGCTGTTCTACTTTGTAAGCAAAATCGTCAGTAAGCATGCCGCTTGCTTTGATTTGAGTGATGATGAAGTTTGTATCAGCTTCTGCATCGTACAGTGCCAGAATGTCAGTATCGCCCCATAAGCGAGTTTCGCCAGGCAGAGGTTCGAATACAGGCGTATCCTGCGCGTCTAGGAATGTTACAGACAGCGCACCAGTCTCTTCCATTAGCATGTCGCCGATTTGCTCAGCGTTTTCATTGGTCGCGTTGAGTTTGATTTGAATCCAAGGCATTTGTTTTTGCTCTTAAAGTGAATGAAGTGGCGCAGAGTTTACCAGAACTCTACGATTTGTTTGAGTATAGACTTTATACAAAACAAAAATGCCCACAGATGTGGGCATTTATCATGAGGTTAGCGAAGGCTTATTGTAGACCTAGCTTCTTCTCTAGGTAGTGAATGTTTGCACCACCGTGCTGGAAGTTCTCATCATTCATGATTGATTCTTGTAGAGTAACGTTAGTCTTGATGCCTTCAATGATCATCTCGCCTAGTGCGTTCTTCATACGTGCAATCGCTACATCACGGTTCTCACCGTAAGTGATCAGTTTACCAATCATTGAATCGTAATGAGGTGGTACTGTGTAGCCTGTGTAAATGTGAGATTCCCAACGAACACCCATACCGCCTGGTGCGTGGAAGCGTTCAATCTTACCTGGTGAAGGTAGGAAGCGCTCAGGGTCTTCTGCGTTGATACGACACTCAATCGCATGGCCGCGGATCTTGATGTCATCCTGAGTGAATGACAGTGGTTGACCTGCTGCTACGCGTAGCTGTTCTTTAATTAGGTCAACACCGGTAACCATTTCTGTTACTGGGTGCTCAACCTGAATACGAGTGTTCATTTCGATGAAGTAGAACTCACCGTTCTCGTATAGGAATTCGAACGTACCTGCGCCGCGGTAACCGATTTCTAGACATGCACGTGTACAACGTTCACCGATGTATTTACGCATCTCTTCAGTGATACCTGGTGCTGGAGCTTCTTCAACAACCTTCTGGTGACGACGCTGCATAGAACAGTCACGTTCACCTAGGTGGATAGCACCGCCTTGACCATCAGCAATCACTTGTACTTCAACGTGACGAGGGTTTTCTAGGAATTTCTCCATGTAAACCATGTCGTTGTTGAACGCCGCTTTTGCTTCTGCACGCGTCATAGCGATAGCTTGAACAAGTTCTGCTTCAGAACGTACAACACGCATACCACGACCACCGCCGCCACCAGAGGCTTTGATGATTACTGGGTAGCCGATACGCTTAGCGTGAGCTTTGTTTTTGTCTTCGTCGTTATCTAGTGGACCGTCAGAGCCTGGTACACAAGGAACGCCTGCTTTTTTCATTGCGTTGATTGCGGACACTTTGTCACCCATCATACGGATGGTGTCTGCTTTAGGACCAACGAAGATGAAACCGCTACGCTCTACTTGTTCAGCAAAGTCTGCGTTCTCAGATAGGAAGCCGTAACCCGGGTGAATCGCAATTGCACCCGTCACTTCTGCTGCAGAAATGATACGAGGGATGTTTAGGTAGCTGTCGATACCACGAGCAGGACCGATACATACTGTTTCGTCTGCGAGTAGTACGTGCTTAAGATCGCGGTCAGCTGTTGAGTGAACTGCCACAGTCTTAATGCCTAATTCTTTACAAGCGCGAAGGATACGAAGTGCAATTTCACCTCGGTTCGCGATGACTACTTTATCTAGCATAAGGCAAGCCCCGCTTATTCGATTACAACTAGTGGTTGGTCGAATTCAACTGGTTGGCCGTCTTCAACTAGGATTGCAGTTACAACACCTGATTTGTCCGCTTCGATTTGGTTCATCATTTTCATTGCTTCAACGATACATAGTGTGTCGCCAGCATTTACGCTCTGACCAACTTCAACGAATGATTTCGCGTCTGGACTTGGTGAGCGGTAGAAAGTACCAACCATTGGAGAAAGAACTTGGTGACCTGCAGGAACTGCTGCTGGCGCTTCTGCTGCCATTGCTGGTGCGTCTGCTACTGGAGCTGCTACCACTGGTGCAGGTGCTGCTACTGGAGCTGCTGCGTAATGAACTGGTGCTGGAGCAGCTGCAGGGCCACTACGACTGATGCGTACTGACTCTTCACCTTCAGAGATTTCTAGCTCAGCAATGCCAGATTCTTCAACTAACTCGATTAGCTTCTTGATTTTACGAATATCCATCTTTTCTTTCTCTTTTATCTTGTGATTAAGACAACCCCAAAGGGCTGCAGAGTGTTTGGTTTACTTTGCCTGCAATTTCGCGATTGCTGCAGACAGAGCGAATTCATAACCTTGTGCACCTAAGCCACAAATCACTCCTTCTGCTTTATCAGACAGATAAGAGTGATGACGGAACGGCTCACGAGCGTGAACGTTCGATAGGTGCACTTCGATAAATGGGATGGCTACGCCAAGTAATGCATCACGCAGCGCGACACTGGTATGAGTGAAAGCCGCTGGGTTGATGATAATGAAGTCCACTTTGTCATATGCAGCGTGGATAGCTTCAATCAGTTCGTACTCACGATTCGATTGCAGGTGTTCAAGTTCCACCCCAGAGTTGTGAGCTTGTTCAGTCAATGCGTCAACAATCTGTGCTAGGGTGTTGTTACCGTAATGTGTCGGTTCACGCAGACCTAATAGATTAAGATTTGGTCCGTTTAGAACTAGAATCCGTGACTTTGCAGACATTATGTTGCTATCTTCCTTTATCGTGAGTGGAACGTTTATATTCCCAAATATACGATAATTCAGCACGATTTTTTTGTTAAAACCGAGCAAATTTTAAAAAATCGACCAAGATTATAGCTAATTCACAGCAATTAGCAGCAATTTACTGGTCTAATCTCCCAATAACCCCCGCCGTTTCTGTAACCAAGTTAACAAAAACAACATAATTGCCATGTGCTTTCTGTGGTTTATTTTGCGTCCACGCACAAAAAAGCCACCATATGCAATGGTGGCTTTTAGGGCTAGCGTTTAAAACAGGGGCCGGGTGTTATGCCAGTTCTGCTTTCTCTGCAATTAGCTTGTCTACAACACTTGGATCTGCCAGTGTCGAAGTATCACCTAGGTTGCTGGTATCACCCGTTGCAATCTTACGTAGGATGCGGCGCATGATTTTACCGGAGCGAGTTTTTGGTAGAGAGTCTGTCCAGTGCAGCACGTCTGGTGTCGCGATTGGACCAATCTCTTTACGTACCCAGTCTTTCACCTCTTTGTGCAGCTCGGCTGATGGGAATTCACCATCATTAAGCGTGACGTATGCGTAAATTGCCTGACCTTTGATGTCATGAGGGATACCGACAATCGCTGCTTCCGCAATTTTATCGTGTGCAACCAGTGCTGACTCAATCTCTGCGGTACCCATACGGTGACCTGAAACGTTCAGTACGTCATCTACACGACCTGTGATCCAGTAATAGCCGTCTTCGTCACGACGTGCGCCATCACTGGTGAAGTACATGCCTTTGAAGGTAGAGAAGTAGGTTTGCTCAAAGCGCTCATGGTCGCCGTAAACAGTACGCATCTGACCTGGCCATGAATCAAGGATCACTAAGTTACCTTCTGCTGCGGTCTCTTCAATGATGTTACCCATGTTGTCCACTAGCGCTGGTTGTACGCCGAAGAATGGGCGAGTTGCTGAGCCTGGCTTAAGATCGGTTGCACCTGGTAGTGGCGCTATCAAGATACCGCCTGTCTCTGTTTGCCACCAAGTATCAACGATAGGTGAGTTTTCATTACCAATGGTCTTGTAGTACCACTCCCATGCTTCAGGGTTGATAGGTTCACCTACTGAGCCCATTACACGCAGGCTTGAACGAGATGTTCCTGCTACCGCTTCGTTACCTTTTGCCATTAGTGCACGAATCGCTGTTGGTGCAGTGTAGAGAATGTTTACTTGATGCTTATCAACCACTTCACTCATGCGAGCCGTGCTTGGGTAGTTTGGTACACCTTCGAAAAGAATGGTCTTCGCACCGTTCGCCAGTGGACCGTAAATTAAGTAAGTGTGACCTGTAATCCAACCCACATCCGCAGTACACCAGAACGTTTCACCTTCTTGGTAATCGAACACGTATTTGAAGGTCATGGTTGCGTACACTAGGTAACCACCTGTAGTGTGCAGCACGCCTTTTGGCTTACCTGTTGAGCCTGAAGTGTAAAGAATGAATAGAGGGTCTTCCGCTTTCATCTCTTCTGGTGGGCACACATCAGAAACGACAGCCGTTGCTTCGTGCCACCAAACGTCACGGTGCTCGTGCCAATCAATGTCGCCGCCCGTGCGTTTTAGAACGACAACTTTGTCGATGGTTTTTACTTCTGGGTTCGTCAGTGCTTCATCAACGTTTTTCTTCAGTGGTACTGCGCGACCACCACGAACGCCTTCGTCAGCGGTGATAACGATTTTCGCATCTGAGTCGATGATACGACCGGATAAGGCTTCTGGTGAGAAACCACCAAATACTACGGTATGAACCGCACCAATACGCGTACATGCCAGCATTGCGATAGCCGCTTCTGGCACCATTGGCATGTAAAGACAAACCACGTCGCCTTTGTGCACGCCTTGCTCTTTTAGTGCGTTAGAGAACTTACACACTTCTTTGTGCAGTTCATTGAATGTGAGGGTTTTATCGTCAGCAGGATCATCGCCTTCCCAGATGATTGCGACTTCATCGCCACGCTCGGCAAGGTGGCGGTCAATACAGTTTGCAGATACGTTCAGCGTACCGTCTTCGAACCAACGAATGTCGACGTGACCAGTATCGAAAGAGGTGTTTTTAACTTGAGTGAATGGCTTAATCCAATCGACAACTTTACCGTGTTCGCTCCAGAAGCCTTCAGGGTCGCTTACCGACTGCTGATACATGGCTAGGTAAGTGTCATTATCCGCATGCGTATGGTTTTTAATATTTTCTTTTACCGGATAAACGTGGGCTTCGCTCATGGCTTCTCTCCTTGTGCCTTTAATTCTCGACCTTCGTCTTTTGTAGGGCTGTTTCCGTTCTTTAGTCTGTGATTCATCAAGAACGTTGCTGTGCATATAACTGTCAGTCACAGCGCGTATTTCCACAATTAGACTTTAGGATGAGAGTGAGGAATGCGCCGCGATATTGCTGAATTTAAAGCGAATGTGGGAGGTGGATCGAAAGCTGAGTCTTAAGCCTATTGGGTATAAGGCACGCTCAGGTTTGGTAAATCGCCTTTGGTTAGGCGCACATATACCAAAGCAGCGGATTTTGCGTCTTGCAGGGCGTCGTGTTTGTCTTGAATCGGCAGTTCGAGGTGCTTACAAATCGCATCAAGACTTAAGTCGAAGTAGGCGTTAGGTAAATGACGTTCGAGTTTGTCGTGATAAATCTGGCTCACTTCGATGAGCGGGTTAGGTAGTGGAAAGCCTAAATGCCTCAGACAAGCGAGGTCGAGGATCTTTTTGTCATAGCGAATGTGGTAGCCGACTAAAGGACGATTGCCGATAAAGTCGAGTAACTTGATGAGCGCTTCTTTTTCGCTGATACCATCCACCAAATCTTGGTGGCGGATATGGTGAATTTTTACCGAGCCTGAATCGAGTGATTGTGGAGCGCGCAGTCGAACTTCGAACGGTTTGCTGGTGATGATGCGGTTGTCGATGATTTTGGTCGCAGCGATGGTGACCAGCTCGGCACGGTTGGGATCCAAGCTGGTGGTTTCGCAATCGAGAGAGACAAACTCGCCTTTTTGTGGCGAACAAAACAGTGGCTGATAAGGTGAGCCTTTCAGCTTGTAATGCCAGTATTTCCTTTGTAGCCAATTCATCCCTGTTACCTCTCGTCTTATTTGCCTAGAAGACTCTAATCACGGATTTGATAATGGAAGCCTAAGAACTGCTTAAACTTCTTCACCACGTGTAAGCTGTGGCGCAGTAGATCTCGTTCTGTCCTGTCTAACTGTTTAATGTCGATGTTGTTGAGTGCTTCCTGCTTACTCAATTGCTGGTTCAAACGGATCTTGAAGAACAGCTTCAGTGCCTCATTGAGGTTATCTGCGGTTTCTGGTTCTAAGATGCGCTTGTTTCTCAATGCTTCGATACGTTCGAAGGTGTTCTTCTCTTCAATCGCGTATTCCAATGCCAAGGTGCGAATACCATGCACGATTGGGAAAATGCCACCACGCTTAATATCCAGCCCGTCTTTAGCACTTTTTACGTTACCAAACAGAGTAAGAGGCACGGAAAATTGCAGTGCAGGGCGAGTGAAATCGGACAGAATCAACATGCGATCTTCCATGCTGTCTCTGAGGTGCTCTGCGATAGGCGCGAGCAACTCTCGATTGCCTGCGACCGCATGGGCATCACTGAAGATGGCTAAATCCATGATTTGTTCAGGCTGCGCTTTAGCGATCCAACCATCGAGCGTTTTAATCCATTCTTGCTGCGTTCGAACCCACTTCGGATTGTTAACCATGACTTTGCCAGGGCAGAGTGGGTAGCCCAGTTGCTGCAAGGTGTGGGTGAGGGTTTGCATCACTTCGGAGCAATGTTCCCATTCCAACCCATCTTGGATGATCAGCGCATTATCTTGATCCGTTTTAAGGATTTGCTCTCCACGACCTTCCGAGCCAAGCACAATCAGACAACAGTGATCGTGCAGTGCTGGTGGCACCACAAGCTCAAACGCTTTTTCGATGATTTGTTCATTTACAGCAGATATCAGCTCCATGATGAAGCGAGTGCGGATGCCATTGGTTAGCAAGCTGTCTACCAACTGACGCTGTCGATTGGAAGCAAGGGCTAACTCTTCCACACTACTGGCTCTAGCTATGCTGAGTGTCAGTACGTGTGAGTGAGTGGAAAACGCACTGAGGATTTGCGTCATGTCCAACATACCGACCGCTTGATTGCCTTCGCACACCATTAGACGCTTCATGCGATTACGCGTCATGATGATCATGGCGTTAAACAAGAAGTCATCATCATCCACGTGATAAACAGGGAAGGTCGAAATCTCACTCACTGGTGTATCGAGTGGGTGGTCGTCAAGCATCACGGCATGGAGCATATTGGTTCGCGTCACTATCGCGTAAGGATGCGCTGATGGATATTGCTCTAGGCGTGGGTCATCTTGGTTAAGCTGAACCAAAGCGGCATCAATGCCATTGTCTTTGAGTGTTTTAGTGACCTGATTAATTGGCATATCGGGCGCCAATAGCATTGGTGGATGATAAATACTGCTATCGACTTTAGTCAGAATGAATTCGGCAAGGTTTTGCTGTTGCTGAGCCGCTTCAATGAGGGCTTGGCGTTTGGATAAGTTGTTATCGAAGTAGGCAGCGAACTGTCCGTTCTCGTTATACAGCTCAAGAAACACTTCTTTGGGCAGCAAGTACGAGAGGGTATCTTCCAGTGCCACATACTGATGGCGCACGCTTTCTTCAAACAAAGAGCGCACATCAAACATGTCGTCGTTGGCGTAGTGAGCAAACACTTCGTCTTGCTCTTTTGAGCGCTCTTCCACGGCACCTTTAATCAGCACGTGCAGGTGAGGGTTGTCTTGCCCACAAGCTAAGATGACATCTCGCGTTCGGTAGTACGCCACATCAAGAGACGAGCGCAGTCGATTTTGCTGGGCGTCAGTCAGGCGATCGAACGGTGGAGATTGCATATTAAATTTGTCAGGCATGAGAGCACCTAAATTTGGTGGGAACACATTCTAAGTCTGACAAATTTCCCTGCCGAAGCCAGACGACTTTGGTCTAAATCGTCACAATCTAATTTTGCATTTCGAGATCCTGTGCCATTGAGGAAACGGTAAGTTGCCGATTCTTCCCTTTTTCTATTACGCATTGCGATCCATAATTCCGCGTCCCAAACGTTTACGTGTCGGAAGTCGTTAGTTTTTTCGTTTTTTAGGATGTCAGTGATGTTGAAACCCTCTCCGTATGGCTGGATTTCCCAGTACTTTCTCGGATTCTTTTTTGCGTATGGCGTGTATCTGCCATTTTGGTCGTTGTGGTTTAAAGAGCAGGGTGTTTCTCCGACAGATATTGGTCTGTTGGTTGGTTTGGGCTTAGCGACGCGCTGTGTGGCGAACATGGTACTTACCCCACGTTTGCATAAAGTCGAACACCTTATGCCTGCATTGCGCTGGTTGAGTTTTGCTGCTCTTATATTTGTTGGTTTCCACTTTTTCACTGGCGGCAACTTCTGGTTAATGGCGCTTGCCACCGTCTTGTTCAACTTGTGTTGTGGTCCTGTCGTGCCTCTGTCTGATGCGATGGCGAACTACTACGCTCGTTTGAAAATGCTTGATTACGGTCGTACCCGTTTGTGGGGCTCGGTTGCGTTTATTGCAGGCTCGACTGTGGTGGGGTACTTGGTGGCAGAGTTTGGTTCTGACATGATTTTGTACACGGCGATGGTCGGTGTGTTTGTCTCGCTCTTATTTGCAATGCGTAACACCAACCCAATGCCAGTGACACGCGAAGGTCAACATTCTGAGCGTCCAAAACTCTCAGCGTTACTGACGGATAAACCGGTCGTGAAGTTCCTTGTGCTGATTGCGTTAATCCAAGGCAGCCATGCGGCGTACTACGGTTTTAGTGCGATTCACTGGAAAGCGGCTGGTCACTCAGAAGATGTGATTGGTTACTTGTGGAGCTTGGGCGTGGCAGCTGAAGTTGCTGTGTTTGCTCTGAGTAAGCGTCTATTCGCTGGCTGGTCTTTGCGCACTCTGTTTGTGGTTGCTGCTGGTGGTGTGATGCTACGTTGGGGCATGACTGCGTCTACGACCTCTATTTTGGCGTTGGTGGTAGTGCAAATGCTTCACGGCGTGACGTTTGCAATGGCGCACATTGCTGCCATTCAATACATCCAGAACTCAGCAGAGAACAAGATGGTGGCATTGCAGGCACTATATAACGCAATTCCACTGGGTGCGTTTATCGCGTTGATGACAGTGATCAGTGGTTGGGGCTACGAGCACTGGGGTGCGAATATCTTCTGGTTGATGGCGGCGATGGGCTTCATTGCACTGTTTATCAAAGTTGATCCTCAAAATGATGAAAGTAATGTGGTTGATCTCTCAGCCAATGCGCCTGAAGCACAGAATTAAGCTTCTGTGACAGAGATTAAAAACTAACCTTTGTCTCTGTTGTGAAAGCAGTGTTAAATGAAACCTCTCCCTTATGGAGAGGTTTTTTTATTCCTTGCTTTAAAAACAGCAAGAAAGGCAAGAAAAGTAAGAAAGGATATCGGATGCAAGGATGGCTAGTGATTCCCGTTTCTTTGGCGTATTTGGGAATCCTGTTTTTAATCGCTTGGTACGGTGACAAACAAAAGAGATGGTTAGCGCGTTGGCGACCATGGATCTACAGTTTGTCGATTGCGGTGTACTGTACGTCGTGGACCTTCTACGGCACGGTCGGACAGGCGAGCAACAATCCTTGGTCCTTCCTACCCATCTATATCGCGCCGATCATCGTGTTTACCATCGGCTGGCGCGTCCTCGCTCGGCTGATCTTGATTGCCAAGCGCGAGCACATCACCTCCATTGCCGATTTTATTGCCGCCCGCTATGGCAAATCGCAAGGCTTGGCAGTAGTTGTCACCTTAATCGCGGTGGCAGGCATTCTTCCGTATATCGCTTTGCAATTGCGCGGCATCACCATGGGATTGGAGATCATCGCGCCAGATTTAGCATCTGATCTCAGTTATCAAAACTACAGCGTGTCTTGGTTTGTGGTCGGGGCGATGGCGATCTTCACCATGCTGTTTGGTACGCGTCATATCGATAACACCGAACATCACCGCGGCATGATGATGGCGATTGCGTTTGAATCAGTACTCAAGTTGGTGGCGTTTTTAGTGGTGGGCGTGTTTATTGTTTGGCTCGCGATGGATACCGAGAGCTTCCACCTCGCTGATATCGCCGCTGAAACCTATGAATCACCCAACATTCCGACCTTGCTGATTCATACCATTCTGACCATGCTGGCGATTGTCTGTTTGCCACGTCAGTTCCATACCATGGTGGTTGAGAATGAACGCGCGCAAGACTTGCACGTTGCGCGTTGGTTATTCCCGTTGTATCTGATTCTGATGGGCATTTTCGTTCTGCCAATTGCATGGGTAGGGCAAAGCTTGTTGAGTGGCAGCCCTGCCGATACGTACGTGATCAGTGTGCCGATGGCGGTGGGCGCGAATGACATCGCCTTGCTGGCATTTTTAGGTGGTACCTCTGCGGCAAGCGGCATGGTCATCGTCTCGACCATTGCCTTAGCGATCATGGTATCTAACGATTTGGTGATGCCGCTGATTTTGCGCCGGATGAAGTTATCAAAACGTAATCATCACCATTTCTCTACGCTGTTATTACGTATACGTCGCGGGCTTATTCTGCTTCTTTTGATTGGAGCATGGGGCTTTTATCAGGCTTTAGATAGTATCCACTCACTCTCTGCGATAGGTTTTCTCTCGTTTGCAGCAATTACCCAGTTCGCTCCGTCTCTACTTGGCGGTATGTACTGGCGTCAGGGCAACAAGAAAGGCGTGTATGTCGGTCTGCTGGTGGGTTTCACCATTTGGTTGATCACTTTGATGAGCCAAACCGACATGCTGGCGGGTGACGCAAGCAACAACTTACTGATTTGGTTGATCACTCCGCCTGATTTATTGGCAGGTTTTGGTATTGCTGTTTCTGACTGGGGCATGATCCTCAGCGTGGTGGCGAATACCGCGTGTTTTGTCGCGGTATCACTAGCTACGCGCCCAAGCATAAGTGAACGCTTACAATCGGCGTCATTCGTTGGTACGCCGTTGCCTGAGAGTGAAAACATCAGCTTGTATCAGAGCCGTGTAACGGTCAGTGAACTGGAGATGTTAGCCTCTCGATTTGTTGGACGCACGCGAGTGAAATCTGCTTTTCAAACCTATTGGAGTCAGCAACGCGAAGAGCTGCTTCCCAATCAACAAGCTCCCTCTACCTTGATTAGACACACCGAGCGCGTACTCGCAGGTGTGTTTGGTGCCTCTTCAGCTAAGTTAGTACTTACTTCTGCTTTGCAAGGCAGAAACATGCAGCTTGAGGAAGTAGCGACCATCGTTGATGAAGCGTCAGAGCTGTACGATTTCAGCCGTGGCTTGCTGCAAGGTGCGATTGAACACATTGGGCAAGGTATCGCAGTGGTCGACAAGCAACTAAGGCTGGTGGCGTGGAATCAACGTTATCTGGAGTTGTTTGTCTTCCCGCCGGGATTGATTCAGGTCGGGCGTCCGATTGCGGATGTGATTCGTCATAATGCAGAGCAAGGTTTATGTGGTCCGGGTGACCCTGAAGACCACGTTCGTCGCCGCGTTTATCACCTTGAGCAAGGCACGCGACATACCTCTTCCCGTGTGCGTCCAGATGGTCGCGTAATTGAAGTGCAAGGTAACCCAATGCCCGGTGGCGGTTTCGTTATGAGTTTTACCGATATCACCGTGTTCCGCGATGCGGAGCAAGCTCTGAAAGATGCTAATGAGACACTAGAAGAACGCGTTCGTGCTCGTACTCGTGAATTGGAACAACTGAACAAACAGCTGGTGGCAGCGACCCAACGTTCTGAGCATGAGTCGCAGTCTAAGTCGCGCTTCTTAGCCGCTGTAAGTCATGACTTGATGCAACCGCTGAATGCCGCGCGCCTGTTTGCTTCTTCCTTGTCGGAAGTTGCTAAAGACAGTGAAACCCAAAAGCTGTCGACCCATATTGAGAGTGCATTAGGCGCAGCAGAAGATTTGATTGGTGACTTGCTGGATATTTCACGTTTGGAGTCGGGCAAGTTGGACGTCAATGTGCATGGCTTTGCGGTCAATGATGTGTTGGCAAACTTGAATGCGGAATTCAGTGCGTTGGCGAAACAACAAGGCATTGAGTTCACAATGATCCCATCGTCTTTAATGGTGAAGTCCGACCCGAAACTGCTACGCCGCGTGGTACAGAACTTCCTTACCAATGCGTTCCGATATAGCCCGAATGGCAAAGTTGCGCTCGGTGTGCGTCGTGTACAAGGGCGAGTGCGTATTGATGTATGGGACAATGGCATGGGTATCGAAGAAGAGAAGCAACAAGAGATCTTCGAAGAGTTTAATCGTGGTACTCAAGTTCGTTCTGACCAAGGTTTAGGGTTAGGTTTGGCTATTTCGAAAGGTATTGCTCAAGTGCTGGGGCATGAAATTTCCATGCGTTCGTGGTTTGGTCAAGGCAGCGTGTTCTCGATTACCTTAGATAAGGCAGAGAAGGTGCACATTCCAGCAGTTAAAGCTGTGAAGAGTGCACAATCCGATTTAAGTCATATTCGTGTGTTGTGTGTCGATAATGAGCCAGACATTCTGGTCGGAATGGAAAATTTACTCTCACGCTGGGGGTGTGATATTCGCATTGCGACCGACATCGTTGAGAGTCTGAAAGCGATCGAAGACGATTGGCTGCCGGATGTGATTTTCTCCGATTATCGTTTAGACAATGGTCGAACAGGATTAGAAGTGTTGCAGCAATGCCGCTTGCGTCTGGGTAACCGCTTTGAAGGGGTGATCATCAGTGCCGACCGAACCGATGACATGATGGAAGGCATTAAAGCCAATGGGTTCAGTTTTATTGCCAAACCGGTGAAACCTTTGAAGCTGCGTTCGGTTCTCAATCGAGTCGCCTAGAAAAAAAGACCTCCGATTGGAGGTCTTTCGCTTTAAGGGGATGATCGGTCAGTGGCTTATTCTGCAACGCCGCCTTGAGTTAGTTTGGCTGGATCGAGCAATCTTTCTAATGTTGCACGATCTAAGTCCGTTTCTTCTTCCGCAACATCAATGATCGCGCGACCTTGTTTGTAGGCTTTCTTCGCCACTTCGGCTGCTTTTAGGTAGCCAATCACAGGGTTAAGTGCGGTGACCAGAATCGGGTTCTTCGCCAGTGCAACATCAAGGTTGTCTTGGCGTACTTCAAACGTCGCGATGGCTTTGTCTGCCAAAGCAACGGCGCTGTTCGACAGCAGTTCAATGCTTTCTAGTACATTGTGAGCTATCACTGGCAGCATCACATTAAGTTGGAAGTTACCCGATTGACCTGCAACGGTAATGGTTGCGTCGTTACCAATCACTTGGGCAGACGCCATGGCTGCAGCTTCTGGAATCACAGGGTTCACTTTGCCCGGCATGATAGAAGAGCCCGGCTGTAAGCCTTGCAGTTCGATTTCACCTAAGCCAGCTAGTGGACCTGAGTTCATCCAGCGAAGATCGTTTGCGATCTTCATGATCGCAACTGCTGTTGTTTTGAGCTGTCCCGATAGGGCGACGATCGCATCCTGACTGCTGAGATTGAAGAAGAAGTTTTTGCTTGAAGCAAACTCGATGCGCGTTGATTGCGTTAGGTTATCGGCAAAAAGATCGGCGAAGCGTGGATCGGCGTTGATCCCTGTACCCACCCCTGTTCCGCCTTGAGCTAACGCTTTCACTGCTGGCAGTGTTTGTTCGATGGCTTGTTTAGCGTGTTCGATTTGGAACTGCCAACCACCAAGCTCTTGGGCGAAGGTAATTGGCATCGCATCCATGAGGTGCGTACGACCTGTTTTCACCACATCTTTCAGAGCTTGCTGCTTAGTCTCTAGTGTTTCACTTAGGTGGGACAGTGCTGGTAGTAGCTGTTTTTCAATTGCAATTGCAGAGCTGACTTGAATCGCAGTAGGCACTACGTCGTTACTGCTTTGACCCATATTGACGTGATCGTTTGGATTGACTGTTCCGCCTAGATGCTCAGATGCCAATGTTGCAATCACTTCGTTGGCATTCATGTTTGAGCTCGTGCCCGAGCCAGTTTGGAATACATCGATAGGGAATTGATCGATGTGTTTACCATCAATGATGGCTTGCGCGGCATCAGCGATGGCATTGGCAATATCACCTTCTAGCAAGCCAAGTTGAGCATTGGTAAGCGCTGCGGTTTGTTTGATGTGAGCGAGTGCTTGAATAAACCCTGTCGGCATGGTGTGTTTGCTGAAAGCAAAGTTATCGACAGCGCGTTGAGTTTGGGCTTGATACAAAGCGTTGGCTGGGACTTTGACTTCGCCCATGCTGTCCGCTTCGATACGGAATTCCGTGGTCATGGTAGGTTCCTTTTGTTTAATCGAGTGGCGTCTGTATCAGACGTAATTGTTGTTGTAATGAGAGAAATTTCACATCGCCATCCTCAAATTGGTAGTAGTAACGTTTGAGACAAAGTAGCGGAGTGTGAATAGAATCGAGGCAGACTCGGCGGAAGATGCGGCTGCGCGCAGGGTCCTGAATGGCATCAAGTAGATGGAAGTAGACTTGGCGCAAATACAGCTCGCACAGCAACAGGTTTTCGTGCTCCGCATCGTGATCGTAGATGGACGACAGCACCATACCCCAATGGATGTAATCATGGATCACATCGGGTTCGAAGCCGCTTGGCGCATACACATGAAGGAATCGGTCTTGCGCTTTAAAAAAGGCGTTGTAGATGGCTTGGCTGCTGTCCATAGTTACCTCGATACTTAAGATAATGATAATTATTATCAATTAATTGTCGATTAGCAACCACAGCTTTTTTGAGGAAATAACACAACAAAAAAAGCCGATACTCGGACTCAGTATCGGCTGAAGTGGGAGAGCTCAATCCCTACAATTAAGCTCGGTATTCTTTCGCGAGATAAGGTTGGCTCAAATGCGTCTTCAAGCCTTATGGAGCAAGTAAGTTATTTGTCCGTAAACAGGGTTTCGTATTTCACAAACGCTGTTTGCGTTTCACCGTAGTAGAGCGTGCCTTCAGATTGAATCGCAACACGTAGCCAACTCTCGGCTGATGCAGGCTTAGGCAAAGTGATGGTCCAGCTTTGTCCGGCTTGATCCGCTGGCTTCATGTCAATTGGTCGTGCGTTTTGCTCTTGGCTATCCACGACTGAAAGCTTCACTCCTTCCAGTGGGTAAGCCGCATGTAAAGACAACTCTAGGCTATCTTGAGTCAGCTTTTCTGAGCGAAACTTCACTTTAAAGTCGCCGTTCTCCATATCACACAAGCCACTGGTATAACGGCAATTCGACTTGCTGGCCAGTTTGTAGCTTTCCCCTTCTTTAGCGGCATGAGGTTTCTCACTTAGAGCCATGTCTGTACCGAAATAAGCGATCAAAGACAGAATCGGGGCGATCAACAGAGCGATAATAAAGTGCTTGTTTTTGAACATGTTGGCTTCCTTGCTACGGTTCAGGGAATCTCTAATTATTAGAATAAGTTAAGTGAATAAAAAAGCCCCAAGCGGGGCTTTTGTGGTTTGCGTTATATTTTAGTGGTCTACTGCACCGCCAGCGCCTGCTGGTACACGTACGTGCTCGACTAGGTCTTTTACTTCTTGTGGTGTTTCTGCCGTTACTTTCGATACAGCGAATGCCACGATGAAGTTGAACACAGCACCAATTGCACCAAATGCGTTTGGTTCGATGCCTAGGAACCAGTTCTGACCCCAGCTTTGTAGGTAAGTCCAGTCAGCAACAAATAGGATGCCTTTGTGCTGGAATACGTAGAATAGCGTGATACTGATACCCGCAATCATACCCGCGATTGCGCCTTCTTTGTTGATGCTCTTACTGAAGATACCCATCATCAACGCAGGGAAGATGGAGGATGCCGCCAGACCGAAGGCGAGCGCTACCGTACCGGCTGCAAACCCTGGCGGATTCAAGCCTAAGTAACCGGCGACTGCGATGGCGACTGCCATGGAGATTCGGCTCGCGAGCAGCTCTTTCTTCTCGGATATGTTCGGATTTATCACACCTTTGATTAAGTCATGAGATATTGCGGACGAAATCGCCAGTAGTAGACCTGCAGCTGTCGATAGTGCTGCCGCCAGACCACCTGCTGCGACAAGTGCGATAACCCAGTTAGGTAGCTTAGCAATCTCTGGGTTTGCTAGTACCATGATGTCACGGTCAACTTTCAGCTCATTGGTTGCTGGGTTTGATGTGTACTCAATCAGACCGTCGCCGTTCTTATCATCAAAGCCTAGTAGACCTGTTTTCTCCCAGTTCTTGAACCAGTCAGGACGCTCATCATAAGCAAGGTGCTGACCCGGAGCTGGGTTAACGGTATCCATTAGGTTTAGACGCGCCATAGCAGATACTGCAGGTGCTGTTGTGTAAAGGATAGCGATGAAAACTAGCGCCCAACCTGCTGATGTACGTGCATCACGAACCTTAGGAACGGTAAAGAAACGGATGATTACGTGTGGCAGACCCGCAGTACCGATCATCAATGACATGGTGTACACGAACATGTTTAGCGTGTCGCCACGAACTTGGGTGGTGTATTCACTGAAGCCGAGCTCGGTGACTACTTGGTCGAGCCTATCGAGTAGATAGACATCGGTGCCTTGGATGGTACTACCTAAGCCGATCTGTGGTAGTGGGTTACCTGTTAGTTGCAGAGAGATAAAGATTGCAGGAATAGTGTAAGCAAGAATGAGTACGCAATATTGAGCAATCTGCGTGTAGGTAATGCCTTTCATGCCACCCATAACGGCGTACATGAATACGATACACATACCGATCAGTAGACCTGTTGAGTAATCCACTTCTAGGAAACGACCGAACGCCACGCCCACGCCTTTCATCTGACCGATAACGTAAGTTACTGATGCGATGATAAGACACACAACCGCTACGATACGCGCTGCGTTAGAGTAGAAACGCTCACCTACGAATTCTGGCACAGTAAACTTACCGAACTTACGTAGGTATGGTGCAAGCAGAAGTGCCAGTAGTACGTAACCGCCTGTCCAACCCATCAGGAATACCGAGCCGCCGTAGCCCATGAAGGCAATCAAGCCTGCCATTGAGATGAATGATGCTGCTGACATCCAGTCTGCTGCGGTTGCCATGCCGTTAGCGATAGGGTTTACACCGCCGCCTGCTACATAGAATTCTTTGGTTGAGCCCGCACGAGCCCAAATCGCAATACCGATGTAGAGGACGAACGTCGCGCCAACCACCAGATAGGTAATAGTTTTCAAATCCATCTGAGTTACTCCTTACTCATCTACGCCGAATTCACGGTCGATTTGGCGCATTTTCCACGCGTAGTAGAAAATAATACCTAGGAAGGCATAGATGGAACCTTGTTGAGCAAACCAGAACCCGAGTTTGTATCCACCTAATTGAAATTGATTAAGTACGTCGACAAATAAAATGCCGCAGCCGAAAGACACTACGAACCAGATGACCATCAGGGTAATCATGAGCTTCACGTTCTTGTCCCAGTAGGCTTTGGCTCTTTCTTCGCTTTCAAATGCCATTGCCGTCTCCTTACGATTGGTATTGTTGTTAAAAAAATGTTTCAACATATACATTAGCAAGGCACTGGCAAGAACTCTTTTCAACTTTAGTCGGGATGCTAAAAAGCAAAAACGCCCATTTTTAGGGCGTTTGAGAAGAAGTGAGAATAAAAGTGTGATGTTAATTTGATGTTAAATTAGCCAAAGGTCTAAGAGTTTTATCAATTAACATAGAAATCTTTTATACCAAGCAGCAAATTATTCAGTGCAACAGCAGCAAGGATAAGCCCCATTACGCGGCTGATGATGGCTGCGCCTACGTTACCAATCACTTTTTGAATCGTGTTTGCTCCCAGTAACAAGAATAGGGTAACCAGAAGTACCGCAATCATGACGCCTGCGGTCATGGCTTGGTCGACGAAAGAGTAGCGGTTGTTATCGGTGAGCATCACGATAGCCATCATTGCACCCGGCGATGCAATCGAAGGGATCGCAAGAGGGTAAACGGCTAAGTCAGCGAGATCGGAGTGGCTGACTTCTTCGCCCAGTTTTTGTTCTTGTTCTGGCTTGCTCTCACCAAAAATCATCGACAATGCAAACAGCAATAACACTAAGCCACCAGCGGCTTGGAACGCGGGCAATGGGATTTGCATTGCTTCCAGCAACAACTGACCGGCAATAAGGAAGAACAGCAACACACCCATTGAAATGGCAATGGCTTTCAACGCTACGAGACGACGCTGTTTTGCCGTGAGGTGTTGAGTTTGTGATAGATAAACGGGTACTGAACCAATCGGGTCGATGACGGCCCAGAGTACGACGAATTGAGTGACGAGAATACTTAGCAAAGTATGACCTCCCAGAGTTAGCGGTTTAACAGAGGGATGAAAAAGGCTGCGTGGTGCAGCCTTATTATTTTAACGTTTGTTGTTCTTTTTGCGTCATATAAATGTGAATTAGATATATTTACTAACACATTACTGCTCGGGTTCCATTTGCTGCAGTAGGATGACGGCTTGAGTTCGGTTTTTCACGCCCAGTTTGCGGAAAATTGCGGTCATGTGGGCTTTGATGGTGGCCTCTGAGACATTGAGCTCGTAAGCGATTTGTTTGTTGAGTAAGCCATCGGAAAGCATGCCCAACACTTTGTATTGCTGGGGGGTAAGTGCGGCAATTTTTTCTGCCAAGTCATTACAAGCTGCGTTATTGGTGATCAAGCCTTCTGGGAAGTATGGGTCGCCGTTGAGGACTTGGTTGAGTGCATTGACCAGCTCACGCATGTCGCTCGATTTTGGAATAAAGCCGAACGCACCGTGGCTTTTCACTTGAGTGACCACGCTTGCTTCTTCGCTGGCAGATACCACCACCACTGGGATATCTGGGTATTCAGCACGAAGGTGAATCAACCCCGACATGCCATTTGCGCCTGGCATCTTGAGATCTAACAACACCAAATCTGGCTCTTCTTCTTTTTCCAGCAACGCGAGTAGAGCATCCAGCGTATCCGCTTCGAGAAGGTTAGCACCACTCACAGCCATGTGTACCGATTGGAACAAGGCATTGCGGAACAGCGGGTGATCATCAGCGATGATAATGGTGTAGGTCGAATCCATGACGTTAAACACTTTTGACTATTTCGTTAATGGAATTATTGTCCACCTTTAAGAATTTGGACAATATTTATCCGCTAAAAGTCTGAACTAAATCGACTTTTATTAGAAAAATTGCATATAAACGCAACTTTCTCAGTTTTATTGAGACAACAAAAAACGCCAGTGAATAATCACTGGCGTTTGAATGATTCATCATCAGAATCGGTTGATGTGCTCTAAGAAAGGCTCGGCTTGCATAAAGCCCGTCAAACGAGCGTTTGAAACATGTTCGCCATTGGCATCCCAGAACTCAATCGTTGGTAAACCCAGTACATTCATATGTTTAAGCAGCTCGATGTCCTGAATTTGGTTCTTGGTCACGTCCGCCTGCAGAAGAACGAAGTCTTGTAGTTTGGCTTCGACGCTTGGGTCATGGAAGGTGTACTTCTCGAACTCTTTACATGCTACGCACCAGTCGGCGTAGAAATCCAGCATCACTGGTTTACCTACTTGTTTCGCCTGAGCAAGTGCAGCCTCAAGCTCAGCCACGTTAGCAATACGAGTAAAACTCACTGTTGCTTGCTGAGTTTGTGTAGTGGTGTTGTTACCAAACCAATAGTTCAATGCTGGTTGAGCAGAAGCAAACAAACCAAGCACAGCAATGATGCCTACTGCGCTTTGCTTCCAACCGCCAAATTCTAGGCTGTTTTTGATGTGGTATAGCCAACCAAAAGCCGCGATACCCAGTGCTGACCACAATGCCGTAGCCCACATTTCTGGCAAGATGCGCTCAAGTAGGAAGATAGGAGCAGCCAGTAGAATGAAGCCGAACAGAGTCTTAACGCGATCCATCCAACCTCCTGCTTTTGGCAGAAGTTTGTTGCCGAATACTGCAACAAGAATGAGTGGAATACCCATACCCATTGCTAGTGCATAGAGCGCGATACCACCTGTCAGTAAGTCACCGCTTTGTGCAACGTAAAGTAGCGCACCAGACAGAGGAGCCGTGGTGCATGGGGAGCACACCAGACCAGAAATCGCACCCATGGCGAATACACCTGCGCTGCTACCACCTTGTTGTTTGTTGCTGAGGTTGTTTAACCAAGTTTGTACCCCACTTGGCAGTTGCAGGTTATAAACGCCAAACATAGACAGGGCGAGCGTCACGAACAGCACACTCAAACCAATCAACACATAAGGGTGTTGCATCGCTGCTTGGAATTGCATGCCCGCAGACGCCACCACAAGGCCCAGTAGGGTATAAGTCAGCGCCATGCCTTGCACGTAGACAAACGACAAACCTAGCGCGCGACTTTGGCTTAGTTTGCCGCTGCCAAGCACGATGCTGGTCAGAATTGGGTACATCGGCAGAACACATGGCGTAAATGCTAAGCCCACACCAAGCGCCAAGAACAGAAGTGGCGTCCACCAGTTATCAGCTAGGTTTGCGGCAAGGCTATCTTGCTGTGTTACTGGCGTCGATGGTGTGTCGCTAGAACTAGATGATTGCGCCGCTGGTGGCGTTGCTGTTGGTACTTGCTCTGCTTTTGGTGTTGTCGTCGCCGCTGTTGAATCTGAGCTCGACGAAGTAAACGCGCTGATAGGAATCACGCGAGTTTCTGGTGGGTAACAGAAGCCTGCTTTCGCACAACCTTGGTATTGCACTACCACGCGTGCACCGTCTTGCCAGTCGTGCATTGGGACGTTAACGAACAGAGGCTGAGTGTAGATATGTACGTCACCAAAGAATTCATCTTTATGCGGCGTTCCGTCTTCCATTTGCAGTTCGCCTAGCGATACTTTCTCACCCGCTACCGATAGGCGTTCTTGATACAGGTAATAACCATCGCGTACTTGCCAGTCCAGCATCAGTTTGCCGTCTTGCTGGTAGTAGTTGAATGGGAAAGCCTGATCGACAGGTACAAAGGTATCGTTGCTGCTGCCAAAAGCGTTGCTTTGACTGTTGTTTAACTGATCATTGCCAAACAAAGCAAAAGAAGGCGCAGAGAAGGTAATAAGCCCTAAGAGTAAGACGGAGAGTAATGCACGCATAAAAGGTTCAATTCATCTTAGATAATTGCCGTTAGTGTAACTCAATCAGACCTGCTGACTAGCCAATAAGTTTCATGGAAGTGAAGATTTGTTAAGCGCTCTCCAATGCGGCAGGCAATAAAAAAGGGAGCCGAAGCTCCCCGAGTAAGACTCTGTTTCTACTAGATCAGCAGACCACCGAATGCGAAGCCAAGTGCTACCGCAGAAGCGATGGTTACCACACCAGGTACAAAGAATGGGTGGTTGAATACGTATTTACCGATACGAGTTGAACCCGTGTCGTCCATCTCAACTGCCGCAAGCAGCGTTGGATAGGTAGGTAGTACGAATAATGCACTTACTGCTGCGAAAGACGCAACTGCGGTAAGTGGTGCCACACCGATTGCTAGTGCTGCTGGCATAAGCGCAACGGTAGTTGCACCTTGCGAGTAAAGCAGCATTGAAGCAAAGAATAGAACAAGTGCTAGCATCCATGGGTAGTCTGCTAGTAGCGCACCAGCCACTTCTTTGATGCCGTCAACGTGCGCGTTAACGAACGTAGAACCTAACCATGCTACACCAAGAACACACACACACGCTGTCATACCAGAGCGGAATGTCGCTGCTGCTGGGATTTTGCCAGCATCGATTTTGCAGCTCATTACGATAGCTGCCGCAGCTGCGAGCATTACTGTCATGATTGCTTCGTTACGACCTAGAGCAGGGTTCTCGATAAGGCCAACAGAGCCAGAGATTGCTGCTGCGTAACACACTACGAATGCGATAGCACCTAGGAAGATAAATGTCGCTTTCTTCGCTGTTGGCAGGATTTCGCGCTTAGATTCAGTGTTTAGCTTAATCAGACCTTTCTCTAGACGGTCTTGGTATTCAGGATCGTCTTTAAGTTCGCTACCCATGAAGTTCGCAACGAATGCACCGATCATACAAGCGATGAACGTTGTTGGGATACAGATCGCTAGTAGCGTCAAGTAGTCAACGCCGAATGGGTGAAGCATTGCTGCGAACGCTACAACTGCCGCTGAGATTGGCGATGCTGTGATAGCGATTTGCGATGCAACTACCGCGATAGACAGTGGACGAGAAGGGCGAACGCCTTGACCTTTTGCTACTTCTGCAATTACAGGTAGAGTAGAGAAAGCGGTATGACCTGTACCCGCCATCAGTGTCATTAGGAATGTCACGATAGGCGCGTAAAAAGTGATGCGTTCGGGATGTTTACGCAAAAAGTCTTCTGCAACTTGAACCATCCAGTCCAAACCACCCGCCACTTGCATTGCTGCGATAGCGGTAATTACAGACATGATGATCAGGATTACGTCGACAGGGATGTAAGCTTGGCTTGTCGGTACGCCTAGGATTAAAGACAATGCAATTACCCCAGCACCACCGGCAAAACCAATGCCGATACCACCGATTCTTGCCCCCAAATAGATGAAGAGCAGAACCACGAAGAGTTCGACCATTACCATATTGATACCTCTTTTAGTTTTTTAATGATTCTGATTTTTTGAGCACTCAGGAACAGGAGTAAGTGTTCAGAAAATCAGAACCTGATCGGCTTACGGCAATAAAAAGCGCATAAAAAATGTGGTTAACCGTATCAGAGCCTAAAAAAGGGCCCCGTTAGGGACCCCTTTACATATACGATTACTCGTAGCGTTTCGCTTTATAAGTCGGATGCATGAAGTTTTCAACCGATAAGATGTCATCTAGCTCTTCTGCAGTTAATAAACCGCGTTCTAGAACCACATCACGTACGCTCTTACCTGTTTCAGCACAGATCTTACCCACAATATCGCCCTCGTGGTGACCGATGTATGGGTTTAGGTAAGTTACGATACCGATAGAGTTGTAAACGTAGTTCTCACAAACTTCTTTGTTCACAGTGATGCCATCGATACATTTGTCACGTAGGTTCACACACGCGTTGTGTAGTAGAGAGATAGACTCGAACACGCTTTGTGCGATAACTGGTTCCATTACGTTAAGCTGTAGCTGACCGCCTTCTGCTGCGAAAGAAACCGTGTTGTCGTTACCTAGAACTTTGAAGCAAACTTGGTTTACTACTTCAGGGATAACTGGGTTTACTTTAGCTGGCATGATTGAAGAGCCTGCTTGCATTTCTGGTAGGTTCAGTTCGTTAAGACCTGCACGTGGACCAGAAGAAAGTAGACGAAGGTCGTTACAGATCTTCGATAGTTTCACTGCTAGACGTTTCAGCGCACCGTGCGTCATCACGTAGGCACCACAGTCAGAGGTTGCTTCGATTAGGTCTTCTGCTGCAACCACTTCAACGCCAGTGACTTCCGCTAGGTGTTTCACTGCTAGTGCTTGGTAACCAGTTGGTGCGTTTAGACCAGTACCGATTGCCGTTGCCCCTAGGTTGATTTCTAGTAGTAGTTTGGATGTGTAATCTAGGGCACGAATTTCTTCGTTTAGTGTTACTGCCCATGCGTGGAACTCTTGACCTACAGTCATAGGAACCGCGTCTTGAAGCTGAGTACGACCCATCTTCAACACATCTTTGAATTCTTGTGCTTTAAGCTCGAATGCGCCTTTTAGGTATTCGATCGCTTCCATCAACTGATGAACACTGTTGTAAACCGCGATACGGAAGCCCGTTGGGTACGCACAGTTTGTTGATTGGCTCTTGTTAACGTGATCGTTCGGGTTGATGAACTCATATTGGCCTTTTTCCTTGCCCATCAGTTCAAGTGCAACGTTCGCGATAACTTCGTTTGTGTTCATGTTAACTGACGTGCCTGCGCCACCTTGGAATACGTCTGAAGGGAACTGATCCATGCACTTACCTGTTTCAAGGATCAAATCACACGCTTCTAGAATGTAGTTAGCAACGTCTTTTGGAATCGCACCTAGCTCTTTGTTTGCTAGTGCAGCGGCTTTCTTAGTCATTACCATGCCACGCACAAATTCAGGTACGTCAGAGATGGTAGTGCTTGAAATGTTGAAGTTTTCGATAGCGCGAAGTGTGTGGATGCCGTAGTAAGCATCGGCAGGGACATGACGTTGGCCTAATAGATCTTCTTCAATACGAGTGGCTTGGTTTGCTGTCTTTGGAGCATCAGATAGTGTAGCCATAACAGGATCCTTAGATAATAATTCTGATATTTAAGTTATTTATTAGCCATTTCTGCAATCAAGAATCCATTCATCAGAGTTTTTGGCTGGAAAAACCGTCCTGACTTATGTGGCACATCATACTGCACCTAGCGCATAAAAATAGTAAGTGGATCACCTTTTTCGCTTTTAATGCGTCAATAATTTGCAAAGTATGAACGGGATATTAATAACCCTTTATGGGTAGATGTTTTTCCTCGACAAACATGGATTTTAAGAGTCCGAAAATAGCACTTTTCAACGATCAATTTTTGTATATGCACCTTTGTTCAAAGAGCGCTTTTTGCACAATGCATTCTCCCTAGGGTGAACACGCTTTTTTACAACGATTCGTTTGAGCTTAGTAGGCTTTTGCCATTACACTGAATCCAACAAAGGAGGGCATGTGTTTCCTATCTTATTATTGGCGTTTATTTTCGTCCCGATCATCGAAATCGGCCTATTTATTCAGGTGGGAGGCTTCTTAGGTCTCTGGCCTACGATTGCTTTGGTGTTGATTACTGCATTTGTTGGTGCGTCTTTGGTACGTAGCCAAGGCATCCAGACGCTAATGTCGGTGCAAGGGCGCTTAGAGCAAGGTGAGCTTCCAGCGCAACAGATTTTTGAAGGTGTGATGCTGGCGGTTGCCGGTGTGCTGTTGTTAACCCCAGGTTTCATGACCGATGGATTGGGTATGTTGGTATTATTGCCAGCCCCACGAGCGGCGATTGCGAAATACTTAATGAGCAAGATGGTGGTGAAGACGGTAAATGGTGGCGGCTTCCAAGGTGGCTTCTCAAATCAAGGTCCATTTGAGCAAGACCCATTCCGTCGTGACCCATTTGATTCTCAATCGGATAACGGCAACACCTTCGAAGGTGAATACGAGCGTAAAGACGACAATGATCGTAACAAGCTCAACTGATTCAATCGGTAAGTAAAAAAAGCAAAAGGGCGCATTCAGCGCCCTTTTTAGTATCTGTCATTTGCTGTGCTTACAACGCGCCTTCAAAGCCCATCTGGCGCCACGCTTCAAACGCAATGATAGCTACGGCATTAGATAGGTTTAGGCTGCGTGCGTCCGGCATCATTGGAATGCGGATACGTTGCTCCATTGGCAGGCTATCGATCACGTTTGCTGGCAGACCACGCGTTTCTGGACCAAACATCAAAACATCGCCTTCTTGGTATTTTGCATCGACGTGATGACCTGTGGTCTTTGTCGTACATGCAAACAGGCGGTAGCTGCCTTGTTTCTCTTTCTCTAAGTATTCCAAGAATGCTTGATAATTTTTATGACGCGTCACGCGAGCCAAATCGTGGTAATCCAAACCTGCGCGGCGGACTTTCTTCTCTTCTAGATCGAAACCCAGTGGCTCAATCAGGTGCAGATTCGCACCGCAGTTAGCACACAGGCGAATGATGTTGCCGGTGTTCGGCGCGATTTCTGGTTCGTATAGAGCGATATCAAACATGGTATTGAATTAGATTGGTCAAAACAGGCGAGCAGTATATACCCAAGTCACCATGAGAAGCGAGATTCAACACAATGACGGGTAATAGAAGAGGGCAACCACTTCAGTGTGTTGCCCTCATTTAGATAGATTAACTCAGAGCGCGAGCGTAGTTCTCTTCCACTGCGCGCCAGTTGACCACATTCCACCATGCGTCGATGTAATCAGGGCGACGGTTTTGGTAGCTGATGTAGTAAGCGTGCTCCCAAACATCCAATGCTAGAACTGGCTCGCCTTGTACTGCGGCAACGTCCATCAGAGGGTTGTCTTGGTTGCTGGTGGAGGTAATGTGAATCTCACCATCTTTTACAACTAGCCAAGCAAAGCCTGATCCGAAGGTATTGATAGCCGCTTGGGCAAACTCGTCTTTGAATTTTTCGAAGTCACCAAACTTATCGTTGATGGCCTCTGCAAGAGCACCTTGAGGCTCACCGCCACCATCTGGTGACATGCAGTTCCAATAAATGATGTGATTGTAGTAACCGCCGCCGTTGTTACGGATAGCTGGGCTGTGTTGAGAAATGCTAGCGAAGATGTCATCGAGGCTTTGGGTCTCGAGAGCGCTGCCTTTTGCGGCAGCCATGAATTTATCGTAATAGGTTTTGTGGTGTTTGCTGTAGTGAACTTCCATGGTTTTCGCATCGATGTAAGGCTCTAACGCATCGTAGCTGTACGGAAGCTCTGGGAAAGTGTGCGACATTGTAAATCCTCCTTAATGGAGGATTTACTTTAATGTTAATGAAAATCATTATCAACTTTGATCTTTGTGGGGTTATTTCGCCTCACTGATCAACGGCAGGGTGATGGTGACGCGTAAACCACCCAATGGGCTGCGACTTGCGATAATCGAACCACTGTGCTGACGAATCGCACTTTCGGTGATGGTTAAGCCCAACCCTGTACCACCTGAATGGCGGTCGCGCGCGGTCGACACACGATAGAACGGACGGAAAATCGCTTCTAACTCTTCCTCTGGTACGCCTTCTCCGTTGTCATCCACCACAATGCGTAGCGTATCGAATGAATCCTGAATGTTGATTTTCACTTCGTCTTTGCCGTAGTAAATCGCGTTGCGGATGATGTTCTCTACCGCGCTCATCAAGAGTTTTGGGTTACCTGAGATACTGCGTTCTGGCACAGCAGAGTAGCTAAGCGTTTTACCCATCTGTTCCGCTTCGAACTGTGCGTCTTTAATGATCTCTTCCCATAAGCTAGCAATCGGCTGGGTTTCACGCGTCATGTGACTGTTCACTTGCATGCGTGACAATTCAAGCAGCTCGGCAATCATCTGTTCTAAGCGTTGGGCTTCAGTATCAATACGAGTCAGCTCTGGGCTTTCACCTTGCTTACGCGTCGCTAATGCACTTGCCATGCGCAGACGAGTGAGGGGAGAGCGCAGCTCGTGAGAAATATCCGAGAGTAAACGCTGCTGACCAGAAATCATTTGATTCACCGCCTCAACCATTTGGTTAAAGCTCGTACCTGCTTGGCGAAACTCGGTGGTGCCTTTCTCTAGATTCGGATCGATGACAAACTCACCTTTAGCAACGCGTTGTGCTGCGGTTTCCAATCGTCGAGCTGGTTGGCTCAATGCCCATGCTAACCATAATAATAGCGGTGTACTCACCAACATAACGGCGAGCAGCAACTGCAATGGGTGGTCAAACAGGCGCAACATGATTGGTGGCGGCTCGTTCCACTTAAAGCCGACGTACATCAGTAGATCTGAATTAGCGACATTGATTGGCACTGGACCTGCAATCATGTAACGACCGTAGAGTTTTTGTTTCGGCTGTGACTGATCTTCAATACTGGTGACAAAATTTTGCAGTGCACGCAGCTTAAAGTCTTTGTGGCTCGAGGTGCTTAAGACATTCCCTTCGTGATCGGAAAAGAAGATCCTTGGACGTGGGTCATGCTTGCTGCGTCGTTGTCCTTCAAGGCTAAATAAGATTTTGCCGAGGTTATCTTGGTTGCGATACTTCTTCTCAATACCGTCACGTATTTCAAGCATACGTTGATAATGCTCTTTTGGAATGTCGCGCGCTTTCCGTGGATCAAGATGAGGTAGTGACAGCACAGCCATCAGAACCAAAAACATGGTGAACCAGAAGATGGCAAAGATGCGTCCATACAAGCTGTTTATCTTCGGTAGTTTGAAGCGTGGTGCTCGCATTAATCCTCCTCAATTAACATGTAGCCGCGCCCTCGTAGGGTTTTAATGCGTGGCTTACCGTTACTCTGATCTGGCAGTTTCTTCCGTAGGTTGGACACGTGCATATCGATCGCGCGGTCAAAGGCTGCAAGGCGCTTACCAAGCACGTCAAGACTCAGGGTTTCTTTAGTGAGGACTTGCCCCGGATTTTGTACAAAGTGAGTCAACAAGGCGAACTCTGTGGTCGTTAAATCCAGCAGAACCTCTTCACAATAGGCTTCCTGTTTGCCTGGATAGAGTTTGATTTCTTGATACTCAATGCAGTCACCGTTTTTAGTGCTCTTTTGAGTGCTGCTTGTGCGGCGTAAAATTGCTCGGATACGTGCCAGTAGTTCGCGGTCGCTGAATGGTTTTGGCAGGTAATCATCCGCACCCAGTTCAAGACCGATCACGCGATCGATTTCTTCGCCTTTAGCTGTCAGCATTAGAACAGGCGTTTCCCAGTTTTCACGCAGGCGCTTTAAGGTTTCCATTCCATTGAGTTTTGGCATCATGACATCGAGCAAAATAAGGTCGATTTCGTCAGTGACTGCCGCGAGACCAGCTTCTCCATCGTTGGCTTCGTTGACGTTAAAACCTTCGAAGCTCAGCACTTCCTTAAGTAGGCTGGTTAGCTCGGTATCGTCATCAATCAAAAGAATGTTCGCCATATGAGTACCTATTTATCATTCGTAGTTGTTTTAATATTACATGGTAATGACGGTGAAGAATGAGTGTAAAAATCACTCTTTACGATTCTTTACGGTCTCTATACGTCGCTTTACCTAGTAGGTCGTATTCTACACTCAAGCGCTGTGAGAACAGCTCAGAAGAATCACTAACCTGTGTAAGGAATCGTATTATGAAAACTGCAAAGAAACTGGTACTAGCGGCTGTTGTTCTACCTCTAACTCTAGGTACAGCGAGTGCATTCGCATTTGGCGGTAAAGACCACAAAGGTCATCGCGGTGAGTGTGGTATGGGTATGGATCGCGGTGTCATGCGTCAACTAGACCTAACTGATGCACAAAAAGACCAACTAAAAGAAATGCGTGAAGCGAACAAAGCGGAAATGAAAGCAAAATTCGCGGATGGTAAAGAAGCACGTATGGCTGAGCGTCAAGCGCACCACGAAAAGGTTCAAGCACTGCTATTGGCTGATAACTTCGATGCAGCAGCGGCAAACGACCTAGCAAAAGAGATGGTTGAGAAGCAGACTGAACGTCGCGTTAAAATGCTAGAGAAGAAGCATCAAATGTTGAGCGTGCTAACACCTGAGCAAAAAGCAAAATTTGTTGAGCTACAAAAAGAGCGTCAACAAAAGTGTGGCGAAAAAATGCAAAAACGCATGGAAAAGCACCACAACAGCTAATCGCTGAAAGATAACGTAAGAGAGGTAGCCAGAGTGCTGCCTCTTTTTGATCTTGGCGATTTAATACTCATTAAATCATTCTCAAGGTATACTCAAAGCACGGTTTGAGTTAACTATTTGATTATGAAACAGCAATACGCACGTTTAGTGACGATGGCAGCTTGGACGGCAACCATCGTTGCGACGCTTCTTTTGATTGTCAAAGTCATCACTTGGTGGGTGACGGGGTCAGTCAGCTTACTTGCCTCTTTAATTGACTCCATGCTGGATATCGCCGCTTCGGTGGTGAACCTCATTGTGGTGCGCTATTCCCTACAACCTGCCGACAGAGAACATACTTTTGGTCACGGTAAAGCCGAATCGTTGGCGGCGCTGGCACAAGCGATGTTTATTTCTGGTTCAGCGGTGTTCTTGATCCTGAACGGTGTCGAGCGCTTCTTCCGTCCACATGAATTAAACGCCCCAGAGCTCGGTGTTTACGTTTCTCTATTTGCTATGGTGGTCACTTTTGGACTTGTGATGTTCCAAAAGCATGTCGTGCGTGTGACGGGCAGTCAGGCGATCGCCGCGGACTCACTGCATTACCAAACAGACCTGTATATGAATGGTGCCATTATGGTGGCATTAGGTTTGAGCTACTTTGGTGTAACCCAAGCCGATGCAGTGTTTGCGGTGGGTATTGGTATCTTTATTTTATACAGCGCATTCAAGATGGTCAGTGAGGCGATTCAGACCTTGTTGGATAGAAAGCTGCCAGATGAAGAGTTGGAACAGATTCGCCAAGAGTGCTTAAAAGTGGAAGGGGTATTGGGTGTGCATCAGTTACGTACACGGATGTCTGGTCCAACGCGCTTTATCCAACTGCACTTAGAATTGGATGATAACTTACGTTTGATCGAGGCCCATCACATTGCCGATAAAGTAGAAGATAATCTACTTGAGCTGTTCCCGGAAGCGGATGTGCTGATCCATCAAGATCCATTGTCAGTGGTGTTTGGTCCAGAAAGAGACCAGAAGGCGCAAGATTGGTAACGGTCGAAAAATAGGGCTGTGCCTGACGACAAATAGGCGCTTATTGACTATCTTTCCATCACTACTTATTAAGAATCGTGATCCTGATGTGAATCAACGAAGTTGCAAAGAGAAACTGTAATACTCTTACATAAGTAGAAAAGTTACATAAAAAAGTGTGTTTTCATTGGTATTCCTGTAGAGGAAATGTAACATAACGCACAGTTCTGGATTATGCAGGTTGCTTGGTAACAAGGGGCCTAAAAGAAAATTAAATAATTGATTGCCAAAGATCGAGGGTGAGCATGATTAAGAAGATCGGTGTTTTAACAAGTGGCGGTGACGCACCTGGTATGAACGCTGCAGTACGCGGCGTAGTTCGTACAGCACTATCTGAGGGATTGGAAGTTTACGGTGTTTACGATGGCTACCTAGGTCTTTACGAAGACCGCATCGAAAGGTTAGATCGTTCTAGCGTTTCTGATGTGATCAACAAGGGTGGTACATTCCTAGGTTCTGCGCGTTTCCCTGAATTCAAGGAAGTGGCAGTACGCGAACAAGCGATTGAGAACCTTAAAAAGCACGGTATCGATGCACTAGTTGTTATCGGTGGTGACGGTTCTTACATGGGTGCTAAGAAACTGACTGAGATGGGTTACCCATGTATCGGTCTACCAGGCACAATCGATAACGATATCGCAGGTACAGATTACACAATCGGTTACCTAACAGCGCTAAACACAGTTATCGACGCAATCGACCGTCTACGCGACACGTCTTCTTCTCACCAGCGTATTTCTATCGTAGAAATCATGGGTCGTCACTGTGGTGACCTAACTCTGATGTCTGCAATCGCAGGTGGCTGTGAGTACATCATTACTCCAGAAACTGGTCTAGATAAAGAGAAGCTGATTGGTAACATCCAAGACGGTATCTCTAAAGGTAAGAAGCACGCAATCATCGCGCTAACTGAGCTGATGATGGATGCAAACGAACTAGCGAAAGAGATCGAAGCGGCAACAGGTCGTGAGACTCGTGCAACGGTTCTTGGTCACATCCAACGTGGTGGTCGTCCAACTGCATTTGACCGCGTTCTAGCGTCTCGTATGGGTAACTATGCTGTTCACCTACTAATGGAAGGCCACGGTGGTCGTTGTGTTGGTATCGTGAAAGAGCAACTGGTTCACCACGACATCATCGATGCTATCGAGAACATGAAGCGTCCTGTACGCAACGACCTATACCAAGTTGCTGAAGAGCTATTCTAAGCCTGCTTGATAAAGTCAAAATCTAAAAAAACCGCGGTTATCCGCGGTTTTTTATTATCCGAAACTTGTCTAAGCTGAAGTCCGTCTGAGATTGAAACTGGCTTTATGTGGAACTAAGAGCTCGCATGCTCTGCTAATGTCATACGACGCTCGCGCAGGGCAAAGAGATACCCTAGCAAACCGCCTAGTGTGTTACCCAGAGCAATACCAATGAACAAACCTTCGATGCTATAAAGCTGGCTGCCAATCCATGCCGCTGGCAGCGTAAAGACGAACAAGCGCATAAAGCTCCATTGGAAAGCGCGCAGCGGTTTGTGCATCGCGTTATAGCCACTCACCAGCATCATCACAATACCTTGGAAACCATAGCTAAACGGCACGACTAAGAGGTAATGCCAGAGCAAGTCTTTTACTACCGCTTCTTGGGAGAAGAGTGCTGCGAGAGGAATGCTAAGGGGCACCATCATCAAAAAGATAAAGCCTTGGAACACCACCGCAAAGCGCATGCTCAGGAACCAGCCAGCGAATGCACGAGCAGGGTTATTAGCCCCAAAGTTTTGCGCCATAAACGGGGTGAGTGCAGAAGTCAGTGACATCAACACCAAAATCAAGATCGACTCAATTCGCTGCGCAGCGCCATAAGCGGCAACCGCTGCGGTGCCATGGTGAGACAAAATCATCATCAGAATCGCACCAGATAGCGGCGTCATCGCATTCGAGAGAGCAGCGGGCGTACCGATCTTGAGCGTTTGTTGCCAATCTTGTTTGATGCACTGCCATTGTGGTGCCGCAAGCAGCTTTTCGCGTTTGATCAATACATAGAAAGAACCGCACAAAGCACCAAACCAACTGAATGCACTAGCAATCGCAGCGCCTTGAATGCCGAGCTCAGGAAAAGGACCGTAGCCAAAGATGAGTAATGGATCGAGTATGCCGTTAATCAATCCAGCGAGCATCATTATCTTCGCCGGAGTCTTGGTATCACCAGTCGCCCGAATAGCGCTATTGCCTGCCATTGGGATCACCAGCAGGGGAATTGTCAGATACCAGACTTGCATGTACTGCTTGATCAGTGGAATGGAATCTTCTTTTGCGCCAAGGAAGCTGAATAATGGCTCGATGGTAAACAAACCTAGCGTTGAAGCAATCGTAACTAGAGCAACTGCCAGTAATAAACCATGGCTAGTAAAACGTGCAGCTTGAGAAGACTCTCCTTGACCCAACAGGCGACCGATATTGGTCGACAGACCCATACCAATGCCCATAGTGATGCAGTTCACAGCAAAGGTTACTGGGAAGGTATAACTGATTGCCGCGAGCGCTTCGGTACCCAATAGCGAGATGAAAAAGGTATCGACCAAGTTAAACATCAAAATCGCGATCATGCCCATGGTCATTGGGACGGTCATTTTGCGTAAGGTGTCAGGAATGGGCGCGGTCAACAAACCATGCTTGTCTTGAGTCTGATTGTCCGGCTTATTCTTTTCCAGCATTTTTGACATCTATCTGGTGAGGGAAGGGCAAGGATACAAGAAAGCCGTTGCCTCGGCGAGTGAGCATTTCGCGCGCAAACCGTTGCTTAGCTGCCGGTTATTTTAACTAAGTCACAAAAAATTCACGTCTACCCCTTGGGATCCTTAGCTTTGCCCCTTATATAGTGATCACGTGCCCCTGCGCGGGCAATTATCAAATAAACATGGAAATTTTCAGGAGAGACGACCGATGAACATTCGTCCATTACATGACCGAGTTATCGTTGAACGTAAAGAAGTTGAATCAAAGTCAGCTGGTGGCATCGTTTTAACTGGTTCTGCTGCGGAAAAATCGACTCGCGGTGTTGTTCTAGCTGTGGGTAAAGGCCGCATCCTAGAGAACGGCACAGTGCTACCGCTGGACGTTAAAGTTGGTGATACTGTTATCTTCGCTGAAGGTTACGGTACTAAAACTGAAAAAATCGACGGTAAAGAAGTGCTAGTAATGTCTGAAAACGACATCATGGCTATTGTCGACTAATAGCAATCGTTGAGTAATTTTTTGCTCTGATTCAAAAACGAAATCGAAAACAGAATTTAGAAAGGAAATCAAAGATGGCTGCTAAAGACGTTAAATTTGGTAATGACGCACGAGTTAAAATGCTAGAAGGCGTAAACGTTCTAGCGGACGCAGTAAAAGTAACACTGGGTCCTAAAGGTCGTAACGTAGTTCTAGACAAATCTTTTGGTGCACCAACTATCACTAAAGATGGTGTATCAGTAGCGCGTGAAATTGAACTGGAAGATAAATTCCAGAACATGGGCGCACAAATGGTTAAAGAAGTTGCGTCTAAAGCAAACGACGCAGCGGGTGACGGTACAACAACAGCAACCGTACTAGCGCAAGCAATCGTAAATGAAGGTCTAAAAGCAGTTGCAGCGGGTATGAACCCAATGGACCTTAAGCGCGGTATCGACAAAGCAGTTATTGCAGCAGTTGAGCAACTAAAAGAGCTATCTGTTGAGTGTAACGACACCAAAGCAATCGCACAGGTTGGTACCATCTCTGCGAACTCTGACTCAAGCGTAGGTAACATCATTGCTGAAGCAATGGAAAAAGTTGGTCGCGACGGTGTTATCACTGTTGAAGAAGGTCAAGCACTACAAGATGAGCTAGATGTAGTTGAAGGTATGCAGTTCGACCGCGGTTACCTATCTCCTTACTTCATCAACAACCAAGAAGCAGGTTCTGTTGATCTAGAAAACCCATTCATCCTTCTGATCGATAAGAAAGTATCGAACATCCGTGAACTTCTTCCAGCACTAGAAGCAGTAGCAAAAGCATCTCGCCCACTACTTATCATCGCTGAAGACGTAGAAGGTGAAGCACTAGCAACACTTGTTGTGAACAACATGCGTGGCATCGTGAAAGTAGCAGCAGTGAAAGCGCCTGGTTTCGGTGACCGTCGTAAAGCAATGCTACAAGACATCGCTATCCTAACTGGCGGTATCGTGATTTCTGAAGAAGTTGGTCTAGAGCTAGAAAAAGTAGCACTAGAAGACCTAGGTCAGGCGAAGCGCGTTGCAATCACAAAAGAAAACACAACCATCATCGATGGCGTGGGTGAAGAAGCAATGATCCAAGGTCGTGTTGCTCAAATCCGTCAGCAAATCGAAGATGCAACTTCAGACTACGACAAAGAGAAACTACAAGAGCGCGTTGCTAAGCTAGCAGGCGGTGTTGCAGTAATCAAAGTTGGTGCAGCAACTGAAGTTGAGATGAAAGAGAAGAAAGACCGCGTAGAAGATGCACTGCATGCAACTCGCGCAGCGGTTGAAGAAGGCGTTGTTGCTGGTGGTGGTGTAGCACTAATCCGTGCAGCATCTAAGATTGTTGACCTAGAAGGTGACAACGAAGAGCAAAACGTTGGTATCCGCGTTGCACTACGCGCAATGGAAGCGCCAATCCGTCAAATCACGAAGAACGCGGGTGATGAAGAGTCAGTAGTAGCGAACAACGTGAAAGCAGGTGAAGGTTCTTACGGCTACAACGCAGCAACAGGCGAGTACGGCGACATGCTAGAGATGGGTATCCTAGACCCAACTAAAGTAACGCGTTCTGCTCTACAATTTGCAGCATCAGTTGCAGGTCTAATGATCACAACTGAAGCGATGGTTACTGACCTACCACAAAAAGAAGGCGCAGGTATGCCTGACATGGGTGGTATGGGCGGTATGGGTGGTATGGGCGGCATGATGTAATTTGCTGCTTGTCTTGTCGCTCTAACGCCTTATAGCTGCATCGAAAGTGCTCATTTACGTGCGTAAACTCTGCGCTTTCTCTTTGCTCTAAGACGTTATAGCTTAAAGACAACCGACCAAACCAAACTAGGAAGCCGAGGTGAATGCCTCGGCTTTTTTATGTCTGTGAATTGGGACTGTTTGTGGGTGAGATTGAGTTGTAGGGAAATTCTGATTCTTCTTCGTTAGACATAGCAGAGCAAGGTGTTATTGGATTGAGCTGAGTGCTGAGAACATTGACGGAAACACTCGAAATTGAGTGGTTACTAATCATCAGAGTTTAGGAAAAAAGCGGATAAATAATGCGTGTGAATTATTGGGTTAAATATTCACTCAGTTAAATATGACTTAGCGCTAACATTCATCAACTAAAAATAGCGCAAACTCTGAACACTACACTATGTTGTAAAAGACAAATCCCCATGGAGATGAAAATGAAAAAGCTAATGACGTCACTGGCTGTTGCAGCCGTTATCGCTTCACCTGTTGCTCTTGCTGATAGCTCACCAGTTATGTTCTCTACAATCGACAACACGAACGCGCCTTCTAACTCCTCAGTTGGTGGTGTGCGTCTTGCTGTTCTTCACGGTCAGGTGAACGAAGTGAAAGGTGTCGATTTCTCTCTACTTGGTATGTCTGAAACAGATCGTACAACCGGTGTGAACTTCGGTCTTTTCTTTGGTGCATCAAAAGTAAATCAAGAAATGACAGGTGCTTCTCTGGGTCTATTTAACTGGAACCAAGGTCAGACGAACGGTGTTAACTTGGGTGCAGTGAACGTAACAAACAATGTGAAAGGTTTGAACTGGAGTGCGGTGAACTACTCTGAAGGTTACACAATGGCAGACATTGGTCTGGCAAGTATCTCTAAAAAGTCTAACTTCCAGCTTGGTGTCTTCAACATGACTGACCAAATCGATGGTGTTCAAATTGGTCTTCTAAACTGTGCGGACAACGGTTTCTTCAAGTGTTTCCCTATCGTGAACTTTGCGAAATAAGTTCCGCGACCTTCCACGATAAATGCCAGATACAAAAAGACCCCGGCGAGACGTCGGGGTCTTTTTTATTGAATGGATTATTTGATCAAACGTGTAGATGTTTTTCGCTGCTGCATTTTCTGGTGCACACCGCGGCGCAAAGCTTTGACGCGGTTTTCTGCCCGGTCTACACCGAGCAAAACGGTCAATGCCAACACGGTAATAATGATCGACTGCGATAAGTAACCTAAGCCAATCATCAAGCCCAAGCCTGCCAATACCCAAATTACTGCTGCTGAAGTCACACCGTGGATTTTGCCGTCTTGAGTCATCATCACACCTGCACCTAAAAAGCCAACACCAGTAATGATCTGCCCAAGAACACGAGCTTGGTCTAACGTGTTTGGTGAAAGTGAAACCGCCATTGACATAAATAGGTAAGTACCTGATATGACGAGAATTGCAGTACGAATACCAACGGGTTTACCTCGAGTTTGACGCTCAATGCCAATCATCAAACCATTGATTGCGCAGCAAAGTAATGCCGCCCAACTGAATGGGCCAAGATCGAAATAGTGTTCAAAAGTTGCTTGCATCTTAACCTCCAAATTTGCGGAGTATGCATAGATAAGACCGCCTGAGCGAACAAAAGCTTTTACTCGTAACGACAATCTTTATACGGCAAGCAACTTACTCTAGATGCAGATCCAGTGGTGTTTTACTTGGTCGACCACCAATTTCACGGGTCAATTTAGGCACTAAATATCCAGACACTCGCGTGATTACGCCACGCATGAGCTCTTTCGCTTCTTCATCGGAAACAAAGTAGTGTGCCGCGCCTTGGACTTTATCTAAAACGTGCAAGTAGTAAGGCAAAATGCCAGCATCAAATAACGCTTCGTTCAGTGCAACTTGTGCTTCAACGCTATTGTTAACGTCTTTCAGCAGTACCCCCTGGTTTAGCAAGGTAACGCCAGCCTGCTTCAACTTCGCCATTTGAGCGGCAAACTCAGCGTTGATTTCGTTGGCGTGGTTGATATGAGTTACCAAGATGATTTGCAGACGAGAAGCGCGAAGTAGGTGACATAGCTCATCAGTAATACGAGCAGGAATCACGACAGGCAAACGGCTGTGAATACGCAGGCGTTTGATATGTGGAATTTGTGCGATGTGCTCCAATAGCCAGTGGATCTCATCGTCTTTTGCCATCAAAGGATCGCCACCAGAGAAGATCACTTCGTTTAGCTCAGGTTGTTGTGCCATGTACTCAAGGCACTTAGTCCATGCTTGCTTGCCGCTTTTGTTTTCTTGATAAGGGAAGTGGCGGCGGAAGCAGTAACGGCAATTCACCGCGCAGCCGCCTTTCACAATCATCAAGGCGCGGTTGCGATACTTGTGCAGCAATCCCGGAATGTCATTGTCTTGCTCTTCTAGCGGATCATTGGAATAGCCTTCATGGACCTCAAATTCTTCGTTCAAAGGTAATACTTGGCGTAAAAGTGGATCGTAAGGATTGCCTTTTTCCATCCTATCGACAAAACTTTGCGGTACACGCTGTGCAAACAGCTTGCGCGCAGCAAACCCGTCCAGCCATGGCGATGGATCAATTTCCAACATTTCCAGCAATTTTGCAGGATCAGAGATCCCATTCGCTAACTGTTTGAGCCAGTTTTGCTCAACAGATTCGACTTTTCGGGTTATTATGTGCGGCATTGAATTTAGCTCTAAGAATGTAAGAGGAAAAAATGGCTACAGTTAGCACCAATGAATTTAAAGGCGGCCTTAAGTTAATGCTTGATAACGAGCCTTGTGTAATTCTGGAAAACGAATACGTTAAACCAGGTAAAGGCCAAGCGTTCAACCGCGTTAAAATTCGTAAACTTCTTTCTGGTAAAGTGCTAGAGAAAACATTCAAGTCTGGTGACACTTGTGAAGTGGCAGACGTAATGGATATCGACCTAGATTATCTATATTCAGACGGCGAATTCTACCACTTTATGAACAACGAAACTTTCGAGCAGATCGCTGCAGACGCGAAAGCAGTTGGCGACAACGCTAAGTGGTTGGTAGAAAACAACACTTGTATGATCACGCTTTGGAACGGTAACCCAATTACTGTTACTCCACCAAACTTCGTTGAGCTAGAAGTTACAGATACAGATCCAGGTCTGAAAGGTGATACTCAAGGCACAGGTGGTAAACCAGCTACGCTATCAACTGGCGCTGTTGTACGTGTTCCACTATTCATCGCAATCGGTGAAGTGATCAAAGTTGACACTCGTACTGCTGAATACGTAGGTCGTGTGAAGTAATTCACTCAAACGTATTTGATGAAAAAGGTCGCTTCGGCGGCCTTTTTTATTGTCTGCAATTCCCCTCCCTTTAATGCTTCTGTGCAAAACATCGATATCCTCCGCAAATTTTTAATGATTTTGTATTATTCGTAAAAATCTTATTTATTTCATGAATCTTTCGATTATTTCTTAATGTCACAATTTGATACATTAGTCCTCGTTGTCAGCGAGTTGTATAGCAATTTGATTTTTATCGATTTAACTCAATGACAACCTAAAAAGGAGAACAAAATGGAAAGCAGAGGCTTAGGACGAGGTTTAAAAGTGGAAGAGAGACGTCAGTTACTACATAAAGGATTGAAAGCAGCCGTATTTGGTATCCCGCTGCTGGCCATAGGCTTAACGATTAACAGCTCAGTGCTAATGACCGATGCGGGTTACAGCTATGTGCATCAGAACAACATCACCGGTGAATTGGATGTATTCACGGAGCCGGGCATTCATTTTCGTATGCCGTTCCTGTCTAAGATCACCAAGTATGACCAAGTGATCACCGTGTCATTTGGTAACAGCAAGGGCGAGGATTTTTATCAACGCCTTGATGCGGTGCAGGTTCGCTTTGCCGATACCTACATTGGTCAAATTCCGGTGACATTCCGCTTTAAGCTCAGCAATGATCCTGAAGCGGTTAAGAAGATGCACAAAGAGTTCCGCAACAACAGCAACCTTATCGATGCTCTGTTGGTGAAGAACGCACGTAACGTGACAGTGATTACCGCGACCCAGTACACGGGGGAAGAGTTCTTCCAAGGTGGTTTGAACCAGTTCAAATCCAAATTGGGTGATCAACTGCGTGAAGGCATTTATCTGACTGAGCGTCGTCAGGTAGAAGTGGAAGAGCTAGACCTTGCTCCAGTAGGTGCTAACCAATCGAATGCGAACCAACTGCAACGTACTAACCAATTGGTGTGGAAGACGGTTCCGGTTGTGGATGGAACAGGGCAACCAATCCGACAGGATAACCCGCTACAGCAATACGGTATTCAAGTGACGCAGGTGACCATCGGTGACCCGCAGCCAGAGAAACAGCTTGATCAGTTGTTGGCAGATAAGAAGCGTCTAGTTGCCGACCGTATTCGTGCGATTCAGGAGCAAGAGACCTCCAAAGCACAAGCAGAGACTGAGCAGTTACGTAAAGAGATTCAACGTACTCGTGAAGTACAAGATGCTCAGCGTAGCAAAGAGCTCGCGATCATCGCACAGCAAAAAGAAGTCGAAGTTGCGCGTCAAATTGCGGAGCGTGAAATTGTTGAAGTAGAGAAAACTAAGCGACTGGCTGAGGTGGAAAAAGAGAAAGAGCTAGCAGTAGCGGAAGCTAACCTAGCGATTCAAAAAGCCAATGCTTTGTCTGCGGAATTTGAAGCAAAAGCGATTCTTGAAAAAGGTCGTGCAGAAGCGGAAGTCTTGAAAGCGAAGTATGCGGCATTGGGCGCAAACAGAGAAGTGTACTTGGCCGAGTTGAATCGAGACGTGGCGAACTCGCTGTACAACAACCTGCAAAACTTCCAAGTGCAGATGCCACAAAACTACATTGGTGGTGGTGAAGAAACAGGTCTGAAAACCAACCTCGATGTGATTACTGGCTTTGGTGCTCTTGGTTTAATGGACCAAACCAAGAAGGTCACACAGCAATAAGATCATGGGTGGTCAAAAGCTCAAAAAGCAAAAAGATCATAGGTGACTAAAAGCTCTGATAACTGTACAAATCAGAGTAACGCAGAGGCTGATACGAGTTATCAGCCTCTCTTTTTTGTTGGCAAAATAGTGCTTAATATTTGCGCTTTATCTCAATATCACATTGATTTTATGAAGATAAAAAGGCGAGGGTGAAATTTGTGGCTATAGTGAATCAACACCCAACAAGCGCAAGGAAGCACTATGTCGAACCAAGAGCAACACCATCCACTCAATGATTTTGTGGAATACCCTCCGCAAGAAATGGCAGCAAGAGCTGTACATAATCTTGAGCAACTTCAGCGCCGTCATTCCATTCGAAGTTTCTCTGATCGCCCAGTGGCGAAAGAAGTGATTGAGCACTGTATTCGAGCGGCAGGTACGGCACCTAGTGGGGCAAACCATCAACCTTGGCATTTCGTTGCGATTAACAGTGCGGAAGTGAAAGGGCAGATCCGCCAAGCCGCTGAAGAATTAGAACGTTCTTTCTATGAAGGTCGAGCTGGGCAAGAATGGTTAGATGCACTGAAACCACTCGGCACGAATGCCAGTAAGCCGTATTTGGAAAAAGCGCCGTGGCTGATCGCTGTGTTTTCGCAAAAGAAAGGTGGCATGAGCAATGATGGGGAACAAACCAATTATTACGTACACGAGTCAGTAGGGATTGCCACAGGCTTTTTGCTTCAAGCATTGCATAACGCCGGTTTGGGTACGTTGACTCACACGCCAAAGCCGATGAGTTTCTTGAGTTAGATTTGTGGGCGAGACAACGATGTTGACCGTCCGTATATGTTAATTGTGACCGGTTATCCGGAAGAAGATGCGACTATTCCGGAGCATGCAATGCACAAAAAGTCGCTGGATGAAATCGCGACCTTTATTGAATAGTGTCTGAAACGAATAGCGCTGACGATAAACTAAATAACAGGCAATAAAAAAGCTGGCGAGGTGCCAGCTTTTTTCATTTTCCGTCAGCGTCTTAAATCATGAAGATAAAGACAACAGCCAGTGCAGAGATAAGACCTGCAAATGCGTAACATGCGATCTTACCTACCACCCCTGTGTGGAATTTAAGGTCGTGCATGCCGTGGTGTACACGGTGCATTGCATGCCACATTGGCAGTGCTAGCGTACCGATGATGAACAGTGCACCAATGATGCTGGTTGCGAATTCAGATACGCGCTCGTAGCTCATTGCTTCTGCATCAATCACACCTAGTGGAACTAGGATGCCGAGTACGAGTACCGTGATTGGCGTGATCATTGCGAACCAAGTACCACCGGCACCAAATAGACCCCACCAGATTGGCTCATCAGAACGTTTCGGTGCTGTATTAACACTATAATTTGGTTTCATTACTCAAGCTCCTTACATCACGATGAGAACGATCAGTGAGATGAACGCAACTGCTGCCCACTGAGTCAGAACGATGATTTTCTTATCCACTGGTTTGCCTTTCAGACGAATTGGCATAACCTGTGGCATCATGCTGAAGAAAGTTTGTGCGTGGAACAGGCTACCTAGTAGTGCAACGATGTTGATCGCTACCACGATAGGGTTTGCCATGAACTCCAACCAACCTTGCCAAGCTTCAGGACCTTTCACTAGAGAACCTAGACCGAAAGTCAGGAAGATAGTGAACAGGATTAGAGGAAGCACAGTTGCTTCACGTAGCATGTAGAAGCGGTAGAAAGGATGGTTCTTCCACCAAGTGCGTTTTACTTCACGAACGTAAGGTTTACGGTTGCTCATCCTTATGCCTCCACTTTTTTCGGTGAACCATCAGGTTTCAACATAGCAATTACGAAGTCCATAGAAGACTCTACTTTGCCTTGGTTTACTGCCGCTGCAGGATCTACGCTCTTCGGACAAACTTCAGAACAGTAACCTACGAACGTACAACCCCAAGCGCCGTTTTCACCGTTGATCAGCTTCATGCGCTCATCTTTACCGTTGTCACGGCTGTCTAGGTTGTAACGGTGTGCCAGAGTTAGAGCAGCAGGACCGATGAACTCAGGGTTCAAACCAAACTGAGGACATGCTGCGTAGCACAGACCACAGTTGATACAGCCAGCAAACTGCTTGTATTTCGCCATTTGCTCAGGCGTTTGCAGGTTTGTGCCGTCTTCTGGTTTGCGGTCGTTACCAATGATGTAAGGTTTGATAGCTTCTAAGCGCTCGATGAACGGCGTCATGTCCACGATCAAGTCTTTCTCGATTGGGAAGTTTGCTAGTGGCTCGATAGTCACGCCATTCGGGTAATCACGTAGGAAGCTCTTACAAGCTAGCTTAGGCACGTTGTTTACCATAATGCCGCAAGAACCACAGATCGCCATACGACAAGACCAGCGGTAAGACAGATCTTTGTCTAGGTGATCTTTGATGTAACCAAGCGCATCAAGCACAGACATGGTTTCATCAAAAGGTACTTCGAACGTTTGAGTATATGGTTCTGCGTCCTTCTCTGGGTCGTAACGCAGAATGTCGACTTTTTGAATGCGGTTTGATGACATTATGCTTGCTCCTCTGCCTTCTTCGCTTCTGCTTCAGCGGCTTTTTCAGCTGCTGCTGCTTTCTCTGCTGCTTCACCGTATAGACGTGCTTTAGGCTGTGACTTAGTAATCGTCACGTTGCTGTAGTCGATACTTGGTGCTGCATCTTCTTTGAAGAAAGCAAGCGAGTGTTTCAGGAAGTTCACGTCATCACGCTCTGTACAACCATCGTCTAGACGTTGGTGCGCACCACGAGATTCTTTACGCAGGATTGCAGAGTGAACCATCGCTTCTGCGACTTCTAGACCGTAGCCCACTTCAATAGCGTAAAGAAGGTCAGTGTTGAACACTTTGCCTTTGTCTTTGATGCTGATTTTCTTGTAACGCTCTTTCAGCTCAGTGATTTTCTCGATGGTTGCTTGCATCAAGTCTTCTTGGCGGTAGATACCACAACCTGCTTCCATGGTGTGACCCATTTCAGTACGGATATCTGCCCAGTTTTCATCACCTTCTTGGTTCATTAGAGCGGCAATGCGGTCTTCAACTGCTTTCACCTGAGTCGCGATAGACTCTTCGTTCCAGCCTTTGAATTCTGCAGCACGTTTCACCGCTTGTTCACCCGCAACGCGACCAAATACCACGAACTCAGCCAGCGAGTTAGAACCTAGACGGTTTGCACCGTGAAGACCAACAGACGCACATTCGCCAACCGCGAATAGACCTTTAATGCGAGTTTCACATTCGCCGTTGGTTTCAATACCACCCATGGTGTAGTGAACCGTTGGACGAATTGGAATTGGCTCTTTTGCTGGGTCAACGTTCACGTAAGCTTTCGCTAGCTCACAAATGAATGGTAGACGCTCTTGTAGATACTCTTCACCTAGGTGGCGAAGGTCTAGGTGCACCACATCACCAAGAGGGTGTTTGATGGTGTTGCCTTTCTGTTGTTCGTGCCAGAAAGCTTGAGAAACTTTGTCACGAGGACCCAGTTCCATGTATTTGTTCTTAGGTTGACCCACTGGAGTCTCAGGACCCATACCGTAGTCTTGTAGGTAACGGTAGCCGTCTTTGTTGACGATGATACCGCCTTCACCACGACAACCTTCAGTCATCAGGATACCAGTGCCAGGAAGACCTGTTGGGTGGTACTGAACGAATTCCATATCACGTAGAGGAACGCCGTGACGGTAAGCCATCGCCATGCCATCGCCCGTTACGATACCGCCGTTGGTGTTACAGTGGTAAACGCGACCTGCGCCACCCGTTGCTAGTACGACAGACTTCGCCTTAATCGTAACCAGTTCACCTTCAGACATGTGGATTGCAATCAGACCTTGTACTTCACCTTCATCAACAAGCAAGTCGACAACAAAGTACTCATCAAAGCGCTTGATGTTGTCGTACTTCATCGACGTCTGGAATAGCGTGTGAAGCATGTGGAAGCCAGTTTTATCTGCAGCGAACCAAGTACGTTCAACCTTCATACCACCAAAGCGGCGTACGTTGACTTCACCGTTCTCTTTACGACTCCATGGGCAACCCCATTGCTCCATTTGGATCATTTCGCGAGTCGCGTTCTCTACAAAGTATTCAACAACGTCCTGTTCACATAGCCAGTCACCACCGCCAACAGTGTCGTTGAAGTGGTTGTCTAAGCTATCTTCATCCTTGATAACTGCTGCTGAGCCACCTTCTGCAGCAACCGTGTGGGAGCGCATTGGGTAAACTTTAGAAATAAGTGCTACTTCTAAGTCCGGGTTTGCTTCAGCCGCTGCAATAGCAGTACGAAGACCAGCGCCGCCTGCGCCGATGACTGCGATATCTGTGGTGATAATTTGCACAGTTATCCTCCAGTGTGTGATTGCGGAAATCCGCTTGTTATTGTGAGTGTGAGGGAAGGGTTTTAAGGCAATCCCTCAAAAGTAGTAGGGTTAGTGTAGGGGAGCCTTATGGCAGAAAAATTGATGTATTTGGGTTTTTTCTCCGGTAATGCACACAAGAGCATAGAAATTCTAGGTTATGTGACTGCTATCACGGCACGAAACGGTTGAGGGATAAACGTAAACTCGGTCAATGTTACATAGGTGTTGCACGACATTACCCTCATTGATAATAGGATTAATTGTGAGTGTTTTTTGTACTGTGGAACGTGAAATGCTTGCTTCAGTTTTAATCGAGTTTTATTCGTATTTAGACGGATGAAATTAAGAGGAATCCCCTATCGATGAACTAGGCAAAGCGTGCCAAAATTGCTATTTTCCTCGCTCACCAATGTATTGAGACTCTTGTTATGCAAACGACCTGGCAACCTACCGCTTCTATGGAACAACTTCGTCAACGTGCCGCGTTGATCACCGCTATTCGTCAATTCTTTGCCGAGCGACAGGTGATGGAAGTTGACACGCCAGCCATGAGCCACGCCACGGTGACCGACATTCATTTGCATACCTTCCAAACAGAGTTTGTTGGACCGGGTTATGCCGACGGCAGCAAACTGTTCTTTATGACCAGCCCTGAATTCCATATGAAGCGCTTGTTGGCGGCGGGCAGCGGCTGTATCTACCAAATTAACAAAGCGTTTCGTAACGAAGAGAATGGTCGTCATCACAACCCCGAGTTCACCATGCTGGAGTGGTACCGGATTGGTTTTGATCACCATAAGTTGATGGATGAGATGGATGACCTACTTCAACTGGTGCTGAAGTGTGGTGCGGCAGAACGTATGACTTACCAGCAAGCTTTTATTGATGTGCTAGGCGTGTGCCCTTTAGAAGGCTCTATGCAAGAGCTAAAAGTGGTCGCGGCTAAGCTAGGGCTAAGTGATATTGCTGAGCCAGAGGAGGATCGCGATACCTTGCTGCAACTACTTTTCAGTATTGGTGTCGAAGCTAAGATTGGTCAACAAGCGCCTGCATTTGTGTATGACTTCCCTGCATCGCAAGCGGCTCTGGCAAAGATCAATCCGCAAGACAACCGAGTGGCGGATCGTTTCGAGGTGTACTTCAAAGGCATTGAGCTGGCGAACGGTTTCCACGAGCTGGATAGCCCGAAAGAGCAATTGGCGCGTTTTGAACAAGATAATGCTAAGCGTCTGGAAATGGGTTTGAAACCACAGCCGATTGATTACCATTTGATTGGCGCATTAGAAGCAGGTTTGCCAGATTGCGCAGGTGTGGCGTTAGGCGTTGATCGCCTGATCATGTTGGCGCTGGGTTGTGACCATATCGACCAAGTGACCGCTTTTCCATTCCCTATTGCTTAAGGATAAATAATGAACCTGACCGCTGGACGTTTGGTACTGCTTAGTTATGCGACTTTGATTGCGTACTTGTCTCTGAGCTCGGGAGAGTTGCAAGATTGGGGCAACATTGCATATTTGGATAAGATGCAGCATGCGATGGCGTACAGTGGTTTTGGCTTTTTGGGCTGCTTCTGTGTAGCAAGTTGGCGTCAGCGTTGGATTGTGGCACTGAGTATTCTTTTATTCAGCGCTGTGATTGAAGTTTTACAAGGTTATGTGGGACGCCAAACCTCTTGGCTCGACTTGATTGCGAACTCGATTGGTATTCTAACTGGTCTGCTATGTTACCGTATTTGGAGCCTCTATCGACCTAGGTTGGTGAAGTCGCTATACTCGATTCGTTAATGAAGAGGGAATACGATAACCATGAAAACGCGCGACAAAATCGTCTATGCCGCACTGGAGTTGTTCAACCAACATGGTGAGCGCAATATCACAACCAATCACATTGCTGACCATATTGAAATTAGCCCAGGCAACCTTTACTACCACTTCCGTAATAAGCAGGAAATTGTGCGTGAGATCTTCGCGCTATACTCTGCGGAACTGCTAGAACGCTTTACCCCTATTCAAGGTTCTCAAGAGAGCCTGACCATGCTGAAAAGCTACCTCGACTCGATCTTCACTTTGATGTGGAAGTACCGTTTTTTCTACGCGAATCTTCCCGAAATCCTTTCTCGAGACGAACAACTGCATGATGAATACATTGATGTTCAAGAGAAGCTGCAAGCCAACCTGATCGCGATCATGCAAGAGTTTGTGTCTTTGAAACTATTGAATGTTGATCAAGAGCAGTTGAAATCATTGGTTTGTACACTGCACCTTATCGCGTGTAGTTGGTTAGCTTACCAGTCAGCGATGTCACCAAAGACCGAAATTACCGAGCAAATGGTAAAACAAGGTATGCTGCAAATGCTCAATGTCGTTAAACCAGTGGCAACCGAGCAAGGTATGGAGCAATTGCTACTGCTTGAAGAAGCGGTGAGCCGACTGCACAGTTAATACTATTTTCCCTCCTTATTAAATCTAGAAAATGAGAGTATGGTTCTACGCTTAAAGTTTAGAGCGCAGCTCTCATTTTCAACTCCCTCCTTGAGTTGACTTGCTGTGCTCATTTCGCACAATAGGATTCATGCACCCTAAAAGCATCCGTTGGGGTATGACTCTCGATAAAGGAACTATCGTTCAATGAATTACGACATTTTTAATGGCGATGCCGACGGCATCATCGCATTGCTGCAATTGCGTTTAGCGGATCCTATCAACGCTGAGTTGGTGACGGGCGTAAAGCGCGACATCAAGCTGGTGGAGAAAGTGGATGTGCAAGCGGGTGATGAACTGACGGTGTTGGACATTTCAATGGAAAAGAACATGGTAGGTTTAGAGCAAGCTTTAGCTCAAGGCGCGCATGTTTTCTACGCCGATCACCACAAAGCGGGTGAGATCCCTCAGCATGGTAATTTGGACGCGCACATCGACCTCGATGCTAATATGTGTACTGCTTTGATTGTCGATCAGTTGTTGGAAGGACGTTTCCATACTTGGGCAATCACTGCTGCTTATGGCGATAACTTGATTGCTAAGGCGGATGTGTTGGCGGATAAAGCCGGACTCAATGAAGCGCAAAAAGCGCAGTTAAAAGAGCTCGGGACGTTGATTAATTACAACGGTTATGGCTCGAAAGTCGACGACCTTCATTTCCATCCTGCGGACTTGTATCAAGCATTAAAGCAATACGCTTCACCATTCGATGCGATAGCAGATAAAGCGTCACCTTACTATCAATTACAATCGGCTTATCAGCAAGATATGGACGCAGCACTCGCCGTCCCTGCGACTCACGAAAGCACTAAGCTCAAGCTGTTTGAACTGCCAGACAATGCGGCATCACGCCGAATCAGTGGTGTTTATGGCAACTGGCTTGCAAACCAAACTCCAGACTCTGCGCATGCGGTGTTAACGGAAAACGCTGACGGCACTTACACTGTTTCTCTTCGTGCGCCACTGAATAACAAGCAAGGTGCGGTGGCAGTGTGTGGGCAGTTCCCAACAGGTGGGGGGCGAGAAGCCGCAGCAGGCATCAATGCACTAAGCAAAGACGATGTCAGTGCTTTCATCGGCGCAGTAGAGGCTTACTACGCCTAGCATTTTTCTGAGTGCGAATACGACAAAGGAGCCGAGTGGCTCCTTTGTTTTTGTGTCGCGATAGTGCTGTTTAGAACTGCGATGATAAACGGCAGTTATAAACGCTTTAACCAAGATTTCGGGTTTTGCGCTTCACTGTTACGGCGAATTTCGAAGTACAGTGAAGGTCTGTCTTGACCACCGGTATCACCTGCAAGTGCAATCACTTCACCTGCGGTCACCTTATCACCTTCTTTCTTGGTCAAAGCTTGGTTGTAACCGTAAAGCGTCATGTCGCCTTTCCCGTGATCAAGCAGCACGACTAAGCCGTAGCCTCGCAGGTATTCAGCAAATACCACGGTGCCTGGGTAAACGGCTTTGACTTGCTGACCGTATCTGGCAGACAACACCATACCTTTCCAGTTTACCTGCCCTGTTTGTTTGGTACCGAAGCTGTGCAGTACGCGACCTTTCAACGGCCACGGTAGTTTTCCACGTTGTTTTGCAATACCGTCCATCGGTACTGCATTACGTTTTGCTGCTTTCGCTATCTCGGCCTTTAGACGGGTTTCGTTACGTTGCAGTTCTGCTAAGTAACGTTTGTCATCTTTGATGCTCTTTTGAATCTTGCTCAGCGTACCTTTACGTTTCGACTGCGTGCTTGCTAAAGACGAACGTTTTTCTGATTGCTGTTTGAGCAAGGTTTCAATTTGGTCTTTTTCCAGTTCGAGTTGGTTTTTGTTGTGCGCCAACTCTTGGGTGGTTTTGGTGATCGCATCAATGACTTCCGCGCGTGCTTTGGCAAGATGTTGAAAGTATTGGCTGATGCGATCTTCTTCTACGCCTTCGTTAAGGAGATGCCCATTGGCTTTCGCACGCTCCGTGACGTAGTAGGTTTGAATCAGTTGTTTGAGCTCTTCTTCTTGTGCTTGGCGTTGAGCTTCTTGCAGCGCAATCTTCTCTTCCAACTTACTGATGTTTTGATCCGCTTGTGCCAAGTCTGCTTTGGTTTGTTTGATCTCGCGTTCTAACTTGGAGATACCGAGTTCTTGGCTTTTCAGCGATTTTTGCAGATCGTTGAGCTGTTTTTCTTGAGAAGTTAGCGACTTTTTCTGGCGATTGATTTCGCTAGATACGCCTTTGAGCTCTTGTTGGCTTGCGGCGAAAGAGGTGAGGGGATATGTGGCAGATAAAGCACAAGTTAATAAAATAGCCGAGCGTAGCACTGGGTGATTTTGTTTTCGCACTTGAGAGTTACCTACCACATTCTTGTCAAAGGATCAGATGACGATTAAATACCATCCCCATGGATAAAGCTTTGCGATTTACCGTTAAAGCCTTGATCCATATCGAGAGAAGGTTTGTCCGTTTTCGGACGACCAACAATTTTTGCAGGCACACCAGCCACGGTTGTGTGTGGCGGCACTGCTTGCAATACCACAGAGCAAGAGCCAATTTTTGCGCCTTCGCCCACTTCGATATTGCCAAGAATTTTAGCACCAGCTCCGATCATTACACCTTCGCGAATTTTCGGGTGACGGTCACCGCATTCTTTACCGGTACCACCTAGAGTGACATCTTGCAGAATAGATACGTCGTTTTCGACAACGGCGGTTTCACCAATCACGATGCCAGTTGCATGGTCTAGCATGATACCACTACCAATACGCGCTGCAGGGTGAATATCGACCTGACATGCTACAGAAATCTGATTTTGCAGGTAAGTCGCAAGAGCGTGACGACCTTGCTTCCATAACCAGTTTGCCACTCGGTACCCTTGCAGAGCATGGTAGCCTTTCAGGTACAACAATGGCATTGAGTACATTGAAACAGCAGGGTCGCGATTAACCGTGGCACAAATGTCACAAGCCGCGCCGTCGGTGATGGTTGGATCGGCGGCAAAGGCTTCTTCAACCACTTCACGCACTGCCATTGCTGGCATGGAAGCGGTGTTCAATTTGTTGGCCAGAATGTAGCTCAATGCGGCACATAGACTTTCATGCTTGATGATGGTCGCATGATAAAAGCTCGCCAGCATAGGCTCTTGCTCTGACATCTCACGGGCTTCTGAAACAATTTTGTTCCAGACTTTTTGTTTTTCGCAGTGTTTCATTCTCAATATCCTGAGTGGTTCTTCCGTGACCCGACAACTTCTATTCTTCTCAGATGAGGTGCAAAAGGCGGTAGATTGCTACTTTCCTTCGGCTTTTTTGTCACGAGCAAGTAAATCTTGCGCTGCCAGGCGTGCATCCTTTCCTTGATACAATACTTGATAAATTTGGTCAACAATTGGCATCTCTACGCCCATGCGCTGAGAGAGCATCCAAACTTCTTTGGTGTTGCGGTAGCCTTCAACGACTTGACCGATTTCTTCTTGCGCAGTGTCGACGTCTTTACCTTGACCTAATGCCAAACCAAAACGGCGGTTACGTGATTGGTTATCGGTACAAGTTAAGACGAGGTCGCCCAAGCCAGCCATACCCATAAAGGTTTCTGGTTGTGCGCCTAGTGCGGCACCAAGACGGCTCATTTCTGCCAAACCACGTGTAATCAGTGCTGTACGGGCATTGGCACCAAAACCGATACCATCAGACATACCTGCACCAATGGCAATAACGTTCTTCACCGCACCGCCCAATTGCATGCCGATAAAGTCGTTGTTTGCGTAGACACGGAAGGTTTTGCTGCAGTGGATTTTCTCTTGCAGATCAGCAACAAAGTTCGCGTCTGGAGAAGCTACAGAAATTGCTGTTGGCATTCCCATCGCAAGCTCTTTAGCAAATGTAGGACCGGATAGAACTGCCAACGAGTAGCTGTCACCGATGATATCGAATGCTACTTCTTTTAGTAGACGACCCGTTTCTGGCTCAAGACCTTTGGTTGCCCAACAAATACGAGAATCTTCACGTAAGAAAGGCTTACAGCTGTTCAGTACGATGCCAAAAACGTGGCTAGGAACCACAACTAACAAGTCACGGCTTGCTTGAACGGCTTTTTCTAAATCCGATTCAATAATCAAGCTCTCTGGGAAATCAATACCAGGTAGGAATTCGTGGTTGGCACGGTCTGCTTCAAGGCGTGCCATATGCTCTGGCTCGTGACCCCATAGGATGACGTTTGCGCCGTTACGAGCAAGGGAGATTGCCAAAGAAGTGCCGTATGAGCCTGCACCAATCACAGTCATTGCGATGTCTTTACCGTAAGCATTGTTTGTATTTGCTTGTGTCATGCTACCGCCTAATTGCCTTTCTACTAGTAGAATCTAGTTCATAATCGCCAGAGTTTACGCTCTCTAGGGGTTAGGAACTAGGAACTTTTATCAGAAATAAAAAATGCACATTGCATCGCAGAGAGGACGCTTTGTGCATTTTCTTCAGGTATATGACGTGAGCTCGTTCTTAGGAAGGGCAACACGTCACTTACAAAACGTGAATTACGCTTCAGCTTCGCCTTGTTGAGCTTGCTGTTGTAGGTAGTTCATGAATAGCGCGTCGAAGTTAACTGGTGCTAGGTTCAGTTGAGGGAACGTACCTTTAACTACTAGGCTAGAGATAGTTTCACGAGCGTATGGGAATAGGATGTTCGGGCAGAATGCGCCTAGGCAATGTGCAAGTTGACCTGCTTCCATTTGCTCAGCTGTGAAGATACCACCTTGTTGAACTTCACATAGGAACGCTGTTTCTTCTTCGTTCTTAACAGTAACTGTTAGACGTAGAACAACTTCGTAAACACCTTCACCAAGCTCACGGCTTTGAGTGTCTAGGTCTAGTTTAACGTCTGGGTTCCACTCTTTTTGGAAGATTACTGGAGAGTTAGGCGCTTCGAAAGAAACGTCTTTTAGGAAGATGCGTTGAATTGCAAAGTTTTGTTGTGCGTCTTGTGGTGCTGCTTCAGCCATTTTTAAATCCTTAATAAACATTTGTTGGGTCTAGGATTTTCTAAACCCAGAAATATGGTTTGTCCTGAGACTAACTGAGCAAATCTACCTTGACTAGATGAAGCGCGTATTACGTGCAAAGCATCACAACTTAGTGCTTCAACTGCTTTCTATTTGCTCAGTTTATATAAACGAGGCTGGCAAAATTGTTTTACCGCGACCTTATTTCTTACCACGTACTAGTGGAAGGTTCGCTTCGTTCCATGCAATCAAACCGTTCTTCAGTAGGCTTACGTTTTCGAAGCCTGCTTTCGCTAGTAGGTTTGCACTTTCTTGAGCGGTTTGACCCGTTTTGCATACCACAATGATTGGGTCTGATTTACGGTTTTCAAGGCTACCAAAGTTACCTGCTTTGATATCAGACGGCAAAATGTGAAGTGCGTCGGTGATGTGACCTTGTTTGAACTCATCTTTAGAGCGGATATCCACCACAACGCCGTTTTCACGGTTCATAAGGTGAGTCAATTGGTTCACGTTAATCTCTTTGTATGCTGCCGTCGCAGATTTCACGATGTTCATGATGAATGCGACAAGAAGACCTACCCAAACCAAAGATAGAATCATGTTCTGTTGGAAAAAATCAATGTACTCTTGCATGTCCTGAGCTCTTACACTGTTGGCGGAAAAATAAAGCAGGAGTATAGCGGGGATAGCCGCCTTAGGCGAGAGGGTTAAAATTTTCTAACGAATAATTGAGATCTAAGCGCTCCCAGCAAACTGGTTGAAGCTAGTCATTCATGCAATCTTATTATCACTTCCTCCTATCAATTCAATCGGCGTAATTGACTTCACTTCTGGTCGAAAAAGCGCACAATGGGTTACAACAAAAAGTTTTTCACCAAAGTATTTCGGTGGTCGTACAAAGCATCTTGAAAGTGACTATGCTTGTGGAACACGTTTGCTGACTAGGTCGGATTGCTTGCTAACTTGTAAGATAGCAACAATAAATCGCAAACATTATTTGATCTTAACCTACAGTTTTGGTTAAAAAGTGTAGTAAAATTACGCTAGTTTTGTTTCAAGGTTAGATGGAGCAGCGAAGCTCTACACCGAAAGTTACTTAAATTTGATGAGGTCATCACTATGTCTGCTAAGAAGCCATTGGCTCTAGTTATCCTTGACGGTTACGGTTACCGTGAAGACACAGCAAGTAACGCAATTGCAAATGCTAAAACACCAGTAATGGATGCACTGATTGCGAATAACCCACACACTCTTATCTCTGCTTCAGGCATGGACGTTGGCCTACCTGATGGTCAAATGGGTAACTCAGAAGTTGGTCACACCAACATCGGTGCAGGTCGAGTTGTATACCAAGATCTAACTCGCATCACTAAGTCTATCGCTGATGGTGAATTTGCTGAGACAGCGGCACTAGTAGAAGCTATCGATTCTGCAGTAAAAGCTGAAAAAGCAGTACACATCATGGGTCTTATGTCTCCAGGTGGTGTTCACTCTCACGAAGACCACATCTATGCAGCCGTTGAAATGGCAGCAGCTCGTGGCGCTGAAAAGATCTACCTACACTGCTTCCTAGACGGTCGTGATACGCCACCACGTAGTGCCGAAAACTCACTACAACGTTTCCAAGATCTATTTGCGAAACTAGGTAAAGGTCGTGTTGCTTCTCTAGTTGGTCGTTACTATGCAATGGACCGTGACAACAACTGGGATCGTGTTCAAGTTGCTTACGATCTTCTAACTCAAGCGAAAGCTGAGTTCACTGCAGAAACAGCGGTTGCTGGTCTAGAAGCGGCTTACGCTCGTGACGAAAACGATGAGTTCGTTAAAGCAACAGCTATTAAAGCGGAAGGTCAAGAAGACGCAATCATGCAAGATGGCGATGCAGTTATCTTCATGAACTACCGTGCTGACCGTGCGCGTCAAATCACGCGTGCATTCGTTCCTGCATTTGACGGCTTCGAGCGTGCTGCATTCCCAGCAATCAATTTTGTAATGCTGACTCAATACGCGGCTGATATCCCTCTAGCAATCGCATTCCCACCTGCGTCTCTAGAAAACACTTACGGTGAGTGGCTATCTAAGCAAGGTCAAACTCAGCTACGTATCTCTGAAACAGAGAAATACGCACACGTGACTTTCTTCTTCAACGGTGGTGTTGAGAACGAATTTGAAGGTGAAGAGCGTCAACTTGTTGCTTCTCCAAAAGTAGCAACTTACGACATGCAGCCAGAAATGAGCTCTCCAGAGCTAACAGAGAAGATGGTTGCTGCTATCAAGTCTGGTAAGTTCGATACTATCATCTGTAACTACCCGAACGCAGATATGGTTGGTCACACTGGCGTTTACGAAGCTGCAGAGAAAGCAATCGAAGCTCTAGATGAAAGCGTTGGTAAAGTGGTTGAAGCGATCAAAGAAGTTGGCGGTCAACTGTTGATCACGGCAGACCACGGTAACGCAGAAATGATGATCGACCCTGAAACTGGCGGCATCCACACTGCTCATACTAACCTACCAGTACCTCTAATCTACGTAGGTGACAAAGCGGTTGAGTTCAAAGAAGGCGGTAAACTGTCTGACCTTGCGCCAACAATGCTTTCTCTAGCAGGTCTAGAAATCCCTGCAGAAATGTCTGGTGAAGTGCTAGTTAAGTAATTAACTGACGATTCAGAATGATAAAAGCCCGAGTTTGACTCGGGCTTTTTTGTGTCTGCGATCCTGTGTTGAGTAAGGCGAAGAGTTATTAAGGTCAATAGACCCTAATTGAACCTGAACTATTGCACTAGGATGCCCGTACCAATAACCGCTAGTGCAGCGCCTAACCAAGCAAATCGATTTGGGCGTTTCTTGGTATAAATCCACAGTAGTGGCAACAACATGATAGGTGTTGTTGAAGAAAGCAGCGCTACCATTCCCACGTTACCCTCACGCAGGGCGTAAAGAATCAATGTCATACCAATCGCCATAGCCAAAAAGCCATTTAATGCTGTAATGCCAAAGACTTTCCATGTGATGGTTTGAGTCGCGCGAGCGACTTTGGCGCCAATTAACCAAAGTGCACAATGTGCGACGAAAGCACTGATCATACGAATGGCAGAGGCGGCGACAGGGTCAACAGTGGTTTGCATGACAGGTTTAGCGATGATGCCACCCAGAGCCTGACACATAGCGGCGGTTAACCCGAGCCCGATACCAATCCAAACGTTGCCTTTGATCTCTTCTAGCGCGTTGCTAGCTTGCCCGCGTCGACCATAGAAAATCGCCATTACGACACCGCTGAAGACTAAGGTTGCACCAATCAACTCCGTGCCAGTCATGCTTTCGCTAAATAGGAAGTAACCCAAGATGGCAGAGAACACCGCATGGCAAGAAAACAACAAGCCTGCTTGGCGTGGTCCCATGCGATTCAAACAGGCGAACAACGCGGTATCGCCAATAAAGATGCCAATTAAACCGGACGCCATCATTGGCGTAATGTGTTCGGTGGAGACACTTAGCCAGCCCCCCGTGATCCACGCCATCGTGGAGAGGATGGCCGCGGTACAGCCCATACGCCATCGACTATAAGCAAACGCCCCAAGATGTTGAGCGGGAACAACAGAAATTAAGCTAGAAACAGCCCATAAGAAAGCAGCGCACAGCGCCAGCCATTCATAACCCATGATTGCGAGACATCCTTGTAGAGCAGGGGAGAGGCTTTAATATGCATGAATTTATAAAGATCTAAAAGCGCATATTTATGCCAATAAAAAAGCAGCTCGTTGAGCTGCTTTTGATGGGGAGGATTACACTTTAAAGCGACTGATGTTTTCACGCATCGTATTGGCGGTATCGTACATCTGACGTGAACCTTCACTGCTCTTAAGTGATTGCTCGGCAATCATATCGGCATCGTCTTTAATGCCTTGCGTGTTACGGCTGATGTCTTCGCTTACCGCGCGTTGCTCTTCTGCTGCGCTTGCGATTTGCATTGCCATGTCGTTGATCTCAGTGATCGAGTTAGTAATGCTGGTTAAGCTGTCGTGTGCTTGCTGAGCATAATCCACGCTAGTATCTGCCAAACTGGTACTGGTTTGCATGCTATTTACTGCCAGTTTGGTGTTGTTTTGCAACGTTTCGATCATGGTGCGGATTTCTTCCGTCGAGCCATGGGTGCGTTGGCTAAGTACGCGTACTTCATCGGCAACCACGGCAAAGCCGCGACCTTGCTCACCAGCACGAGCCGCTTCAATGGCAGCATTAAGTGCCAACAAGTTAGTTTGTTCGGCAATACCTTGGATCGTCGATAGGATTTGGTTGATGCTTTGCGTGTTTGCTTCTAGCTCCGAAATTACGCTGGCGGCATCGCTAACTTGCTCTGCAAGCTCTACGATCGCTTCACGATTCTTCTGGATGACGTTTTGTCCTTCCATACAAGCAGACGCTGAGTTTTGTGAAGCGCTTGCTGTCAGCTCTGCATGACTTGCTACCTCAGCAGCGGTTGCTGACATCTCATGAATGGCGGTTGCAATTTGGTTAACGTCGTTTTGTTGATGCTCAACGCGACCCGCAGCCATCGCAGATAGCTCATTTGCTTGATTCGCTTGTTCTGAAAGCTGTTCACTGTTCTCGACAATGCTTTTTAACATGGTTTGCATTTGCGCAAGGAACTGGTTCACGTGGGTTGCGAGTTCGCCAATTTCATCCATGCGCTCGATCTTGATGCGTTGCGTAAGATCGCCTTCGCCCTGTGATAGCTCTGAAAGCGCATCAGACAGCGTTTGGAGAGGTTGTAGCAAGCGAGTGATGATGTAAGTACTGATTGCCGCAATAATCAGGTACAGCACGATAGAAGCAATAGCCGTAAATGTCACTTGCTCAGAGACAGACGCAAATGCCATTTGTTTGTCTTGCACAATACCTAAAGACCAATCGGTGTTCGGCACTTTAGCTACGTAAATCAGCTTATCGCCTTGGCTGGACCATTGAATCGTGTCTAGCCTTGCTTCGCCAGCAAGTGTCATCATCGTACTATGAGTTAAGGCTGGATTGAGTTCTGTCAGCGGTTTTTGGCTAAGCTTTTCATCTTTGTAAGCTACCAAGTTATTGTTGCCATCAACTAGGAATGCGAAACCGTCATTATCAAGCTGAATATTAAGGACTTCTTTGATGATGTCAGTTACCGCTAAGTCAGCGGCAAGCACACCTTTCTTACCTTGATTGAATGCCTTAGCAAAGCTAACCACAATGCTGCCATCGAAATCTTGGTATGGCTCTGTGATGATCAAACCAGATTTCGCCATCGCATCTTGGTACCAAGGGCGAGTGCGAGGATCGTAGTCAGAAGGCCAAGATTCAGATTTATCACCGTAGGCAATTGAGCCATCAGAGAAGCCAGCATAAACCGATAGAAACTTACCGGCTCGCTTTGTCAGTAGCATCTCGCGATCGGCATCGTCACTGCCAGCGATGATGTTTTCATTCGCGAGCATCATATCGCTACGAATCGCAAGCCAGTCACTGATGTAGCGGTTGGTCGATTGAGAGATGTTTTGAATTTCTCGATTAAGGGTAGAAGTGGTTTCTTCGCGTAGTTGATTGACGGAAACCCAAGCCTGAACGCCACTAACAAAGGCGATAATGACTGCAATCGCAATCTGTATTTTTAATTTGATGGTATTTCTCATTGTCTTACCTTCATAAAACAGACAAAAAGATCAACGTCACGAGTTGTGACTCCAAAGGGTATGAGACGATTCAAGCACTGAAAGTTACATGAAAGGCTGTACAAAGTTTATCGACCTATATTCGATAAACTTGAGTCGAATAGTGTGATTTTTATTCAACTTATTGATTAACTAAGTGAATCAAATTTGAGATAAAAACAGAGGGAGTGATGCAAAACCAGATAGGTATATGGGTGATAAAGCTCTGCGGCAACCTTTTGTTACCGCAGAGCGATGGACTAAAACAGAATAATTACCGCACCATAGACAATGAACAGACCGACCAAGCCGATAATCAAACCGACCTTCGCCATGTCTTTACTTTCAATTAATCCCGTCGAGTACGCAAGGGAGTTTGGTGGTGTTGATACTGGTAAGATCATACCTAGTGAAGCCGAGAAAGCGACGACAACCAGCAATCCTTGTAAGCCACCGATGGCAACCAGACTCGGCATAGATGCACCAATCGCCGCTGCAATCGGCATCAACAAGTTCGCAGTGGCAGTATTCGACATAAAGTTTGCCATTAGCCAGCACACGATCGATAGGGCAACAACGACAGCGAATGGTGATAGGGACTCATAATCAATTGCGTGTGCGAGTGCTTCAGCCAAGCCAGTTTTATCTAACGCAATACCAATGGCGATACCACCAGCTACCAGCCATAGCACATCCCAGTTGATAAGCTTGAGCTCTTCTTTGCCCATGATGCCCGTTAAGGTAAACACCGCGAGTGGAATGATAGCGACTACATAGGTATTCATGCCATGCACTTTAGTTGTCATCCATAGCAGGATGGTCATAGCGAAGGTCACGTAGACCACTATGGCACGCCAGCTTTTCTTAAATTTACCATCCAAGCGCAGTTTCATTTCCGGTTCACTAGAAGGGAAGAGCTTTTGCAATAAGAACCAAGCTAGCGTCAGTTGCACTAAGACAAAAGGCAAGCCCATCATCATCCAAGATAGGAAATCGATGCTGTTTTCTCCGGTTAAATATTGCAAGGCAATCGCGTTAGGCGGGGTACCGATTGGTGTCGCGATACCACCTGTATTAGCCGCAATTGGAATACAGAGAACCAGCGCTTTTATCCCCAAATCGCCTTTTGGTGCAGATGCAACGATAGGACCCAATAGCGCAAGCATCATAACGGTAGTCGCAGTGTTTGACATAAACATCGAGAACACGGCAGTGATCAGCATTAAACCCAACATAATAAACTTAGGTTGAGTGCCAAACGGTTTAAGAAGAACACGGGCGAGGTTGTTATCAAGTTCGTATTTAGAAGCGGCAATAGCGAGCGCAAAGCCACCCATGAAAAGGATGATAATAGGAGAAGAGAACGCAGAAAATATATCCGTATAAGCAATCAAATCTCCCAAATCATGCCCCGGAGGAGGGGTACGAAAGAGATGTAAGCCTTTGTCCGATATCATAATCAATTCAAGAGCAATGATAAGAATGGACGTAGCAAATACGGGGACGGGTTCTAAAACCCAAAGTAGTGCAGCAAGAAGGAAAATAGCCAATAGACGATGTTGAATTAAAGTGAGATCGTCAATTGGAATGGCATCGATCGGCATCATTAAGACACCGAGTGGAATCAAAAAACACACCAGTAATTTGACCAGTGTGTCCGCACTCATCTTTGGCATTGGCAGCCCCTTTTATCATCATCCCTCAACGCAGAATAATTGATTGCGCTTTTAGGTACTTAGAGGCAAGTACGAGTTTGAAAAAGAGAGGCGAAATTTCGAACAGAGTTTTGCTTTTCGTCAATAAAAAAGCCCCCGTAAACGGAGGCTTCAAAGTCAGTTTGAGTAGGAGTCTTACTGCTGATGAGCGTAAGGTGTACCCATTACGGTTGGCTTACCATTTTCCATGCTTTCATCGAATGCGATAGCATCTTTTGCAAAAAGGTTGATAACGGTTGAGCCAAGCTTGAAGCGCCCCATTTCTTCGCCTTTCTTCAAGATAACCGCTTTATCGCCCTCAGCAGGGTAGTCCCATTTGTAAACCGAGTTACCGCGTGGTGGCGTGATAGTGCCTGCCCATACTTGCTCGATGCTACCTACGATAGTTGCACCAACCAGTACTTGTGCCATTGGACCAAACTCAGTATCGAAGATACACACTACACGCTCGTTACGTGCAAATAGGTTTGGCACGTTCTCTGCGGTTAGTGGGTTAACTGAAAATAGGTCACCAGGTACGTAAATCATCTGACGTAGCGTACCGTCACATGGCATGTGTACGCGGTGGTAGTCACGAGGCGATAGGTACAAGGTAGCAAAAGAGCCGTCTTGGAACTCTTCAGCCAGTTTTGCGTCACCACCTAGTAGCTCTTGTGCTGAGAAGTTATGACCTTTAGCTTGGATAAGCTGACCATCTTCAATCGGACCAAATTGGCTTACGCACGCGTCCGCAGGGTGAGTGATCACCTTTTCACCTTCCGTAATTGGACGAGCGCCTTCTTTTAGCTCACGTACAAAGAATTCATTGAAGGTTTTGAAGTGCTTAGGATCGGAGTACTTCGCCTCATCCATGTTCACATTGTATTGTTTGATAAACCAGCGAATGATTGCTGTTGTTAGACCGCCAGCCTCAGCTGAAGCCAGTTTACCCACTAGGCGCGTTAGTCCGTGTTGTGGGATCCAGTACTGCAGTCCAACTTTAATCTTGTCCATCTTTAATTCCGATACTTCTGTTAGATTCTCGCTTTAGGGCGCGTGATGTTACTGAAATTTCATCTGCTTGTCAGTATTAGGTGATGATTTCTTACACAGTTGCAGCGTTATCTCGGCTACAGATCAGCTTTCTTGCTGCGTGAGTACTGACGGTTGGCTTTGTTTTCTACCATGCTTTCTAGGATGCGATGATAGTTCTCAAAACGGACTTCACTCACTTCGCCTTTTTCCACGGCCTCTCGCAAGATACAGCCAGGATCGTCATTGTGCTTACAGTCGCGGAACTTACAACCGCCAAGATAAGGACGGAATTCAACAAATGCTTTGGTCACTTCCTCTGCTTCTAAGTGCCACAGACCGAATTCACGTACTCCTGGAGAGTCAATCAAATCGCCACCAGTAGGGATGTGATACAAGCGAGCTGCTGTGGTTGTATGCTGACCCAAACCTGAGTTCTCTGAGATCTCGCCTTCTTCCACTTCCTGCTCAAGTTCAGGCATCAGTGCGTTTACTAGGCTCGATTTACCTACGCCAGATTGACCAACGAAGATATTGATACGATCACGCAATTGCTCTTCAAGTTCGGCAATGCCTTCACCTGACTGCTTGCTCACAAACAGTACTTTGTAGCCAATGCGTTTGTATTCTTCTAGCCACTCTTCGTACATCGCTCGATCTTCATCAGCAAGTAGGTCTATTTTGTTGAGTACTAGTAGCGGTGCGATGTTCAGGGTTTCTGACGCCACCAAGTAGCGGTCAATGATATTGAGCGAAAGCTCAGGCAAAACCGAAGACACGATCACCATTTGGTCGATGTTAGCGGCGACAGGTTTCAAGCCATCGTAGTAGTCAGGGCGAGTTAGCATTGATGTGCGAGGTTCTACGGCTTCAACCACGCCAGAGATACCTGCCATTGACTCAAGCCCTTCACGCCAAAGCACGCGATCACCAGACACCAGTGATTCGATACCACGACGAAGGTTACAGCGCTGCACCTCACCGGTTTCTAGATCTTCGATGTCAGCGTGCTGACCGAAACGAGTGATAACGAGCCCCTGTTTACTTGCGCCCAGCATGTTCTCATCCCACTGGATAGACTCTTCTTGCTTCTTTAGGCGTTTTTGTTGGTTGCTGCGTACGCGGCGCACCTGACCTTTGGTTAACTTTTTCTTTTTTGCCACAATCTTGTACTTAATGTGAGTTAACTCAACTGATTGAGCACGCTTTCGGCTCAAACTCGTGAGTATCGTGTTTCAAGTATTTTCAGGTATAGTACCTCTTTTATCGATAAACAAATAGGCGGCGTAACCATGTCCTTTAGCGATCAAAACCTGATTTGGGTGGATTTAGAGATGACAGGTCTCGATCCTGAAACGCACAAAATCATCGAAATTGCTTCTATCGTCACGGATAGTGAGTTAAATATTTTAGCTGAAGGTCCAGTTTTAGCCGTTCATCAGCCAGAAGAAGAGCTGGCGAAGATGGATGACTGGTGTACCAATACGCACACTGCAAGTGGTTTGGTTGATCGCGTTCGCAACAGTGACGTCTCTGAACAAGATGCCGTTGCGCAGACCATCGAGTTCCTTGAGAAATGGGTACCAAAAGGCGTTTCTCCAATTTGTGGTAACAGTATTGGTCAGGACCGTCGATTCTTGTACAAGCATATGCCTGAGTTGGAAGAATACTTCCACTACCGTTATTTGGACGTGAGTACGTTAAAAGAACTGACTCGCCGTTGGAAACCAGAAGTGTTAGACGGTTTTTCGAAGCAGGGCACGCATCTGGCATTGGATGATATCCGTGAGTCGATTGCTGAGCTAAAGTACTACCGCGAAACGATCTTTAAGATCTAACTGTTAAGGCTGCGATCCAAATTGTTGTAATTAATGAGCGTTTTGCTTGCTTTTTCATCTGTCAGTAAAAAAATAAAGTTTTTTTGAACGAAGGACTTGCATCACAAAAAAATGCTCTTATAATTCGCAGCCCTGAACAGCGGAAACGTTGTTGATGCGACACTAGCTCAGTTGGTAGAGCGCAACCTTGCCAAGGTTGAGGTCACGAGTTCGAACCTCGTGTGTCGCTCCACTTTTCTTAAGTGGAAAGAAAGGCTTTCATCATGCCTTAAATGGTGAACTATGGACGCGGGATGGAGCAGCTTGGTAGCTCGTCGGGCTCATAACCCGAAGGTCGTCGGTTCAAATCCGGCTCCCGCAACCAATTCTCTTTTG
>NZ_JAKRGG010000031.1:0-66120 GCF_022347645.1 Vibrio sp. MMH1-50
GTGACTTCAAGATGCAGGATTCAGAGCGTTGTCATTGATTCGAGTTCAAGGAAAACAACACAGCGTAATAGCCAGCTCTTTCCAAGTTGTTTGACGCAGAAATCGGGGCAATGACACGCTCCCGAAGGGCGAGCTGTCTTGGCTTGTATACTTTGTTGCCGATTCTTGATTTAGAGTGGCTAGATCTTTAAATCGTCGCCGCGCCTACAACCCAAGTCATTCTCGCTGAACCTAGCATCTCGAGGTTACTTGGGTATAGTTCTTTTCAAATACGCCCGGAGGCATCTGGGCGATTTGGAACTCAATCATCTTCTCAAACGCCGCCAATAAAGGTGTGAAATCTTGGTTTGGCTCTAACAAGCTTAACGCATGATACCCAGCTTCTACCGTCGATAAGCTGTTTTCAGACGGTGCTTTACGAATGGTGTAGTGACCTTGTAGATTTTCCGGCAACTTCACCGTGGGGATAGACTGTAAATTGGTCGAAAGCTGCCACATCTTGTAAGCTTTCTTCCATGTCCCATCAAGTAAAATCAAACGAGTTTTCTTAGTAGTATCAGATCGTTCATCTGCCAACTGAGAAAGACACAACGACTGATCTGAAGGATACAGAATAAAGTGCTGGTACGTTGCATCCTCAAGCAAGGCATTTAAAACTGAATCGTCAGAAAAATCTTCACCAATCAAGCAAGTACAATGATTTAAGCTTAAATTGAGAATCCGTGCCGTACCGAGAGGACGATGCTCTTCACTCGTATGCTGAAGGATGATAAGTTCAACCTCGTTTGCTAGCGATACAATCCATTGGCAGATACAAGCTTTGCGCGATTTTCCACACTGAGAACAATAACGAGACATAGAGTGAACCTTTATACATTGCTGAGCATCATCAGCGTCATCTGTTTAATACTTCAATTCGAGCCAATGGCAAGTCTAACTGAATGGCATGCATACAATATACGCCATGGCGAATGGTGGCGAATCGTAACAGGAAATTTGACGCATACCAACTTTGCTCATCTTGGTATGAACTTAGCTGGTCTATGGATTATTGGTTTTATTTTCCGCCCTACCGTGCGCAACTTTCTCATTGTGTTCATTGTCTTGTGCGCCTTTGTTGGTGCAATGAACTTGTTCACTAATATGTCGGTTTACGTTGGTTTATCAGGGGTACTGCACGGATTGTTCGGTTTCTGGGCTCTGAGTGAAGTTTTTGATGGCAGAAGAAGCAGCATGCTGCTCGTTGGTGGTCTAATTGCGAAAATCGCCTGGGAACAGTTCTACGGTCCTTCGACTAGTACAGCTGCAATGATTGGGGCTCGTGTTGCTGTTGATGCGCATTTATTTGGCGCAATTGGTGGTCTAGGTATGGCTGGGTTAGAAAAATTGCTACACCGTCGTCTCTTTGGTTAGCTCCCTTGGCAAAACGCTAAAAAGAGCTCTTCACACTCCATTTTCGCATTTAAGCTAACCAAACAAAAAAATCCCGAACCATTAAAGAAGATTGGTTCGGGAAAGCAGTAATAGGAAACAGAAACTTCGCTTTTTAATGGCAAGAACGTTGATTACAACAAAATACGCTCTTCATTCTTTTTCACCGTGGCATCGCCAATGCCCTTCACTTTGGTCAGATCCGCAACGGTTTTAAAAGGACCGTGTTCATTACGATATTCGACGATATCTTTCGCTTTCTTTTCACCAATACCCTTTAGCATGGTGGCAATCTCTTGCGCTGAAGCTGTATTTACGTTTACCGTAATCTCGATACCTTCGTACTTAGCTGCTTTTGTGTTAGCCGACTTACTCTCTTCTGCCCAGCTCATCGGTGCTAAGAGTAATAAGCACAGTGTTAACATCCATTTCATTTGAGCACCCTCCCTTGAGTTTTTGTATTAAAACGAAAACTACTCTATGCAAAGCGCTGTTTATGTTGAAGTTTATTCAAACAAAAATAAAACGGGCCGCGAATGCGACCCGTTTTAGTTAACATGCAAATTACATCAGTAATGCTTAGTTGCTCACAACAAAGTACTCAATGTCAGTGTTTGCGCGTAGTACAGAGATTACCGAAGTAAGATCTTGTTGAGCAGAAGCACGTTGCATTTGCATCGCAACTTGCTCTTCCAATGCGCTGTCTAGCTCAGCATGAACAGCATCAAGCTCAACAACAACAATGTTGCCTTCTAGATCTTTAGATTGACCAAACACTGGCTTGCCATCAACAGGTTTCGCCATTGCAAATACTGTTGCTGCTAGTGGAGAGCGACGATCAACAGACTCTTGCTCACCAAACGCCAAACCATTTTCAGCAAGAATAGCCGTGTTGCCTTCTTTCAGAGCAGCAACAACTTTCGTACCGAGTTCGATCGCACCTTGCTCGCCTTTAACGCGAGACAGTTCTGCAACCACTTGATCTTTCACTTCAGCTAGTGGAAGAACTGTTTCGTCACGAGCATCTTCGACACGAACAACAATGATGTGCTCAGGCGCCACTTCGATTGCTTCAGAGTTCAGACCATCTTCTTTCACTTCTGGGCTCATAATTGCCTGCATCACAGCTTGGTTCTTAAGAACTTCTGGCGCATCAACTTGAGAAATGAAGTCTGTCGTCTTCACTTTTTGACCAACCGCTTTAGAAGCGTCATCTAGCGAATCTGGGTATTCAAACGCTACTTTTTCAAGTTCGTTTTGTAGTTCATAGAACTGATCTACCGCTTTCTGGTCTACCATTTCTTGTTTAATTTCAGCTGCAACTTCAGAGAATGGTTTCGCCACTGCACCTTTTAGCTCTTCAAGCTTAATGATGTGGTAACCGAAATCTGACTTCACTAGACCAGTCATATCACCTGGGTTCTTAAGTGCAAATGCCGCTTCTTCAAAAGATGGGTCCATTACATCACGTTCGATCCAGCCTAGGTCACCGCCATTTTCAGCGCTACCAAAGTCTTCCGATTTTTCTTTTGCTAGTGTAGCAAAATCAGCACCTGCGTTTAGCTCGTCAAGAATTGCTTGCGCTTTCGCTTCATCATCACCTTCAACTAGGATGTGTGCTACGCGACGTTGCTCTTCTGTTGAGTACTTATCTAGGTGCTCGTCGTAGTATTTCTTAACTTCTGCGTCAGAAACTTGGATTTGCTTCTTAAGCTCTTCAGCAGAAAGCTCGATGTAAGCAACTTTAACTTGCTCAGGACGAGTGAAGTTATCTGGGTTTGCTTTGTAGTACTCTTGAATTTCTTCATCAGTAAGATCTACTTTCTTAGCAAACTCAGCCAAATCGATAGTGATTGTGCGAACGTCACGAGTTTGAGTGAACAGCTTGCCTTCTGCCTGAACTTCGCCAGGTAGCGTGAATTCACTTGTTTGCAGTGCGTTCAGCAGTTGCTCACGAACCAATTCACGGCGCATGTACTCTGCGAATGAGTCTGGAGAGAAGCCTGCGCGACGTAGAGACGCTTGGTAGATCTCTTGGTCGAATTTACCGTTAGATTGGAACTGAGGCATGTCTAGAATCATGCTGCGAACTTGTGCATCGCTAATGCGTAGACCTAGAGCTTCAGCTTGTTGGTCAAGTAGCACATCGTTGATCATGCGGTCTAGAACAGATTTGCGGAACGATTCAACGTATGCAGGGTCAGCCAGCATTTGAGAGAAGTAATCACCCAATTGAGCTTGCATGCGGTTACGCTCATTTTGGTATGCCATCTCAAACTCACCACGAGCAATCTCGGTGTTCCCTACTTTCGCTGCCGCGTTGTTGTTACCGCCAACAATGTAGCTACCTACACCAGCAAAAACGAAAGAAAGGATGATAAGTCCAAGGATAATTTTGACCGCGATGCTGTTCACGCCTTCGCGTAGTCGATCCATCATAATTTAACTGCTCTCCACAATTGAAGCCGACTGCTTCTAATAGAAAATGTAATGTCGCGATAATATCAGAAAAAGAAATGCGCATCAGTAGGATGCGCATAATTTAAGAAAGTTCGGCTCTTAGTTTGTAAATTTTTGTTCAAATCTGACTGTTTGGACAAAAGTTATGCAATGGCCGTTAGCTGAACCAGCTCTTGTGTCTTCGACACAAAAAATTAGTTACAAGCGTCTTTTAGAGCTTTACCAGCTTTGAAAGAAGGTACTTTAGCTTCTGCGATTTGGATTTCTTCACCAGTTTTTGGGTTACGACCTGTGCGTGCTGCACGAGTACGTACGCTGAATGTACCGAAGCCAACAAGAGCAACTTGGTCACCAGACTGAAGCGTACCACTAACTGCTTCGATGAATGCGTCTAGAGCGCGACCAGCTGATGCTTTAGAGATGTCTGCGTTTTCTGCGATTTGTTCTACTAGTTGAGTTTTATTCACTGTGATTTCCCCTTTGTGTCATCTGTGATTATTTTTGTGATGACTTTCGTTCCATAATTAAAAAAATATGCTTCAACCCTTATCCTTCAAGGGCTGGAAGCTATCGAACTTAACTTAGCGTCCAAAAAAAACGCTGACAAGCCTTTTTAAGCCTATCAGCGTAAAGTTTTACTTATTTTTGCTACACATCACTATTTTTGAGACTGAAACTCAACGCCCGTCGGGTCTCGCTCAAGTGCAACTTTAAGAACTTCGTCGATCCACTGTACCGGGATAACCTTCAGATCCGCGATAACATTTTCTGGAATCTCTTCCAAATCACGCTCATTGTCTTTCGGAATCAGTACCGTTTTGATGCCGCCACGGTGTGCCGCGAGTAACTTCTCTTTTAGACCGCCGATAGGTAGAACTTCACCACGTAAAGTGATTTCACCCGTCATACCCACTTCTGCTTTCACAGGATTACCTGTCAAGCTAGAAACTAGCGCAGTACACATTGCGATACCCGCACTTGGACCGTCTTTTGGTGTCGCACCCTCTGGTACGTGTACGTGAATATCACGTTTCTCGTAGAAGTCTGAGTTAATACCCAACTTCTCAGCACGTGAACGTACAACCGTCATCGCCGCTTGGATAGACTCTTTCATTACGTCGCCAAGAGAACCTGTCTGCGTCAACTTACCTTTACCTGGCATCGCTTCCGTTTCGATCGTCAGTAGATCGCCGCCCACTTGAGTCCAAGCGAGACCAGTTACTTGACCAATACGGTTGCTGTCATCTGCCTTACCAAAGTCATGACGTTGAACACCTAGGTATTCTTTCAGGTTATCCATCGTAACTGTCACTGACTTCAAGCTTGAATCAAGCAGGATGTTCTTCACTGCTTTACGACAGATCTTAGAAATTTCACGCTCTAGGCTACGTACACCCGCTTCACGCGTGTAGTAACGAATGATACCGATGATTGCAGAATCTTCGATGGTAATCTCGTTTGGTTTCAAACCATTACGCTTAACTTGCTTATCAACAAGGTGGCGTTTTGCAATGTTTAGTTTCTCGTCTTCTGTGTAGCCAGAAAGACGAATCACTTCCATACGATCCAATAGCGGTCCAGGAATATCCATCGAGTTCGATGTAGCAACGAACATAACATCAGAAAGATCGTAATCTACCTCTAGGTAGTGATCGTTAAATGCATTGTTTTGCTCTGGGTCTAGAACTTCTAATAGTGCTGATGATGGGTCACCACGCATATCTGAAGACATTTTGTCGATTTCATCCAGAAGGAACAGCGGGTTTTTCACACCAACTTTCGACATTTTCTGAATTAGCTTACCCGGCAGAGAGCCGATGTAAGTACGACGGTGACCACGGATTTCCGCTTCATCACGTACACCACCCAATGCCATACGCGTGTATTTACGACCCGTTGCCGCTGCAATTGAGCGACCTAGAGACGTTTTACCAACACCAGGAGGACCTACAAGACAAAGGATTGGACCTTTCAGCTTGTTGATACGGTTCTGCACCGCTAAGTACTCAAGAATACGCTCTTTCACACGCTCTAGACCGTAATGGTCTTCGTTTAGAATCTCTTCGGCTTTCGCCAAGTTCTTCTTCACTTTAGAACGCTTGTTCCAAGGCACGCTTACCATCCAATCGATGTAGCTGCGAACAACTGTCGCTTCTGCCGACATTGGAGACATCATCTTAAGCTTTTGCAGCTCTTGTTCTGTCTTTTCACGTGCGTCCTGAGGCATTTTCGATTCTTCAATCTTTTGCTTCAGCGTTTCAAACTCGTCAGGCGCATCTTCCATCTCACCAAGTTCTTTCTGAATCGCTTTCATTTGCTCATTCAGGTAGTACTCACGCTGAGACTTTTCCATCTGCTTCTTAACGCGACCGCGGATGCGCTTTTCTACTTGAAGAAGATCGATTTCTGATTCCATCTGACCCATTAGGAACTCTAGACGTTCAGTTACATCAATAATTTCAAGTACTTGTTGTTTGTCCACCAGCTTAAGAGGCATGTGCGCAGCAATGGTATCTGCTAGACGCGCAGCTTCATCAATACCGCTTAGAGAAGTCAGTACTTCTGGTGGGATTTTTTTGTTTAGTTTGATGAAGCCTTCAAATTGGTTAATCGCACTGCGAACAATCACTTCTTGCTCACGCTCATCCAACTCAGGTGTTACTACAAATTCCGCTTCAGCAAGGAAGAATTCGCTCTCTTTGAAATGGTTGATTTTAGCGCGCTGCTGACCTTCAACGAGCACTTTTACTGTGCCATCAGGTAGCTTAAGAAGTTGAAGAATGGTTGCAACTGTACCTACTTCGAATAGGTCTTCAACCGTCGGCTCGTCAGTGTCAGCTTGCTTTTGTGCCACAAGCAGAACTTGTTTGTTTGTTTCCATCGCTGTTTCTAGACAGCTAATCGATTTCTCACGACCAACAAACAATGGAATAACCATGTGTGGGTATACCACTACGTCACGTAGAGGTAATACCGGGATCTCGATACGCTCGGAACGTTCCAAGTTCATATAATTCTCTCTTCCGCTTTCACGTTTAACGTATTACTTAAGGCAGTATATGGGGGCTAATTATTTGGATTCAATAAAAGAAATAAAAAAAGGAGGTAATTACTTACCTCCTTTTTATTTATGGCTGAATTTATTCTGCTCCAGCTGCCTGATTATCGGCATTGCTGTAGATGAGCAATGGTTCTGATTCACCGTTAATTACTGATTCATCAATCACGACTTTACTTACGTCAGTCGCTGATGGCAGTTCATACATGGTTTCTAACAGAACGCTTTCTAAGATTGAACGTAGACCACGAGCACCCGTCTTACGCTCCATCGCTTTTTTAGCGATAGCACGCAACGCGTCTTCACGGAACTCAAGTTCTGCGTCTTCTAGTTCGAACAATGCTGCATATTGCTTGGTCAACGCGTTCTTCGGTTCACATAGGATCTGAATTAGCGCTTCTTCATCAAGCTCTGTCAGTGTTGTTGTTACAGGCAGACGACCAATGAACTCAGGGATCAAACCGTACTTCACTAGATCCTCAGGTTCTACCTGAGTAAATAGTTCACCAACGGTTTTGGTTTCGTTCTTCGAGCGCACTTCTGCGCCAAAACCAATACCTGTGCCTGTTGCTACACGTTGTTCAATCACTTTATCTAGACCAGCAAATGCACCGCCACAGATGAACAGGATCTTAGACGTGTCCACTTGTAGGAATTCTTGCTGTGGATGCTTACGACCACCTTGTGGTGGAACCGATGCAACCGTGCCTTCGATAAGTTTTAGTAGCGCCTGCTGAACACCTTCACCAGATACGTCACGCGTAATTGATGGGTTTTCAGCTTTACGAGAAATCTTGTCAATTTCGTCAATGTATACAATGCCGCGTTCAGCCTTCGCTACATCGTAATCACATTTTTGCAGAAGCTTCTGGATGATGTTTTCAACGTCTTCACCAACATAACCAGCTTCGGTTAGTGTGGTAGCGTCAGCCATTGTAAATGGCACATCCAGGAATCGAGCTAGTGTCTCAGCAAGCAGTGTTTTACCACTACCAGTAGGACCAATTAGAAGGATGTTACTTTTACCAAGTTCCACACCTTCGCTCGTTGTATCACCATTGCGTAAACGCTTGTAGTGGTTATATACCGCAACTGCGAGCACTTTTTTCGCGTAATCTTGTCCGATCACATAGTCATCAAGGTGTTCACGGATCTGTTTTGGCGTTGGTAACGCTTCAGATTCTTTCTTAGGGAGAACATCCTTGATTTCTTCGCGAATGATATCGTTACATAAGTCGACACACTCGTCGCAAATGTAAACTGACGGACCTGCGATTAGCTTGCGAACTTCGTGCTGACTTTTGCCACAGAAAGAGCAGTACAGCAATTTGCCGCTGCCGCTTTCTTTGCTTTTATCTGTCATTCGCTAACCTCTTAGCCTTTACTCTTTATGAATGAGTGTATATCAAATTTAGCCAAAATGCGCTGGCTAAATTACTCGCCGCGATGGCTCAACACTGCATCCACAATACCGTATTCTACTGCCTGATCTGCCGACATGAAGTTATCACGATCAGTATCGCGCTCAATCACTTCAAGAGGCTGGCCAGTATGTTCTGCTAATAGGTTGTTTAGCTTCTGCTTGATAGTCAGGATTTCCTGAGCATGAATTTGAATATCAGAAGCTTGACCTTGGAAGCCACCTAGTGGTTGGTGGATCATCACACGTGAATTAGGCAGAACGTAACGCTTGCCTGGCGCACCACCTGCAAGCAGGAACGCACCCATAGAGCAAGCTTGACCCATACATACTGTGCTTACATTTGGTTTGATGAACTGCATTGTGTCGTAGATAGACATACCTGCAGTCACGCTGCCGCCTGGCGAGTTGATGTATAGGAAAATATCTTTATCTGGATTTTCAGATTCTAGGAAAAGTAGCTGAGCCACGACAAGGTTTGCCATGTGGTCTTCCACTTGACCAGTTAAAAAGATCACGCGCTCTTTAAGCAAGCGTGAGTAAATGTCGTAAGAGCGTTCGCCGCGGGAAGTTTGTTCAACCACCATTGGCACTAGCGCGTCAATAATTGGCGACATTGCGTTTTTTTCTTGGTAGCTCATATTCTTATGTCCCTAAAATAAATGGCCCGGATGATGTGTATCATACGGACCATTGTTAGCAGAATAGTCGACGTTAAGTCAACCTTCTACGCAAGATATTGCTTATTAAGCAGCAGGTTGTTGGTTAAGTAGCTCGTTGAAGCTTACTTCTTTCTCAGTAACCTGTGCTTTAGCGATGATCGCGTCGATAGCTTGCTCTTCTAGAGCAACGTTACGCATGTTGTTCATCATTTGCTCGTTTTGCTCGTAGTAAGCAATAACTTCTGATGGATCTTCGTAAGCAGTTGCCATTTCTTCGATTAGCGCTTTCACTTTCTCGTCGTCAGCTTTTAGTTCTTCAGACTTGATTACTTCGCCTAGTAGAAGACCTACAACTACGCGACGTTTAGCTTGCTCTTCGAATAGTTCACGTGGAAGCTGTGCAGCTGCTTCTGGGTTACCACCGAAGCGTTGTGCAGCTTGTTGACGTAGAACTTGGATTTCTTGGTCAATAAGTGCAGCTGGTACGTCGATTTCGTTTTGCTCAACTAGACCGTCGATAGCTTGCTCTTTGATGCGGTTCTTAACAGCTTGCTTAAGTTCGCGCTCCATGTTCTTACGAACTTCAGCTTTAAGTGCTTCAACGCCACCTTCAGCAACACCGAACTTAGAAACGAACTCGTCGTTTAGTTCTGGTAGTTCACGAGCTTCAACTTTGTTCACTTTGATTGCGAACTTAGCTGCTTTACCTTTTAGGTTTTCAGCGTGGTAATCTTCTGGGAAGTTTACGTCGATTTCGAATTCCATACCTTTAGTTTTACCTTCGATACCGTCTTCGAAACCTGGGATCATGCGACCTGCGCCCATTTCTAGTGGGAAGTTCTCAGCTTTACCGCCTTCGAACTCTTCACCGTCGATAGAGCCAACGAAATCGATGCTTACACGCTTACCAGCTTCTGCAGCTTCTTCAACTTCTGCCCAAGTAGCTTGTTGCTTACGTAGAGTTTCGATCATCTCTTCTACGTCTGCATCTTTAACTTCTGTTGTTGGTTTTTCAACAGTGATGCTGTCTAGACCTTTAAGCTCAACTTCTGGGTAAACTTCGAAAGTTGCAGTGAAAACTAGGTCTGCGCCTTCGTTGTTTTCAACTGGAGCGAAAGTTGGAGCGCCAGCTGGGTTGATTTTCTCTTTTACGATCGCTTCGATGAAGTGGCGTTGCATAACTTCACCAAGAACGTCTTGACGTACTGCTTTGCCGTACATCTTAGCAACCATTTTTAGAGGCACTTTACCCTTACGGAAACCATCGAAACGACGGTTTTTAGCGATGTTGCGTAGTTCAGCTGTTACAGCGTCTTCGATGTTTGCAGCTGGAACAGTAATGTTTAGACGGCGCTCTAGGCCTTCTAGCGTTTCAACAGTAACTTGCATTATTTATAAACCTCTAAAGTGGCTCGGTTTGTCCGAGCGTATGAGCGAGACTCTCCGGAGTTCACGCTTCATCCTTGTGTAGTGTCCTGTCCGAACACCTAATTTAAAATCGAGTATCGATGCTGAAAATCAACATCGGACTAATCAGTGATATCTTCGGTGTCATCACCAAAGGTATCTCCTATTAGCCTCAGGACAGAATTTTTAGACGCGACATTCTAGCGATCTGTCGCTACCCTGTCGAGCCAATAGCCACTATGTGGACATTGTCTGCGCTAAATTCTCGAATACTGACCCCAAAATTAGCGAAAAATGCGATTTGAACACCGCTTCATCGCTGTCAGCATATCTAGAATGGGGACAATAGCGACTTTTTCAAGAGAATCGACAGCTTTTTTTATTGAAAAGCCTAAAAAGAGATCTTGCTCTTGTTTTACTCCACAGAGTTGGAAACTAAATCCCTATTCATCTCTACAAACTATTAACATTTTCTTACGTGACAAAAGGAAGGTGTCAAGGAGCGTGGGATGTCGCAGAGAAACCGTATTATACTGATTTTTTTCGCCTTCTATTTCCTCTGCGCGTTCATCGGTGGTCACTGGGTTTGGAGCCATAGCTACCAGTCATTACTCGACAAGCATCAATCACAGTTGGAGCGCTTTTCTAGCCATATTCAAAATAAGTTAGATAAATATGCTCACATCCCACACCTGCTTTCTAAGGATGAACCTTTGGTCGAAGCGCTGCTTAACCCAGAAAACAGCGCACAACTTGAAATCACCAATCGATACTTAGAATCGGTCAATGGCGTCATTGAAGCGGCTGACACCTATTTAATAGACAAATGGGGAACAACGATCGCTGCAAGCAACTGGCGTAAAGAACGTTCTTTCGTCGGACGCAACTTCGCCTTTCGTCCCTATTTTAAACAAGCGATTACAGGGCAACGCAGCCAATATTACGCGCTGGGTTCAACATCGGGTAAGCGTGGTTATTACTACTCTTACCCTATTGTCTATGCTGGGGGAGTGATCGGCGTCGTCGTGGTTAAAATGGATCTGAGTAAGATAGAGGACAACTGGCAACAACCCAACAGCGTTTTCGTAGCCAGTGACCCGAACGGTATTGTATTTATGAGCAGTCGCAATGACTGGTTGTTCAAAAGCCTGCAGCCTCTCGAAGAGCCAACTGCAGCAGAGGTGTGGGCAAGCAGGCAATATTTGAACACCACAATCGACTCACTTGGGTTCGTCGGTGACATGAGCTTAGCGCATACCGAAGCGAAGCAAGGCTACCCCTATAACAAAGGGACACTAGTGGTTTCATCCTTACCTTTAGAAAACCTCAAACTCACTATCCGAGTGCTTTCTCCTAAGCAATCTGTCATCTGGTTCACTATGGGCTATTTGCTTGTTCTCACGCTTGTTTTTACTGTGCTCTTTCTCGTTGGGCAGCTCATTTATCATCGCCAGCAGCGGCATCGACAAATCGAACGCATTCAGCAAGAAGCAAATCAGAAATTGGAATATCAGGTAATGGCTCGCACCGCTGAATTGCAAGCAGAGATAGCACAACGTATCGAGACAGAGCAAACCTTACGCGTTACCCAAGACGAGCTGGTGCAAGCCGCAAAACTTGCTGTGCTGGGACAAATGTCGGCAAGCATCAGTCATGAACTCAATAATCCCCTCGCCGCCATTCGCAGTTTTGCTGAAAACGGTAAGCTTTTCTTGCACAAAGAGAAATATGAACGGACGGAAGATAACTTAACGCGTATATCCGCCCTGACCGACAGAATGGCGAACATCAGTCAGCAGCTGCGCTCTTTTGCTAAGAAGACCAGTGGGAACGAGCTGGCGCAAACTCACCTTCTGCCCGTTATTGCCTCCGCAAAAGAACTGATGAAGCCGGCATTCAAATCAGCCCGAGTGACATTAAATACCAAACTCATAGAACAAGACGTAGAAGTACAGATCAACACAATTCAACTCGAACAAGTGCTGGTGAACTTATTGACCAACGCAATAGAAGCGACCAAAGGGCAAGAAAACAAGCAAGTCCATTTGTCTATCGAAAAAGATATAAAAGCCGAACTCGTATGGATTTATGTCGATGATAATGGCACGGGGCTCGGAGAGTTCACCTTTTCACAGCTATGCGAACCCTTTTTAACCACCAAGCAAAATGGCTTAGGTTTAGGGCTCTCGATATCGCAACAAATTTTAGCTGGTATGAATGGCAAATTAAGCGCCCAGAATCGAGAGCAAGGCGGAGCTCGATTCTCCATTTGCTTACCTCTTATTTCATCACACACCACATAACAAAAGGATTGAACTATGTGTCAGGTGTTTTTTATTGATGACGAAGCCGATCTCAGACTGGCGATCGAACAAACCTTTGAACTGGCAGACATAGAAGCCAAGTTTTTTCCGGATGCAGAGTCGGCTTTAATCGCGATGCAACAAGGAGAAGGCTCGGGAGTGGTCGTCACCGACATCTGTTTGCCGGGCATTTCTGGTATGGATTTACTGACCACATTAACCCAGCGCGACCCAAATTTACCCGTCATCATGATCACAGGACACGGCGACATTTCAATGGCAGTTCAAGCTCTTCATCAAGGAGCCTATGACTTTATTGAAAAACCATTTGCACCTGAGCATCTGGTAGAAACCGTCAAACGCGCAATTGAGAAACGCAAACTGACGAATGAAAATGAGAAACTGCGTCAATCCCTGAAAGCCAGTCAAACCTTGGGACCACGTATTATTGGAGAAACCGAAAGTATCCAACTGCTACGTGAAACCATCACTCACATTGCTGACACCGATGCGGATATATTGCTGTTTGGAGAAACGGGGACAGGTAAAGAACTGATAGCTCGCTCTCTGCACGAACAAAGCTCTCGTCGGAACCAAAACTTTGTCGCGGTAAACTGTGGGGCAGTACCTGAGAACCTCATCGAAAGCGAGCTTTATGGTCACGAAAAAGGGGCGTTTACCGGAGCAGAAAGTCGTCGCATCGGTAAGTTTGAATTTGCACAGGGTGGCACGTTATTTTTGGATGAAATCGAATCTATGCCAGTTCAAGCACAAATCCGTTTACTGCGCGTTTTGCAAGAAAGAGTGATTGAGCGGGTTGGTTCCAATGAGTTATTGCCATTGGATATTCGAGTGATTGCAGCAACAAAGGTGGACTTAAAGCAAGCCTCTGAACAAGGCACATTTCGCCAAGACCTCTATTATCGCCTCAATGTGGTAACACTGGATTTACCGCCGATGCGCGAGCGTAAGGAAGATATTCCCGCACTATTCCACCACTTTTTACTGGTTGCCGCATCACGCTATGGGAAAACCTCCCCTAGCCTCTCCTCACAAGATTTGGCTCAGTTAATGGCACATGATTGGCCGGGTAATGTGCGTGAGTTACGTAACGCGGCAGAACGATTTGTTTTACTTGGGAAACTGATACAGCTAGGCGACGCTTCGTGCACATCTACATCCCCATCGAGCCTTTCTGAACAAGTGGCAGAGTTTGAAAAAGCAGCCATAGAGAGTGCTCTACTGGAGAACAGCGGGAATATCAAGCAAACGATGGAACAATTGAATGTGCCTCGAAAAACCCTGTACGACAAAATGCAACGCTATCAGATAGATAAAGATCTATATAAATAAAACGCCGTTTGCGGTTTGTTGTTATATCCAACCTGAATCATACTTTTTACTAACGAGAGTTTAATGGTTCATATGGATATGACAGAGAAAATCAGGATACCCGTTATCACAGATACCGTGATGGTCGACGGGCATTATCAGGAAGAAAGGCGATCCGGTGAAGATCGGCGCAAAAATAGAAAGAAGTGGCTTGGTTACGAGCGCAGAGTCAATCCCGACCCTCGTAGACCTTCCTACAAGTCAATAAACGAAGAGGTGTGAATCGTCACACCTCTTTTGTGTTAACTGTTTCGGCTCTTACCGTTCACTTGCCCTGCCGCTACTTAGTAATGATTTCCGGTCCCATCAGCGTCGTTGGCAACCAAGTTGACACCCAAGGAACGTACGTCACGATAATGAGGAATAAGAACATCACCGCCACCCACGGTAGCGCCGCTTTAACCACATTCATCATCGACATTTTGGCGACCCCAGCAGTCACAAACAAGTTAAGTCCAACAGGTGGCGTAATCATGCCAATTTCCATGTTAACGACCATCATGATGCCAAGGTGAATCGGATCGATGCCCAGAGCGATCGCTATTGGGAACACTAGCGGTGCCACAATGATCAACAAGCCCGAAGGTTCCATAAACTGACCACCAATTAACAGCAGCACGTTCACGACAATCAAGAAAGTAATAGGACCTAGCCCCGCCGACAGCATAGATTCAGTGATCATTTGCGGTATGCGTTCTTCTGTCAGCACATGCTTAAGAATCAAAGCGTTGGCAATGATAAACAGTAACATGATGGTCAGCTTGCCTGCTTCATACAAGGTGTGTTTGGTGTCTTTATGAACGAAAGTCTGAAACACTTTAACTAAGGCTGGTTTACTATTTTGCTTATCAGCAAAGGGACCCATGTCTTTGTAAACGAAGTTGGCAATGAAGAAGGAATACACCGCCGCCACTGCCGCCGCTTCTGTTGGGGTAAAGATACCGCCGTAGATACCCCCCAAAATGATCACCACCAACAACAGACCCCAGCTCGCATCTTTGGCGGCATCAAAGGTTTCTTTCCAACCCACGAAAGGCTGTTTGGGTAAGTTCTTGATCCGTGCGGCAATGTAAATGGCGATCATCAACATCACTCCTGCAAGTAAGCCTGGAATCACACCACCAAGGAACATACGTCCAACCGACACATCAGTTGCAGCGGCGTACACCACCATCACAATCGAAGGAGGAATCAAAATACCCAGCGTACCCGCATTACAGATCACGCCTGCAGCAAACTCTTTGGAGTAACCGTTTTTGATCATACCAGCGATAACGATACTACCGATCGCAACCACCGTCGCAGGGGACGAGCCAGAAAGTGCAGCAAACATCATGCAAGCCACAACTGATGCCATCGCTAACCCACCGCGGAACCAACCTACAATGGCAATCGCGAAGCGGATAATGCGCTTGGCAACGCCACCCGTAGACATAAAGCTAGAGGCCAAAATAAAGAAAGGTATCGCTAACAAGGTGTAGTGGCCAGCAAACGCGTTAAATAAGGTTTGTGCTACCGATGCAAGAGAAGCATCTGAGTGCATCAATAAGAAAAGAATACTGGACAGACCCAGTGAGACAGCAATTGGCACACCAATCAACATGAAGCCAATGACCATCAAGAATAACAACAGAATATCCATGATTTATTACTCCTTGCGATCTGATGACGAAGAGCCGTTTGGAATCGCATCAGCGGCTTCGCTCAGTTCTTCTTTAAGTGCTTCCAACTCTTCTTCTGCTTCATGACCTGCAATCAAACGGTCTAACTTACCCGTCGCGATCTGCCATGTGATTTGTACAAAACGAAAAGTCAGAAGTGCCATACCAAGAGGTAAAGCAAAGTAAGGAATAAAACGAGGAAGCTTCTCATAGCGTTCCCCTTCGTTGAGCCAGTCCGCTAGAAACTGAAACATCTCAGGCATAGGAATATCGTCGGTTTCATACCATGCACGCTCAGTGACAAACGGATACCAGTAATTCCAAGAGCCGATTAACAGTAGAATGGAAAATGCCAAACAACACACAGCAGCAAGCAGTGCGAGGATCTTACGTTTGCCTTCGGGGACCATGTTAATGATGACATCAACACCGATATGAAAGTGCTTCTTCACACCGTAAGAGGCACCGACCAAAACCATCCATGCGAACATGAATACCGTCAACTCAAGTGCCCAAAGGATGTTGTCGTTAAAGACATAGCGGAAAATAACATTGGCAAAAGTCAGCAACGTCATTGCACCAAGAAAGAACGCAATCAGCGTTTCTTCAATCGCATCGGTGACTCGTCCTGCCTTGGAAAAAAAAGTCTGTTCCATAATTACATCACGTCATTATTGGGATAAAAGGGTCCCCCTCCTCCATATTGGAGTACGCGAGGACCAATCGTAGTGCTTAGTGCTTTTTACTTATGAGCCCAAAGAACTTGGGCTGTTTGATTATTGGTTGGAAGCAAGAGCGGCATCGATAAGATCTGAACCAATGTCTTTCTCGAATTTCTTCCACACAGGTTGCAGTGCCGTCACCCACTCTTGACGCTGCTCAGGCGTTAAAGTACGAACCACACCACCGGCTTCAATGATGTTGTTCTTATTAGCAAGGTTCACCTTGGTTGACTCGGCATTACGCTGAGCCGTCACTTCTTGAATAATGGTATTAAGCTGTTCACGCTGATCGTCTGGTAACTTTTTCCAGAAATCGTTCGATGTCACAACTAAGTAATCTAGGATGCCGTGGTTGGTTTCAGTAATGCCATCTTGTACTTCGAAGAACTTCTTACCGTAAATGTTCGACCATGTGTTTTCCTGACCATCGATAACTTTGGTTTGAAGACCGCCATACACTTCTTTAAATGACATTTTTTGAGGGTTTGCACCAAGCTGTTCGAACTGAGCCACCAATACGTCGGAAGCTTGCACACGGAACTTCAAACCTTCCGCATCGCTAGGCAACATCAATGGCTTGTTGGCAGACATTTGCTTCATACCGTTATGCCAAAATGCCAGACCTTGCAAGCCACGACGCTTCATTGCATTTTTCAGCTTTTCACCGGATTCCGAGTTTTGGAAACGGTCGACAGCCGCCACATCCTCAAAAAGGAAAGGAAGGTCGAAGATGCGGTACTTCTTGGTGAATTTCTCAAACTTAGAAAGAGAAGGGGCAGCGAGTTGAACATCACCATTAAGCAGAGCTTCAAGCACCTTGTTGTCGTCGTAAAGCGTCGAGTTAGGGAAGACCTGCATGCAAACTTTGCCGTTCATCTCTTCATTTACACGCTTTTCCAGTAGCGAGGCAGCAATGCCTTTAGGGTGTTTATCTGTGTTCGTTACGTGACTGAACTTGATCACGGTTTCACCAGGGTCACAGTTTGCAGCAGCATTAAAGCTGGTGATGGCTAGAGCAGATACAGACAAAAGGGTTAGAGGCTTGAACATTATTATTCTCCTTGTTGAATCACATCCCATCCTTTCCATGAATACCAAACGGGCAGAGGGTGATGGGTACAGATGTTCAACAAGGAGCAAGTTGTAGACCAACTCAATTATCAACTTAAAATCAGTAAGTTAAATTAAATTCAAAAGTTAGCCAGTGCAAAAAGGGGTTAAATCCACCCATGCTAATCTGCGTGATGGGTGGAGAATGACACATTTAAGAAGAGCAGCTAATTTCCATCTTTTTCCCCCACTCTGGAGGCAGTTTGGCGTAGTCGTCCAACTCTGGCTGCTCGTCATAAGGACGCTTGAGCAATTCAGCCAGACGGCTTACTTCACTGAAGTCTCCTTCCTCTGCCTTATCAATGGCAAGTTGAGCTAGGTAGTTACGCAAGATGTATTTTGGATTCGCTCGACGCATCTTTTCACAGCGAGTTTCTGCTGATACGCACTCACCGCGCTCGTCCACTTCCAACTCACAGCGGGCAAGATATAAGTCTACCCATGCACTTGCAGCTTCTCGATCAATAAACAAATCAATCACAGCTTGGGGCGAGTTAACGTCTAAGTTAGACAACTCACGGAAGAATCGCGTGTAGTCCGTTTTGTTTTGGTTTAACAGTTCAAACATGGCTTCGAACAAGCGTCCGTCTTCTTCTATTTTGGTCAAAAGACCGAGTTTGGCGCGCATCAATTCACTGAACTTCTGGCTAAGGCGCACTTCAAACTTTCCTAGTGCGGCCTCCAGATCTTCCCGCTGCACAAGCGCTGACAAAGAATGTGCTAAAGCCGAAAGGTTCCAAAGAGCGATACGTGGTTGCTGTTCAAAGGCATACCGCCCTTGGTAGTCCGAATGGTTGCAGATGTAATTAGGATCGTAGTCGTCGAGGAAGCCAAACGGTCCATAATCAAAAGTTTGCCCGAGTATCGACATGTTGTCGGTATTCATCACACCGTGGGCAAAACCATAGGCTTGCCAGTACGCAATCATAACTGAGGTTTTCTCCACGATGGTCTCGAACATGGCAGCATATGGTTTCTCCACTTCTAAACAATCTGGGAAATACCACTCGATGACTTTATCAGCGAGGTACTTTTGCTCACTAAGTTGGTTGGTGTAGAAAAAATGCTCAAAGTGACCGAAGCGAATGTGCGTTTCAGCGATTCGAATCAGTAGCGCGCCATATTCCATCTTCTCACGGTAAACAGGCGTATCGCTGTCCATCATGCCAAGCGCTCTGGTCGTAGGAATGCCTAACCCGGCCATGGCTTCACTGCACAGATATTCGCGGATCGTAGAGCGCAATACTGCCCGACCATCCCCCATCCGTGAGTACGGCGTGAGCCCTGCTCCTTTGAGGTGAATATCAAACCAAGTGCCATTTTGGTGTTGCATCTCAGCCAGTAACAACCCGCGACCGTCACCTAAATCCGGGTTGTACACGCCAAATTGATGCCCTGCGTACTTCATTGCCAAAGGAGCAAATGATGCAAATTCGTTTTGCCCTGCAAACACATTCAACAACTCTTCATTCGCGCTTTCTGGTAAGCCAAATTGCTTCGCTAATTCTCCGTTCCAAACAACCCAACGTGTGTTATCTAAAGGCTGTGGCGTGACATAAGTGAAAAACGCAGATGGCAGGTCACTGAAGCGATGGGTGAAATTAACACCTTCCCAGATGGACATAGTGGTTCCTTAATAAAACGACTTCCTAAACGTGAGTATAAGCGCTGAACAGCTTTCTCTTCAGCCACGAATTATTCATGGGTATTTACGAAATACCGATAACGACAGACCAACATGAGATGACTTCACAACGCGTCACTGTACTACGGGGACGAGACAACTAAAGAAATAAAAAAGCCACTCGGCTGAGTGGCTTTAATGAATGAACAAGAGACGCTTATTGCTCGCGACGACGCCAGCCAAACAGCCCCAATAACAATAGTGCCCAGTAAGACAAAGCACCACCGCCACTATCCGAATTGTCAAAACTTAAGCTGCTTACCGAAGCCACCACTGACACATTCACTGAGCCAGTCGCCAAGCCACCATTCCCATCCGACACGGTGTATTCCAGTTGAACATTCGCCACTTGATCTTGAGGTGCTTGGTATTGGATCTTTCCATCCACCACACTTGCCGTTCCCACGCCGGATGGATTACTCACGCTCTGCAACACTAAGCGATCTTCATTGAAATCTGAATCATTGGCGAGCACGTTGATCATAATGCTCTTTCCAGACTCAACACTGGCGCTATCTTGATTAGTAACCGGCGGCGTGTTCTCAACATCAACACTAACCGTCGCGGTTGCAGACAAACCGCTAGGGTCCGTGACTGTCACTTGGAAGGTAAGCGTCTCGCCCGCCTTCGTTCCTTGCGCCACAGTAAACTTCGCGTTCACACTATTCGCATCTGAAATAATGGCTTTAGTACCCGTCGTTTGCTGCCATCTATAGTTAAGTGCATCACCATCAGGGTCAGAGCTTGAAGAAGCTGACAAGCTGCCTTGCCCGTTCGCTGTCATGCTACCGATATCAACTTCGGCATTGGCTGTTGGCGCTTCATTTTGACCATTAACACGCACTTGCACCGCCACTGGCAGCGATTTCAGCGCACCGTCTGAAGAAACAAGACGATACTGGAAACTGTCATTACCCACGAAGTTTTCTTTAGGTGTGTATTGGGTGCCGCTCAATGTGCCATGCGTAGGTTGTTGCGTGTATTCCACATTGAATTGATAGCCAGGGGCAATAAAGTCATTCGACGTAAGCGCAAGCGTTACAGGCACGTTTTTGTCCGTCGTCACCGTGTCCGTTTTAGCCTCTACGATATTGCTTGAATCAATATCAAACAGCGCGCCAAAAGGAATGTAAGAGAAGTTTTGACGCATTAAACCCGAAGAGTAAATACGTTCACGATCTCCTGCCCAAATCGTTGGCACTGCTTCTTGTTCCGTCGCTAAGGTGCTTCTAAAGTTATAGTTAGATTCAAAACGCCCGTTCTCAATTTCAACCACAAGCAAATGCTTACCTGCCGTTATGCGACTTGGTTGTTCAAACAGAATACGAGTGCTGCTACGAAGTGAGCCTGCCTGCAGAAGCTGCGCCTCATTTTGATCGAACTGCAAACTGAACGATTCAAATCCAGGATGTGGGAAACGCCATACCTTGTAGTTCATCACCCCAGCATTGTCATTAGGTGTCACATAAAGTTGCAAGCCATCCAATTCTGAAGCCACTTTAAGATCCAAAGAGACAGCCAAAGCGTCATCAGAGCTTGGGTAAACATATCCTCGATGGAACGAGTTTTGCCACGCCGACTTGTTTGGCTCACTTGGCATGGTTAATGAAAACGTTGCCGAGTTTGATTCACTTGAGATATTTGAGATACGAACACCCGTGTTAAAGCCTGCTATGCCGGTCAAACTAGGGTTGGAATCGTCAGAAATGTTCGTGCCACCATTTGGATAAAGATCTCGATCGTCGCTAGGAAAACCGGCTTCCAATTGTTTGCGTCCGTCAGCTTGCATGATCTGCACCTGCATATCACCGACATCATTGAATCGATTTGAGATGTTCACCGACGTTGCCAACACCCCTTCTGATACCAATGCTCGGTCGTACCCTTCAAACCGTCTATTCTCAAGGTAGATACGAGGACCGAACTCTTTAAGATAAGGATCAAGATAAACGAGCTTCACTTGCCCATTTTCAACCGAAGCAGATTCATCGCTGGATTGCGCAATGTCCGGCAGTACAAAGCCCGCAGCATGCTTACTCCAAGCACTCATGTTGACCGGTGTATCTCCAGCATAACGGTCGCCTTCTTTCTTCGCCCAAGAACCACCACCCATCACGCCCCACTGGCCAATAGATGCATCGCTGTTGTAAGAGTACAAATCCGGTAACCCAAGCATCAGGTGACCAAGTTCATGGACGATCACCCCCAATGTGGATTGATGCGTCTGCTGAAAGTCAGCAAACACACAGTAGTCTCTGATGGTAGTTCCGTCGATTGACACCGTATCATGTGAGTATTTGTGCGGCCATATAGAAGGACGATCTAGCTGGTTTGCCGCCAAGTCCCCACCAGCAAAAACAAACATAACCGAGAGCTCTGTTGGTTCGACACGACCGCTGCTGTCGGTGTCGTATTGAGCTAAGTTGATGTATTGGTCTAGCTTTTGGTACGCCTCAGAAAAAACCGCCTTAAGCTTGGTATTACAAGCATCACCGCTGGTTTTGGTGCTACAGTTAGGATGGTTTTGGTTCACCGTGACACTAATAACGCCATCATCCACAGTGCCATAGCTTTCCTTCGCTGGTACGACGCGATACTTCCCATGTGAGTTCTTGTCATAATAATCCACCACGCTTTGACGATTTTCGCCAAACACCAACTGTTGAAAATCGTTAACCATAGTCTGGTTATTAAACGACACCTCAACCACCAGCAAAGGCTGTTGAACCACACTCGATGAACTCATTGCTCGGTATCCTTGCTGAGCTTGGCGCATCAAGTTTGCACGAGCTTGGGGTTCTAGTGTTCTCAAAGAAGAAAGAGAAGGTTTTAATAGTACATCAGGGCGGTTTTTCGATACTTGTGGAGCGATTGCAGATTGTGTTTTTTCTACTCCAGTCGAGACAAGTAGCGACTGATCCGCTTCTCGCTTGATCTCAGCAAAAAACCAAGTGTCACCGTCTTTGATTAACGCATTTCCTTGCTTATCTTCATGCCAGTAGAAACTAGCGGTACCGCGAACCAGAATTTCACTGACCGTCCCATCACTGAGAGTCACGGGTTGCCAAATAGGAGATGGGGGGGTGGTTGCCATGCTGTGACCAGAAATCAGCGCGGTCAACATGGTGAGTGCGAGAGTCTTTAACTTCAAACTACGGCTCCATGAGTTCGATGTGTAAGCCATGCATCTCATATGCAAATGATTACAACAAGTTATATATAGTGGAGCTATAAAATAGTACAGAAATCGAGAAGGAATGAAATGCTGTGACAGGAGTAGATCGAAATTATTTGCATTCGCTCACTAATTTTATAAAAAACGCGAGAGCCGAATAATCAAAACTCTCGCGTAAGCTATTAATATTAAAAGATTAAAATGCAATTAACCTGTTAAAACGTTATCTTCTGGGTATTTAATTAATGTCGGTTCTGGTCGCGCCAGCATGTAGGCTAGTGTCAATGGACCAATACGACCGATGATCATCACAACGATCATGATGTACTTACCTGGTTCCGACAGTTCTGCTGTCAATCCAGCCGTCAAACCTACCGTCGCAAAGGCAGAAATGGTTTCAAACATGACCTTATCAAACGCGGCTTTCTCAGTAATCATCAACAAAAACATCGCAGTGGTGAGGATAGCGCCACTTACCACGATAATCGCTAATGACTTGGTTACGGTTTGCCAATTCACCGTGCGTTTAAAGATCACAACATGCTTTTTCTGGCGCAAGAACGCCCATGTTGCCATAAATGCCACTGCAAAAGTCGACACTTTAATACCACCACCTGTAGAGGTTGAGCCCGCACCAATCAACATCAGTACGATCATCACTAACAAAGCAGGTTGGGTAAACTGAGCCAAATCTACGCTGTTAAACCCAGCGGTACGTGCACTTGCCGATTGGAAGAAAGCCGCTAGCCATTGCCCCGCAACAGGCAAAGACGCCATGGTATTTGGGTTATGTCTTTCCAGTAGCCAAAACAAAATAGTACCGACGCCAAGCAATGCAGGTGTCGCGATCAACATGATTTTGGTGTGCAGATGCAAAAAGTGAAAGCCTTTACGCCAATGCAGCCATAAATCACCGATCACGGTGAAGCCCAAGCCACCGAAGATAAACAAACCCGCTAGGGTGAAAATCACCACTGGGTCGTTAACAAAGCTCATCATACTATCGGAGAACAACGCAAATCCTGCGTTATTGAATGCTGAAATAGAATGAAACAGCGCATAAAACATGCCTGTTTGCCAGCCCATTTCTGGCACCCAGCGGAAAGATAGAAAGATAAATCCAATGGTCTCAGCAATCAGAGCAAAGACAACGATTTTCTTGACCAATTTACGTAAGTTGACTTGGCGATCTTGCCCTAATGCATCTTTCGCAAGTGCTTGTTGACGCAAACTCAAACGAACACCAAACATATACAGCAGCACCGCAGACAGCGTCATCTGCCCTAGCCCACCAATTTGCATTAAGAGCATCAATAGCACTTTACCCGCCAAGGTAAAGTGCTGCCCGGTATCTACGACACCAAGCCCCGTTACACTGATAGCCGAAGTCGCGGTGAACAAAGCGTCAGTGATAGAAAGCCCGGTTACAGAAAAAACCGGCAGGGTCAGCAAAACAGCAGAAGGCAATAACACACCGAGAAAGCTCAGCAATATAATGCGCGGTTCGCCACCTTTCGCTTTATCTCGTTTGCCATCTGGGGCATAAAACACGCCTCTCTGATGAAATTGCTTCATAGTGATTTCAACTTGCTCGCAAGTTTGTCTTGGGGTCCCACAACAATGATGAGATCGCCGATCTCCAGCGTTGAATTGAGATCCGGTGCTTTGGTGATTTCTGGACCGCGTTTAAAGCCAAGCACTTGTACACCTTCCACCTTACATAAGGCTAAATCGCCAAGTGTTTTGCCCATCCAACGAGAGCCAATCACAAACTCTGTCATGGCTAAGCCACTGCCTAGTGGATGAAACTCCAACACACGTTTGTCCAGCATCTTACGCGCCACACGAATACCCATATCACGCTCTGGCATGATGACGTGGTCTGCACCAATTTTTTGTAGTACACGCGCTTGGAAGCGATCATTCGCTTTTACCCAAACCGATTTCACACCCGCTTCTTTTGCGATAAGTGTTGCGAGGATGCTGGCATTGACGTCTGCACCAATAGCAATCATGACCATGTCATAATCATCAAGCTTGAGTTCTGCGACTGTCTCTTCATGAGTACAGTTCGCTACGATGGCTTGGCTAACAAATCCCGCCGCTTCTTTCACTCGGTCTTCGTTAATGTCTACCGCCAAAACTTGTGAACCTGAATCCTGCAGTTCTTTACAAACGGCCAAGCCGAAACGACCTAGACCAATTACAGCAAATTGCTTATCACCAGTTTTCATTCGTGCCTCATTTATGCGTTGAATAGCAGGCGCGAAAGTCTGCGCCTATTCCTCACCATCTGCAAACATGACGACAAAAAATTGACAAAACCCTAACTCAAACCTTCGCGCAAGATCTAACCAAAGCGTAAGACACATTGAACGAGTTTTCCTAATTATTAGCAATTAAATCAAAAGAATAACTACATGCTTCACACTTCATCTGTGCATGGTTTTCGCTATCAAATAAAGAAAGAAAACTGAGACCACGTTGAACAAAAAGCCAGAGAGAAAAGAAAAAAGTAAAAAATAAGCCGCATCGAGGTGCGGCTTATCATGTAGAAAAGAGCTATCAAACGTTATTTAGCGTTACATTTATCACCATTTTCGCGACGTGGACGCTGATCTTGCGGTTTACGCTTGTTCTTCGGTACGTAGTTCAGAATCGAAATTGGCACAGGTTTTCTCGGTGCAAATCCTTCAATTTCTACACGCTCTAGCAAATGACCAAGGCGGCTTTCGATCATGCACAGGTTTTTGAAATCGTCTTTCGATACCAGTGAAATCGCCTCGCCCTCTGCACCAGCACGACCAGTACGACCAATGCGGTGTACATATTCATCTGCTGGGTAAGGTAGATCGTAGTTAATTACGACAGGCAAGTTATCAATATCGATGCCACGTGCCGCCACACCCGTTGCCACTAAGTATTGGATTTCACCGGCTTTGAACTTCTCTATTAGTTCTTGGCGAACACGTTGGTTACGACCACTGTGGAAAGCTTCAGCCACAATGCCACGCTTCTCTAATTGAGTAACCAGTTTCGCTGCGCCATGTTTTGTCTCGATGAACACCAACACTTGCGACCAGTCGTTCTCATTCAACATGTGGCTCAGTAGTGAGGATTTCATGTCTTTATCAACGGTGGTGATCCATTGCTTAATGTTTGACTTAGACGCGCTGTGTTTTGCAATGGTGATTTCTTCAGGATCAACAATTGCATTCTTTGCCAAATCACGAACTGGGTTAGATAAGGTCGCGGAGAACAGCAAGCTTTGAATATCTTCTGGCATGCAATCGATGATCTTATCAATCGAATCAATAAAGCCCATATCCAACATTTTGTCAGCTTCATCTAGGACCAGCATTTCCACTTCATCAAAGTGAATAGCACGCTGACCGTATAGATCAATCAAACGACCTGGAGTGCTTACGACAATGTCTACGCCTTCAATCAACGCTTGTTTTTGCGGTGCGTAATCCACACCACCGAACATCGCCATAGAACGCAATGGTAGATTTTTGCCATACGCTTCAATGCTCTGATGAACCTGAAGAGCCAATTCGCGCGTTGGCGTTAGGATGATCGCACGTGCACGCTTTTTACGTTGCGTTTCGCCGCGGCTCAGTTTTTCTAAGATTGGTAATACAAAGCTGGCAGTTTTACCTGTACCCGTTTGTGCTGCGGCAATTAGGTTACTACCACGCAGAACAATAGGAATGGCTTTTTGTTGGATAGAAGTCGGTTTTTCGTAACCCAGCGCCTTCACAGCATCTGTGATAGAAGCACTTAAACCAAGCTTAGAAAATGGCATACAAACGTCTCAACGAAGAAATGGGCGCGTAGTGTATCAGAATCCGAACTAAGTAACAGAATCTATCTGTCTCCAGCAGAGGCTTACTGAAATCTACTCGTGGCGACAAAGAAATTCTATCCTTTTAATAAGTCATTCAATTGTTACAGCGTGATGATTTATTCGCCACTTCACGTTTCTTGTATTTGAACCTCGTTATGCTGCTAGGGTGTGCATCACTGGAAAACTTCATGGACATTTTATTACTGGTTGGATTAATCGCGCTCAATGGTGTGTTCGCCATGTCTGAGATTGCATTAGTGACTGCCAAAAGCGGTCGACTGAAAAAGTCAGCCGAACACAGCTCTTCCGCTCGTCTTGCTTTAGAGCTTAAGAATAACCCCACTCAATTTCTCTCTACTATACAAATCGGCATCACCGTCATTGGCATCCTCAGCGGTATTTTTGGTGAAGCAACCCTCTCAGTTCCATTCGGGCATTGGCTCGTCGCACAAGGTTTAGAGCGTGAGATAGCAAATATCCTTGCAACGGCAATTGTGGTGGTCATGATCACTTACTTCGCCATCGTGATTGGTGAGCTCGTGCCAAAGCGTTTTGCACAAAACAATGCCGAACGCATCGCTGTCATCGTTGCCTACCCAATCCACTGGCTAGCAAAATTGACCACGCCATTTGTCATGCTACTGACCGTTTCGACCGACACACTGCTTAAGCTTCTACGCCAAAACAACGCAGGCGAAATCGTCACAGAAGAGGACATCTTTGCTGTCGTTAGCGAAGGTTCCGAATGTGGTGCTATTGAGCCTCAAGAACAATTGATGATCCGTAACTTGCTCCACCTTAATGACCGACTAGCACTTTCACTCATGACACCGAGATGCGATATCCATTATCTCGATTTAGATTTACCTCTCGATGCGATTTTGAGGAATCTACGTCAAACTCAGCATTCTGTTTGGCCCGTCTGCAAAGGAGGGTTAGATAACATTATCGGCACCGTTTCCTCTAAGGCGTTATTAGATGAATACGATGAGCTATCCATTTCTCGCTTAGCCAAGCTGTTGAAACGGTCGCGCTTCGTACCCGAATCAATGAAAGGTCTACCACTGCTCAATTACATGCAACAAACCAGTACCGAGATGGTGTTTATCGTCGACGAATATGGCGATGTGCAAGGACTAGTAACTCACTACGATCTGCTTAAATCCATCGCTGGTGAATTGGGCATGGCACCACAGCAACTCTGGGCAAAGAAACAGAAAGATGGCAGTTGGATCATGGATGCGCTGATCCCACTTAACGAGTTGAAGTACAAACTAACGTTGAACCATATTGAAGGCGAAGAAATAGAAGGATTCCAAACATTGAATGGTTTTCTGACGTGGTTAATTGGGCGCGTGCCGACTCAAGGAGAAACCGTCGAATATCAACAATGGCAATTTGAGATACTACACGTGAAGAATAATCGCATTGTCCAAGTCAAAGTCACCGAGTCGCTCTGTAAAATGAAAAGCGATTAAAGCGGAATAAAAAAGCAGCTTCCGGCTAGGAGGCTGCTTGTTAGATCAAACCAGTATTCGCTTTAGAATAGGTAAGTTGCACTTACGTATGCACTGCGACCTTTCTCTGAATAACCGTAGTAGTCGTCTTCATCATCAAGCTCGACATCAAAGATGTTGTTCAAGCCAGCTTTAAGATTGAGCTGTTGGAAGTCATAAGCAACACCAAGACCGACAAGCGTGTAGCCATCTACTGTTTTGTTCTCACGGCTTAGGTTTGTGATCACCTGTTCACCAACGTAGTTTACTCGCGCAAACGTAGTGAATGCGTCAAACACTTCCCAGTTCAAATCAAGATTTGCAAGATGCTCTGGCGTCTTCATTAGCGTATCACCCGTGCTCTTGTCTTTCGCGTCCGTGTAGGTGTAGTTACCCTTTAGGTTGATGCTGTCAGTAATATCATACCAACCTTCAAGCTCGATACCTTTGATCTCTGCTTTACCGATGTTTTGGTAAGTGAAGATAGGCATTTTACCAACCGCACCAACTGGCTTGGTTAGGTCGCGTTCAATCTTGTTCTTAAAGTCCGTGTAGTAGTACATCAAACCAACACCCATAGACGTGGACTCATAAGCAAAACCGGCTTCGTAGCTTTCTGATTCTTCAGGTTTTAGATCATCGTTACCCGTTAACCAACAACGGTTACCACAACTGATTACACGTACTTGATCGCTGCTTTCCATCATACCCGGCGCACGGAAACCACCACCCGCACCACCTTTGAACACAAATTCATCGGTGAAGCTATAAACTGCATATGCTCTTGGACTGAAGTGACTACCATACACTTCATGGAAGTCTTGACGACCACCAAGTGTCAGCGCCAATTTATCGAGATCGAACTCACCCTGAACAAAAACCGCGCCTTGATAGTTATCGATGTCGCCTGATGGTACATCTCGGCTGTTTTCCAATTCAGAAGTACGGTATTCGCCACCAAACACCCACTCATGTGAGTCACGCCACAAACCAGAAACTTTAAAATCAAGCGTGTTGTTTTGTAGCTCAACATCAGCAGCGCCATTGGTGTACGCCGTACTTGCATCATCAAGCTTCATATTTTCGCCATACAAACGTACTTGTGTATCCACAGACTCCCATGCACCTTCATGCGTCAGTCCGTAGTTCCAACGCGTTGAGTCTTGAGAATTTGTTTGCGCACCCGAACGAGGATGGACCCAATCCGCTTCACGCTCATCGTTGGTGTAAATCACATCGGCGATCAAACGCTGTTCATCAGTAAGCTGCCAAGCCATCTCACCAAATACATTGGTGGTGTCTTTCTTTTCTAATGCATCAAAGGTCGGGTTAGTATCGGTACGCCACGGATCTCTTGAAGAGCTTTCAACAATGATGCTGCCTTCAAGGTTTTGTGCGATTTCACCACCAGCGTAAGCATGACCTTTAACACCATCACCACCGTCGCCTTCAAGAATGCTTTCGTATTCCAAACCAACAGAACCTGATGTCTCTTTGGTTGGCGACTTCAAGATAACGTTGACCACACCACCCATCGCTTCAGACCCATACAGGGAAGAAACCGGACCGCGAACCACTTCAATTCTCTGAACCGCAGTCAGTGGGATGCTTGATAAGTCAAAATCGTTACCACGAATCAAAGCATCTTGAGAGTTAATACGACGACCGTTAATCAAAACCAAGGTGTGCTTAGAATCCAGACCACGAATACGAATGGTGTTACGACCGTAAGCTGTACTACTCAACACACTCACCCCGGTAGCACTACGCACCGCTTCTGAAATGTCTTTTACCGGCATCTTAGCGAGATCGTCAGCGGTAATCACCGACACTGATGCCGGTGCAGTCAACTCTGAATGCTGTGTTAAAGACGCTGTCACGACCATGCGTTCCATTTCCACAACATCATCTTTATCGTTAGCAACTGCATGACCACTGAGTGCCGTCAAAAGTGCACCGGCAAGCACTGTCGGCATAAATGTGGGCTTTTTAACTAAACTATTCACTGCATATCCTTATATCTATTTTATAAATAAATTGAGCTCGCAAACTCTAATAAACGAATGTATAAATGACAATCATTACTACTCGTATTTACATTTAGATTTGAGCTGGGCTATATTTTTGAACTGCAACACATTGAAAAGCACCGAGCTGGGTAACATTCTCGACCCTTTCTGTCTTCAATTAGAAAGTGTCAGTCCAAGGGTTCACATCGTAAAAGCCACACCGGAGATGTATTCCAAATTGGGCTTTCCCGAGGAAGAGCAACAAATTCATAAGTCGATAGCTAAACGCCAGCGAGAATTCAGAGCAGGACGCAACGCGGCTCGTGCCGCCATACAAATGCTCTCCTTAAGCCAAGATAACGGGAACTCCCCGCTCATTTTGACGGGAAAATCCAGAGAGCCTTTATTCCCTCAGTCAATCAGTGGCAGCATCAGTCACACTGATGGTATTTGCCTCGCGGGTTGTGCATTAAAAAGTGACATCGCAAGCTTAGGGATCGACGTAGAACGCAATGTCCCCCTCGCCTCACACCTTTTTACAAGCATCTACACAGGTGACGAACAGAACTTAATCAAATCGTCTAGCCACCTACCTGATGCTCTGATATTCAGCATCAAAGAGAGCTTGTTTAAATGCTGCTTCCCCTTTGTTCAGGTGTATTTCGATTTTCTAGAAGCACAAATCACGCTGCTGCCTGAGAGTAAAAACTCAGGACAATTTCGCTTCGAGCTGATTGGAAATAACCAAACCTCTTTAACCGCCAAATTGCCCGACCTTCCATTTCATGGCTACTACTGCTTCAACAAGCAGTTTATTTTCTCACTGTGCTATTTCTCCTCATGAAGTCGTCATTCATTTCTATTCGATGACCTTTTTGATCACCATTTGCTGTCGTTCATTAACCAGCGGTAAGCGCTGCTCTAAACGCCACTTCCACATTTGTGGGATTGAAATACCTACTGTATCGAGTTGCCTTGTCTGCGGACCCAAGTACCAATAAGCATCAACCAATTCATCTAAGCAGGTAAAAGCATATGGATTCACGGGAGGCTTTTTAGGGATCAGTTCAAGAAACGAGCGCTGTTTTAGTAAAGGCTGATCCGTCGGGTAAATGCCATGTTCAGGGGCATTCAGTTCGCTAGATAAGATGTGTGGCCAAACTGATACATACTGCTCACCAAACTTGTGTTTCGCTAGCTCACCGAAGGTGCTGTGTTTTGCCATAAAGCCCAGCGTTGGCGAGCACTTTAGAATGTGTCTCGCGCCAACTAACACCACCACACCAAGCCCACATTTCGACGTTTGTTTTTCTACTCCTTCTGCCAAAGCTTGATCACGTTGTGCACTGAGCTTTGCTAACTCTTTCGAATGTTGGATGTCTTCCCAGCTGAACGATGGTTCGGTCAACACTATCTTGATCGGCACCTTACGCGTGCTATTTACAGCACGAACTCGCTCAAAGAAAGCACCGTAACAAGGATGCAACCAAGCGGGAAATGCGACTGAGTCCAACCACACCGCCGCTAATTCAGCTTGAGTAACCGTCTCTCCCGATAAGTAGTTATTGAGTAATGCTTGATGTTTGGCATTCCCAAATTCAATGAACAAATGAGAAAACGAGCCATCCAATTCAGGTGCAAGTAAGGCTTCCGTTATCTTCTCGAACAGTTCGCTAAACCAATGAGCTTCACCGATGGCAACTACACTGCCAGCGTTAAGTTTGCTTTTGAGAAAAGCCAGAGGGGAAACCGCCCCCTCCAACAAATCCTTAGTTTTTGCTTTGGTTGAGGTATCAAACATCAAATCTCTCTCTCAGTTCTTCAACCATATGTGAACCAATCAAACGCAGCATATCTGGGCGCATCATTTCACGATGAATACACGCGACATCGATCACTTTGAGCTCGCCATCCATGTATTTGAACCATCCATTGCGATCAAGAAATGCCTCTTCTGGTGGCTTCTCTGCATTGAAAAACAACACATCCCCTTGATACTGATAATTGACGCTATCGCGTACGCGATGGTTGTTGTTAATGACCACTTCCACCATTGCCGTAATGGTTTCAGCGCTCAGGTGCGCCATTGATGATCCTGCATCTTGTAAGATGTCGATCACTTCAGGTCGCGTTAGGCTAGAATGCAACGATTCATCAAACTCAACCCCAGCCATACGAATTAAGGCGCCAAGCGCTTTCTCTTCGCCAGGCGGGTGCATACTTTGCCATTGCTCCGTTGGGTAAGAGTCCAACAAGGTGACTAAGCCAACTTCTTGATCTTGCTGCTGTAAGATGCCCGCCATTAAATGCGCAATCATGCCGCCAATAGACCAACCTAGTAGGTGATATGGACCAAAGGGTTGTTCTTCTCGAATCGCCGCCACGTAATCCTCAGCCATTTCGGTCATTGATTTAGGCAGCGGAGAAGAAGGGTCACCGAGGTTTTTCGCTTGTACGCCGTAAAGAGGCACATTGGATGGAATAATCGGAGTCAAAGCCGCATAGCACCAACTCAAGCCACCAGCAGGATGGACGCAGAAAATAGCTGGCTTGCCCTCTCGCTTTCGCAGAGGCAGTAAGATATTGAGCGCTTCATCACTTTCACTGCCATTTAGCTTGGCGGCAATACCGGAAACCGTCGGAGACTCAAACACCGCCGCAAGCGATAGCTCAATTCCCATGATCTCTTTCACATGAGCAATCAACTGAGCAGCAAGCAACGAGTGTCCGCCTAATTCAAAGAAGTTGTCATCCACACCAACCGCCGGTAAATCAAGTAAGCGGCAAAATAGTTTGCATAAACGCTCTTCAACAAGGTTACTTGGTCCTTTTGTGCTCACTTGAGCAGACAAATCTGGCTTGGGTAGCGCATCACGATCCAATTTACCATTCGGTGTTAAAGGGAAGCTTTCAAGCTCAACAAAATAGCTTGGTACCATGTAATCCGGTAATGGCTCAGCAAGGTACTTTTGCAGTGCATTAGTATCAATTCCCTGCTCAAGATCCTCTGCCGACACATAAGCAACAAGGCGTTTATCATTCTCAGTATATTCCTGAGCTAACACGGCAACTTGCGCAACACTTGGGTGGTTTGCTAAGGCATTTTCAATCTCTTCTAACTCGATTCGGAAACCACGAATCTTGACCTGAAAATCGCTTCGCCCACAGTATTCAATCGCACCATCTTCGCGCCAGCGCGCCAAATCACCAGACAAGTACATTCGGCTACCTTGTGGACCAAAGGGATTGTCAATAAAGCGCTCTTGAGTCAGTTCTGGCTGACCATAGTAGCCCATCGCCAACTGTCGACCTGCAATGTATAAGTTACCCACCACACCAGGAGGTACAGGATTAAGTTCGTCATCAAGAATATAGATTTGCGTGTTCCATACAGGACGACCTATAGGAATCGAATTCCCTTGCGTATTCGCCTCACTCGGCCAGTAAGTTACGTCCACCGCAGCTTCTGTCGGACCGTACAAATTATGCAATGGTGCATCAAACTCTTGGTAATAATGATTGACCAGCTCCATTGGCAACGCCTCCCCGCTACAAAAGACTTGGCGTAGACTTTGGCACAATCTGGCATCTGCTTGTTGTACGAAAATTTGCAGCATTGAAGGCACAAAATGCAAGGTGGTGATCTGCTCTTTATGAATCAAATCTTGTAGGTATATTGGGTCTTTGTGTCCGTCTGGTTTCGCAATAACAAGGCACGATCCGACCATCATTGGCCAGAAGAACTCCCATACTGAAACATCGAACCCTGCTGGCGTTTTTTGTAATACCCGGTCTTTCGCATCAATTGGATATTGGTCGTGCATCCACAAGAGTCGATTGACAATCGCATCATGCGTAACGACGACGCCTTTTGGTTTCCCGGTCGAGCCCGAGGTATAAATCATATAAGCTGGTGAATGAGGTTCTGGCTTAACTTGAGGAGGCAACGGTTCTACCACTTTGTATATCGTAGGCAGCGTCTCATCATCCACTAGCTTTACATCAACCTCTTGCGGCAGTTTGTCTTGAAGCGTCTTGGTTGAGAAAACAAATTTCGGTGAAGAAGATTCGAGCATGTAGTGGATACGCCCCTCGGGGTAGTCAGGATCCACTGGCACATAAACCGCGCCAGCCGCTAAAATGGCTTGCTGTACTACAATCAGCTCTTCGCTTCTTGGGACACACACAGCAATGCGGTCACCAAGCTCAACGCCTTGCGCTGTTAACCAGTTGGTGAGTGAATACACTTTGCGAGCCAGTTGCTCGTAACTCAACGTCTGACCTTCAAAGATCAAAGCCGGAGCGTGTGGTGTCAAAATGCGTTGGCGAGCCATGATGGCGGACAGCGTCGTTTCCGGCACTTCGCGAGCGGTATCGTTCCATGTCTCGACAACCTTCTCTCGCTCACCAGCCAGTAAAATACTGACATCACTCACTTGGCAATGAGAAGAATCTTGAGCTTCTGCGCTTGTAAAAAAGTCACTCATAAAATGGAACAAGCGTTGTTGATGCTCATGAATCTCTTTCTCTGAATACAGCTCTGGATTCGCATCCATATCGATGTGTAATTGCCCAGCTAATTCATAGCAATAGAAAGAAATGTCATCGACCGGTCCGGCTGATAAGTTGTGTGCTTTTGAAGTGAGGTCACCGAATTTATGCTCGTACTCAAACGGCATAATATTCACCAATGGACCAAATAGATTACGATGATCTTTTACCAAATTTAGCTCGCGATGAAGCTCTTCATAGCGATAGCTTTGATGACGGCGAACCGATGCAAATTCTTGGTTAACTTGCTTCACCAACGTTTTGATATCCAGTCCTGATTCAAAACTGACTCGTACGGGAAGAATATTGACGCGCATCGCCGGAGTTTGAATGGCTACCGAGCCCAAACGCCCCATCAGAGGCACACCAATCACCACTTCATTGGAGCGTGTCATACGGTGTACATAAGCCGCGATAGATGCGATAAGTACGCTATACCAGTGTGTTCTGCACTGTTTAGCTAACGACTCCATTCTCTGAAAGTCAGAGGCTGCCATTGCACCTTTTAGACGAAGGAAATGGTCTGAAGTCACTGTCGGCTTACCCGCAAGGTTTACAGTGTCAGAATGGTCGGCATAACGCTGTAAATAAAATGCGCGATCTTTTTGGTATTTCTCAGAAGCTTTATAGTCGTCATCTTCTTTCAAAAGAGCCTGTTGGTCTGCAAATTCAAGCTTCTCAAAGTGCTCTCCTTTAACCAACTGACCATAAACATGCGCCACCCGCCCCGCGACCAGCGACATGCTGTAACCGTCTATCGCAATGTGATGCAGTGAAAGGAACCAAACGTATTGATCATCGGAGAGCTTAAGCAATGCCATGATGAATAAAGGACCTTGTTCCAAATCGACAGGTTGCTTTAACTGATCTTTCATCCAAGTCACAGCGGCATCAAGCGGTTTAACGTGTTGCGAAAAGTCGATACGTTCGACTTGCCAGGTTTGTCTATCTATCACCATTCGCGGTCCTTCGGTGGTGGTAACAAACTTAGCGTGCAACGAGTCGACTTCATCAATTGCCGTTTTGACTGCTTCAACAAAACAAGGCTCATCCACCTCGCCTTCAATAACCAGGTATTCGCCAGTCTTATAAATTGGGTTTTTAGGGTCACGTAACTGAGCAAACCAAATCCCAGCTTGGGCATCCGTAAGCGGCAACAACTGCTCTGCCGTATAAGGTAAATCGTACATGTTCATTCCTTTGTCATTTTTCCGCTTTGGCTGTTAGGTCAGCTTCTTCTCGATCAGTCTCCACCAATCCTGCAAACTCGGTTTCGCTGCTAATTCCATAAAACTCACATCAAGGCCCGCCTGTTGCCAATCTCCGACCAGCGACATCATGCGTACCGAATCCAAACCAAAATCAAGCAAACTATCCTCTGGCGTCATCTCATCGGCTGGTACCTCTAACAGCGCCGCTAACTGTTGAGTAAGTTGCGGTTGCGACTGAGGAATCACAAAATCCCCAGCTGCGAGTTCGTTCGCACTTGCCACTTGTTCGAGCAATTGCTGCTTGTCCAAGACATAACCGCATCGACCCGCCACATAGTTGAGCGCCATGTCATGATCGCTCGCTGAGAAGTCAGCAACGGCATCGGAAACCATGAAAGCTTTAATGTCTGTCATGAACGCTTCTGCCGCGGTTTGTAAACAACCGATGTGAGCATAAATACCCACGATAATTAGCTGATCACGCCCCGTTTCATCCATCATGGATTTAAGTGGCGTACGTTGAAACGCACTGTAACGCCATTTGGTGTAAACGGTGTCCTGCTCCGTTGGCGCAAGTGCTGGGGAGATTCGAGTAATGTTGTCATCCGCTTTTAAACCGGGGCCCCAAAAATCGGTCAATAAAGCGCGATCTTCTTGGCGTTGGTCACCGGGCTGCGCGGTATAAACCACTGGAATGCCGGCATCAATACATGCTTGTTTGATCTCTTGAATGTTGCGAGTCAACGTTTGAATCAGCTCGCTGTCTGCATCGTAGAAATTGAGAAAGTACTGCTGCATATCGTGGATTAACAACACGGCACGATGTGGTTCTACTGACCAGTTAACGCGATTTTCTGGCTTCACTTTCGTTAGTGAGTAACCAGAGATAGATGGAATGGCCATTGGGCTTATCTCCAAAGTAATCAAAATGCCAAGCACACCAAATCAACCTTGGTGTTTCGACCTTGGTTAAACGAGTTCGAGTAATTTATTTTTATTCACTTTACCTACTGGCGTTTTGGGTAATACATCAACAAAAACGACCATATCTGGGATCTTAAAATCAGCCAGCCCACGCCCTCGTAAGAAACGCTTTATCTCGATCGGTTTCGGGGCTTGCTGCGGGCAAACTAAGGCAGCACAACTGCGCTCCCCAAGGTAATCATCTGGGATGGCAATAACAGCAGCATCATGGACACAATCGTGCGCCAGCAAATGGTTCTCGACCTCTTCTGCTGCGATTTTTTCACCCCCTCGGTTAATCTGATCTTTGTCGCGACCAACAACTTTCAAATTGCCCTCTTCAGTCAGCAGTACCACATCGCCAGTACGGTAGTAGCCTTGCTCGGTGAATGAACGCTGATTGTGCTCTGGAGCCCGGTAGTAACCTTGAATGGTATAAGGTCCACGCACGAACAAAATACCTTCCGTACCTTGCGGGACAGGGTTACCCATTTCATTGAGTATCAACAGCTCATCAGCAGGTGACATTGGGCGACCTTGCGTCGTGACAATCACGGACTCAGGATCATCTAGACGGGTGTAGTTAACTAGCCCTTCAGCCATGCCAAATACTTGCTGTAAGGTACAACCAAGTTCAGGTTTGATACGCTTTGCCGCTTCCTCACTAAAACGAGCCCCCCCAACTTGCAGCACTTCTAATGAAGTAAGGTCATGTCGAGTTCTTGCGGCTTCATCGAGCCACAATAGTGCCAACGGTGGCACTAAAGCGGCTACGGTAATTCGGTACTTTTCAATCAAAGAAAAGGCAGTTTGAGGGCTTGCGTCTGGAGCAAGTACAACGGTGCCACCCGCCATAAAACAGCCCAACGCACCGGGAGAACTCAATGGGAAATTGTGGGCGGCCGGTAAAACACAAAGGTAACGCGTATTTGGCGAGAATTGGCAAACCTCATTGCTCGCTCGCACACTGTATAGATAGTCGTAATGTGTGCGAGGAATAAGCTTAGGTGTGCCAGTCGTACCACCCGATAATTGGAAAAAGGCAAAATCTTCACCGCGATGAACTTGAGGTTCAACATTGTCTAGCAAGAGCGCTCTAAGGGCTACGCAACCAATCGGCATGGCACTCATGTCACCCGCCCAAACGATGTTCTTTAAGCCTGGTAATTCAGACGCTACTTGCAGCGCAATATCTGCCGTATCGACGCCGAGTTGAGGAGCAGTGATTAACGCTTTTGCCTGTGTAAAATGACAAAAGTATCGAATCTCCGAATAACGATGAGCGGGTAACGCAAGCACAGGTTGAACGCCAATTTTAAGCAGTGCAAAAAAGCTAATGTAATACTCGCCTATGTTAGGCAAATGCAAAACGACCTTGTCGCCAGATTTAAGATTCAGAGTCGATTGGAAACCAGCAGCTAACTTATCAACATGCTCAAGTAACGATTGATACGTCCACTGTCGCTCCCCGTCAACTAGAGCAACATGGTTAGGAGAAATAGAGACGCTTGCCTCAAGCATCTCTGGAATGGTTTGCTCTGTCCAAAAACCCGCTTGGCGGTATTGCTTTGCTAAACCTTCTGACCAAGGTGTAAAGCCAGAGGCATTCATGCTTAAGCAAGTCATTGAACCACCTCCATATTCTCACGGATTTCAATACCCAGCGCGTTCAATACAGTGCGCATTTTATTTCCTGTTTCTTCAAGCTCACTTTGCGGCTCAGATCCGGAGACGATCCCAGCTCCGGCATAAACTCGAATACGCTTCTTCTCAACTTCAGCGCAGCGGATAACAACAACCCATTCGCCATTACCACGAGCGTCTACCCAACCAACAAGACCCGTGAAATAGCCCCTATCAAAGGGCTCCACTTGACTGATGAAATCGTAAGCTTGAGCCGTAGGATAGCCACACACGGCAGGTGTTGGGTGAAGCGCACTCGCCAATTTCAGAACGCTGGTATTGGCATCGGACACCGTCCCTTCAATACGAGTCGAAAGGTGCAACATGGCTTTGGTTTCAATAACCGACGGCACCATAGGCACATAAAGGTTATGACACCAAGGTTGAAGCGCTTTTTCTACCGCATCGACCACTACCGCATGCTCATGAAGATCTTTGCTACTCTCCATCATGAGCTCGCCTTGCTGCTGATTCATTGATGCATTTTCACAACGTCGACGAGAACCTGCCAGAGGGTTTGAGCACACATGAGGACCTTTACGGGATACCAGTAATTCAGGGCTGGACCCCATCAAATAAGCGTCAGAATGACTACCGCCGATACGAGTAGAAAAGGTATAACCACCAGGATTTTGCTTGAGTAAGGTTTTGAGGAAGCGAGCTCGATCGATTTCATCTTGTGTATCCACTTGCATCGTGCGTGACAACACCACTTTATCAAGAGCGATGTTTTCTTGGCTGCAACGATGAGTGGCAAGCTCAACACTATGCATGTATTCAGTAGGCGTCGGGATAGGTTGAATAGAAGAAGGATGACAGTCGTTGCAACCATCGATATCTAATACTTTATCCGGTCTGATCGGTGACGTAGTGATCAAACGCTCAGGGACGATAAAGTGCACGGGATTATGTTCAGAAAACGGTATTACACCAACGGCAATAGGGTTGTCATTCCCCTCTTCCTTCGCCGATTCTAGTAATTTGCTAATGTGAGTATCTAACTCTGAGAATTTAACTTGTTGGGAAAATTCTGCAGCAATGCCTTGCGTAAGCAACGTCACCGTCGGTGAGCTAAAGAAGAACGAAGCCTCATCCGTATGGGCGTTGAGAAACTCTGTGAGCATAGTACTGCTTCCCATGGAGTTACGAAGCATAATCATCTCTCAAACTGTATTAAACATAGCGTCCTAAATGAGATTCCTTCTCATTTAAAGAATGAGACTACACACCTAGTTACAATTATTCAATCATTTTTGATAATAATTATCATTCGCATAACTTATAGTTTTATAAATTAATATTCTTAAATAAATAGAACCTCAAACAAACAATTCACCATATTTATATCTAAGTGACTTCAAATCTAAGTAACTTCAAGGTGGAGGATTCAGAGCGACTTGCCTTGGTTCGTATGCATCGTTAATAATTTTTGATTTGGATCCATAGCCAAAAAGAAAGGGCTGACGCCCTCAGCCGTCAGCCCTTTCTTAATCTTTATTTCAATTAACAGCGCATCAGTTGTTATCAACAAAGCCGTATTTCTTATCACTTAATGAGCGAATCTCATTGAAGCGGTCTTGCGTCTTCCCACCGATAATATCGACGCGTCTTTGCATCTCATTTACCCACTTCCGATCTTCCATCACATCACGAGGGAATACCGTTGTTCGTTGGTTATCACCCAGATAAAGAAAAGCATCAAACAAACCACCGACTTGGGCGTCCATGTCGTCCATCGCAGCAAGCTTATAACGGGCTTTTGGTAATAAATCGATAAACCTCAGATCAGCAATCGGACTTTTTGCGACCTCAAGAAGCGCCGGAGCTTTTACGTCATGAAACGTCTTCACCACTTCTGGTTCCGTCATTGGCCAAATCAAGTAGGTACTATTGGGAAACGCTTGCTCTAATCGTGTCGCCAATGGCCAAGCACTGGCTTGTGTTTTTGCAACGTAATCCCGCGGCGCATTCACCAAATGGAAAGCCCCAAAAATCAACAGTGCTTTCTGATTGTTTTGTATACGCTCAGCAGCAACTTGATAAAAATGATCCGTCTTGTTTTTAGCAGCTTGCTGCCATACCTTTTCATCACTCACAGCGCTCCAATCAAACGGTGCTTCGGCTAAATGCACATGGATTTTTTTCCCTTTAGGTAGCGTTTGATTTCGCACTTTTATCGCTTTGAAGAAATCGGCATAAGCATCTGGCATCCAAGCCATAAAGTAGATCGAACCTCGCAAAATTGAGCGAAGCTGTTCATCACTCACGTCCCCACCAGCTAAATAGTTATCCAGTACAGGTTGGTACTTTGCATTGCCAAACTCCACCACAATATGCGTGACTTGATCTGAAAATGCAGGAGTCGAAACCAGCTCTGTTGCATAGCGCAAGAAAGCATCATTCCAATGATAATCGCCAATACCCACAAAGTTGTGTTGCTTAAACGCATTAAGAATCGCAGCGTCTGCTGATTTAGCTTGCTCGACCACTTGTTCGACTTTTTGCTCGGACAGATCTACCTCTGCGTAGTGTGGTAAATACTCACATCCAGCCAACCCGACAAGCCCTAACGTGAGCAACCAAGGTTTGATTTTCCAACCTAGTTTGTTCGTCAATTTCATTACCTCCTTGTTAACATTATGACAACGATAACAAAAATCATTATCATCTATCTAGTTTGGATGTGATATTTGCAGCACGAAGGGAGAGGGTTATGAGTGAAAACAACACAGAATTCAAAAGTAAACTGTGCCTAGTGACTGGTGCAGGGCAAGGTATTGGACTTGCCTGTGCCAAAAGCTTATTGGAACAAGGGGCTACTGTGATTGCCTGCGATATGACGCAAGCTCTGCTAGAGGAATTCAAACAATCTTTGCCAAAAAAACAGCAAGCTCGAACGTTGCTACTTCCCTTTGACTTAGCCAACACCACAGCCGTTCAGTATGCGTGTCATTATCTTGCTCAAGACAAGCTCATTCCTGACTACGTGATTACATGCGCCGGTGCGCTACATCTTGGTTCTGTTCTGGAACTCCCTCCTGAAGCGCTCATTAAAACGTTAGACGTGAACCTAAAGGGAACCATGCTACTGACACAACAACTGGCGAAATTGCTGGTTCAAAATAACAAAAAAGGCGCGATTGTTGCGGTAGGTTCGAACGCAGCAGACACCCCAAGAGTCAACATGTCGGCGTATTGTTCGTCTAAAGCGGGACTTCATATGTGGATGCAATGTTTGGGGTTAGAACTCGCGGCATACGGCATTCGCTGTAACATTGTTAGCCCAGGCTCAACCAGAACACCGATGCAAGAACAAATGTGGAATGAGTCCTATGGAGAACGAGAAACGATTCAGGGTAACTTAGCGTCACACCGGATTGGTATTCCTTTGAACAAGATTGCAGAAACCAAAGACATAACCAATGCGATTGAATTTTTACTGAGTGAGAAAGCGGGTCACATTACCATGCACGATTTAAGAGTGGACGGCGGAGCAACTTTCTAGTTGCTCCAGATTTAAGAGAATGAGCTAGCCTAAGAACTTAGGATGCAGTCCCTTTTCTAGCTTACGTCTCACTTTATATGACACATCGTCTAGTGTGATTTTCCCAGCGTTATTGCGGTCGATCCCTGCATTCTGGCGATAAGCAATTGATCCTTGTTTAAATAATACATGAGCAGCGGGTTTACCAATAGCCGCAGGATACAGGATCGCCATATACACATCCTCAAGAGAAGACAGGCGGTTTCGGTAAGGCATAAAATACGCTTTCACATAATCGAGTTGCTCTAACGCACTCATTTGAGCAAGCTTCTTTGTGCTCGTACCAAGTGCTTCCGCGGTTGATGGCATAAATTGAATCAAACCTGTCGCCCCACTACCCGAGCCGTTTTTAATGCTGGGGCTGAATGTCTCTGCTGTTTCAAAAGCCATGCAAGCCATCAGATGATTTGGATCAATGTTGAGATCTCGGGAAATATCATTCACTTTACTTTTAAACTCAGGAGATACGCGACTCCCCCAAGCAAGAGCATCTACAGAAGGCGTCGAAAAGGGCACAGAAACATGACCTTTCTTGTAGAAAAATGAAGATGGAGAGAGGATTTTTAGAATTTTCTGATTCTTTTGAGTGTACGTATCAGAAAGGGGAAAAACCTTATCTTTCTTGTGTTTAAGCTGCTTAATTTTTGTCAACTTATACAATAACTTAGAAACCGTTTTCACGATAAAACCACATTTGGAAAACATGCTCCAAACTGTAATCCATTTCTCACTTATTTAACATCGTTATCAGTAATAACAAGCAAAAGTGTGAGATAGATCTTTTTGGCTTTCTGAGAGCGAACGAAGAAAGGACATAAATGCTGATTTCATCTTCATTCGTGTTCAATTTATAAACCCTTAAATATTACCCCTCTATGGTGACCTAAGTAACGCTTATGTCTATGATGCACCTGAAAGGACATGTCTTCTTGTAATCCAAGAACCTCGGGTTTCTCTAGATAACTTGAAATCAAAACCTTCCCACTATCATTGAATGATATGAATCCAAGATCGAATGCCTTATCGATATTTGGAATTAACAACAGCCCGTTAAATCTATCTAATCGCTCTTCGTTATCCGATTCACGCCAAGGCTTAATATGAGATGCCAATAGCAACTGCGTGTTCTTAAAACCCGTAACGGCACAACCACCCCACATATCAATTAATTTTGACCTGAAGTGCCCCTGCCCCATTCTTGTATTAACTAAAATAGTCTTTTCCGTCGAGCTGAGCTGCTTATCGTTCATTACTTGTCGAATATCTGCATTAACATCTATCTGAGATAAGTCGACAAAAAAGTTTTCGTAGTGAGAAAGCGCAGCACTGTACATCCCTTTCCCCTTGATATCTCGAATTTTAAACTCAGGTAAACTTTGGGCTTTGAGCTTATAGTTCTTAAATTCACCGTATGATTTCACATCTGTAATTGGTTCTTGAATCTGTCCAGCATCCATAAGCCAGTTCGATATTGAACCACGAACTGCGCCCAAATAGTTTTTCGCTGTTTTCTCTGACTTACCTAGGTCAATCAACCAGCGATAAAACAAAGACGCTAAATCTGAAAGGTTTGAAACAAGAGCATCTTTCAATTCATTTGAAACGATATAGCTACTCATATAATCATAAAGCTCATCATCAAGATAAGCATAAGCAATCGCTTTTGACGAGTATCGTTTGGTAGATTCCGCTTGAAAACCATCATTGTAAGACAAGTGCCAAAATCCCTCACTTCTCAGAAAAAAGTAAGGATTTTCCGGTGTATCCCTATCATTCCCAGTAGCAAAGTTTGCTAAGTGATAAGTGAAACGCTCTTTGAGGACCTGATTAAACTCTATTTTGTTGGAAGAGATATGTCCCGCCTGAATGAGCTCCATAACCGTGAGCAACATGCACACTTTATGAGGGCTCTTTTTCCCATTAGAGCTATTCATATTCAGGCTACGGAATTTATCTACATAATATTGAAGTGACACGGCTTGTTCTTCTTTCACTTTAAAATCACAACGGTTTGCCAGTAAACATCATCCCTCTTGAGCTGATCTTTACTGTCAGAAACTTGTCTAACGATAAGCGCATTGTTCTTTGCCAACTGCTCTAACTCTTGAACAGAAACAGGATAAGCTTTGCGCCCATCAGTGAACTCTCCATGGCGAAGGCTTATGACCAATCGACCATTGGGCGCAAGCAGATTAGAGAGCTTACGGAAAGCACGTTCACGATGAGAAGTAGCAAGATGCATCCAAACCGCGCTCACTAACACAAGATCAAAGCGAAGCCCCAAATTGGTGGTTTTCTCAAGTGCTGGCAAAGAATCTTCCAACCAAACGACAGAATCATCAGTTTCAGCTTTTCCTAGTTTTAACAGCGACGTTGCAGGTTCCAGCGCAATAACCTCGCAGCCTTTTTTGGCCATCCATTTAGCATCTCTTCCGGAGCCTGCGCCAACATCCAACACACGATCACCAACAAGAGGCCAAAAAGCCTGCCAACTTGTATGCACTTGCTCAAAAGTTGTTGAATCATATTGCTCTGCTAATGAGCCAGCATTCTGATTATAAAAATGAAAAGTCGAAGACATGGTTGGGCTGCTGTTATTAAACTCATTAAATCATAAGGTTAAACGAAGACAGACGCCATCATGAGTGTTTAAAAATTTAGGTTCAACCGACGAAAAAGCCCCGCGATTTTTTGCGGGGCTTCGGTATTAAAAAGAGTGGGAGGATTACATCACCTCATCTCTCACTAGCTCAGCTAGGGTCGCTAAGCGTTGTTCACTCTGTTTTACGTATGGGTTGGCTTCATCCCATGCGTAACCCGCAAGAATCGCGCTGATCATCTGTTTGATACGTGGATTGGGGTTTTGGTAGAAGATAACATCTTGCAACATGCCGTTGTACCAACCTTCCACGTAAGTACGGAAAGTATTGACGCCCACCATTAAGCGATCAGCATAATCAGATTGCCAATCGACCGTTTCACCATTTAGCTGGCGTTCAATGCAGTCTGCTGCAAATTGTGCTGACTTCATGGCAATAGTCACGCCTGAAGAGAAGACAGGGTCAAGAAACTCACCAGCATTACCAAGCAACGCATAGTGTGGTGTCGCTAAGTGTTTTACGTTCGCTGAATAGCCACCCAGCTCACCAGCAGGATTTGGGTACTGAGCTTGGTTAAGGAGCTGCGCAAGCCCTGGTTCTTCACTTGCTAACTGCTTAAGAGCGGCAATCTTATCCTCGGGATAGTTTTCAAAGAACGTCGGTTCGCCAACCACACCAAATGAGCAAGTACCATTTGAGAACGGGATCAACCAATACCACACATCATGATTTTCAGGATGCACAGAGATCAGGATCTTGTTGCGATCGTATTCAATCCCTTCTGCAGTAATGTTGTCTTCAATGTGCGTAAAAATTGCTTTTCTTGGTGGCAGGCATGAAGGCTCTTCTAGCGCGAGCAAACGAGGAAGAACGCGACCAAAACCACTAGCATCTAGCACGTAATCGGCTTCAATTTGGTAAGCTTGTTTGTCAGCGTCAAGCACATTAAGAATCGACTTGGCACCTTCAAAGTCGATGCTTGTCAGTTCGTGCTGGTAACGAATTTCAACACCTTGCTCCACTGCACTGTCTGCCAGTACTTTATCGAAGTTACCGCGTTGAACTTGGTAAGTGGTACCCGGTCCTGCAGTGAATTTGTCGGTGAAATCAAATTGGGTATAAACGCCATTGCGACGAAACGCAGCACCATCTTTGTACTGGAATCCATATTGGTTCACCGCTTCCAACATACCGGCTTGCTCTACCACTTCCATGCAGGCAGGAAGAAGGCTTTCACCGATCGAAAAACGTGGGAACAACGCTTTCTCAATCACAACGACATTAATTCCGCGCATATTGAGCAATGCTGAAACGGTAGAACCTGAAGGTCCTGCACCAACGACGACGACTTGCTTTTGTTCTTTTATCATTCTGCTTTCTAGTTTGCTTGTAGTTTTAATAATGTATGACCGAGACCAATGTTGTCGGTTCTTTCTGTCACGACTAAGCCTGCCGCTTCGACAATTTCCAGGAAGTCATCGCTGCGGTAGAAACGACTGTTGCCGTTTGCTAAACAGGTAAAGTAAAGCGAGGTCGCATTCAAGCTATAAGAAGCTCCCGCGTATTTTTGTGCATCCCAGAACAGTTCTAAGATATACACCGTATCGCCTTCTCGAAGCTGCGCTTTCACTTTCTTAAGAATATTGAGAATTTCGATTGGTGAGAAGCAATCAAGGAATTGACTCATCCACCAGATATCAGCGTGCTCAGGTAACACTTGAGCTTTATCCAGCATGTTGGCTGGGAATGGAGTGATGCGCTCACTCAGTTGATTTTCCTTGGCATTTGCCATTGCAACTTCTAGCTGCTGAGGAAGATCAACAATCGTAATATTCACATCTTGATCGTGGTTACAGCACTGCATTGCCCACTTACCAGTATTGCCACCAATGTCCACAATGTGACTTGGTTTATTAGCAAATACTTCTTTAAGTAATAGTGGGAAAGAGCGATCAGAGTAAAAGTGGTCAAACTTGAACCAGCTTTGTTTCGCTTGTTCTGGCAATGTTGATAACCCTTGGTAAATGGTTTCCCAATCACCAAGTTCTTTAAGACCTGACGGCTTGCCTTCTTTGATCGCATCCGTTAGGTGCATCATAGCGGCGTAACAAACATCGGCAGTGAAATCCATGTTTGCTTGCGTCATGCCATCATAAAGTAAGTAAAAGCCTAGGTTAGCCAAGGAATAGTTAGGTTTTTCCCACAAAACAATGTGCGCACTAATGGCCATATCCAACAATACTTTCACGCCGTATTCAGACACACCCGTTTTTTCTGCAATTTCTACAGCGTTCATACCCTTTGAGCCTGCACTGTCGAGCGCGGCTAAGATACCAAGTTCTCTTAATGTTCTCGCAGTGTGGAAAACAATAGGGGCAAAAGATAATTTTTGAGCTTCTGTTTTAGCTTCAAAAGCGTTGAAAGGATCAATATTTTGATTTAACACGAAAAAACCTAACTTCAATTAATATAATTATTACTGGGACTCTGCGCCTAAAAGTGCAAGCGCGCGTTGAATATCAACATTTAAGTTGTTCACCCAACGGTTGTAATTACGATGGATTTTGCCATCACTTGCTTTTAGATTTACTGAGTTGAGATAAATAATTGAATAATATTTGTTGCTATATGGAATTTTTACTTCCGCAAAGTGACTACGAACGTTGATTTTTGCAATTAATACACCTGGGCTTGTTTCTTCAATCGTCCAACCGCGATTAGTTGCTGATTGAACAATCGCCGCTTTTACTTGTTTATTTTGAAGATCATAAGCAACTGGAGTATCCTCCACATTCAATACAGGTTGCACTCGACCACAACCGACAAGAAGCAAAGTTAATAGCACTGATATAAACAGCTTTAAACGTGACATGATAATTTCCTTTATTATGGTTTCTGCTGAAGCTTAAATTGTATCGAGCGGTAAAATAAAGCAATTTAATCAAATATGCCAAACTCCAAGATCAAAATTTCGTTTAATATCGACGCTTGGTCAGCTAACTCTCAAGGGCTTAGTCAAGTCGATGAGTGGAAACAATGGACCTCTACCGGTCAGTGGCCAGAAGAAGGCAAACTGAACGTATCTGATATCCCACCTATGATGCGCAGACGTATGAGCCAACTGAGTAAGTTAGCGGTTCAAACGGCGATTGAGTTGCTCAAGCAGCACGATGTTGACTACCTTGTTTTCTCTAGCCGTCATGGTGAACTTCATCGCAGTGTGGCGTTGGTAGAAGACATCCTCAAGGGTGAAGCAGCTTCGCCTATGGCATTCTCTCAGTCTGTGCATAATACCGCAGCGGGGCTTGCGACCATCGCAACTAAACAGCCGATCCCTCTCACCTCTATCGCAGCTGCTGAAAATACCTTCCAAAGCGCGTTAATCGAAGCGTGGCTATTCCTGTATGACAACCCTGACAAGAAAGTTCTGATTGTCGATTTTGATGAGCCACTCCCAGAGTCATATTCTGAGTTTGAAACGCACGATTACCATGGATATGGTTTAGGTCTGGTGCTTTCTCATGGCGATACTTTTAGCGTACAAGCAACAACCGAGAAAACAGACGAAGATGCCTTTCCGCAAGGGCTTAGCTTTATTCAGCACTTTTTATCATCAGCAAACAATTGGACGATTCATTCGCCTCAACAATCATGGGAATGGCGTCGTCAATGAGAATATTGAATCAATATTGGCGAGTATTCGCGACAGGATTTTGTTTCTCGGTTTTTGGTTTAGGTGGCTTGGCACTCAGCTTTATCGTCATTCCACTTATTCACCTAACTACATCGGATATAAAACAGAGAGAATATAAAGTTCAAGGGGCGATTCAATATTCTTTCAACACTTTTTGTAATTTGATGAAGCTTTGCGGCGCAATTGATTACCAAATCATTGGTGCCGACATTCTTCAACAAGATAAAAACTGTCTCATAGTTGCGAACCACCCAAGTTTAATTGATTACGTTTTGATCGCATCCCAATTAAAGCGCTGCGACTGTTTAGTTAAGTCCGCAATTTGGGCAAACCCATTTATGAAGCACATTGTTAAGGCTGCAGGTTATATACCCAACGAAGCACCTGATGATTTATTAGCAATGTGTGAAGAAAGATTTGACGATGGTAACGTTTTGCTTATTTTTCCTGAAGGCACAAGAACCACTCCAGGTGTAAAATCGAAATTACAAAGAGGCGCTGCGCAAATAGCGGTTAGAACCGAGCGAGATTTGCGTGTCGTACATATTACGGTCACGCCAAGCTTCCTGACAAAAGAGAAAAAATGGTATCAAGTTCCAAAGACAAAACCATTTTTCAAGGTTGAAGTTAAGGATAAAGTTGAGATTGAGCCTTTTATAAAGCAAACTACGTCCCCAACGATAGCGGCTCGTCGCTTACAACAGCATTTGGCTGAAACTATATTTCCAGAAAATTCGTAATTATAAGCAGGTCCCAGTGGAACAATTACACAACGATATCAAGCAACTTATTATTGACGCTCTAAACCTAGAAGATTTAACCGTCGACGATATTGAAACAGAAGCACCACTTTTTGGTGATGGTCTTGGCTTGGATTCTATCGATGCCCTTGAACTTGGATTAGCAATTAAAAAGCAATACAACATTGTCATTGATGCAGACGATTCGAACACTCGTGAGCACTTCGCTTCTGTAGCTAACCTTGCGAAGTACATTTCTTCTCAAACCTCTTCTTAAGATAATGAATAGTTTTTAGGTATATTCATGACAGACGTAAATAAAGATCAAGTATTTGAACAAGTTAAAGATGCGCTTGTGGAGCTATTCGAAATTGAAGCTGAAGACATTCAGCCAGAAGCCCATCTTTACACCGATCTAGACCTAGACAGCATTGATGCCGTAGACCTTGTTGTACACCTACAAAATGTCACTGGCAAAAAGATCAAACCAGCAGAATTCAGCACAGTTCGTACTGTCGATGACGTGGTTAATGCAGTAACTGAACTTCTCAAGGAAAGTTAATGCGCCAATTGCTGACGGTTTTGTCTGCAATTGTATTATTTGCCTACCCCTTCGCGGTTTACTTCGGTATCGACCGATTTGGTTTAAATCTGGTTGGTGGCTTATTGGTTGCAGCGTTGCTTTTGCGGTTACTCGCTGCAAACAAAACACCACTCAAAGAGTTTAAGTTCCTTGCGATCACCACGGGCGTTGTGGGTATTGTCTTAGTCACCTTAGGTGTTGTTTTTAAGCAGCACGGGTGGCTAAAGTTCTACCCTGTTGTCGTCAACCTTTGCATGCTTGGCGTGTTCTCACTGAGCTTGAAGCAACCGCAAACCATCATCGAGAGACTGGCTCGCCTTCAAGAGCCTGAACTTCCTCAAAGTGGCGTGATCTACACACGAAAAGTTACGATCGTGTGGTGTGGATTCTTTATCTTGAATGCATCGGTAGCACTGTATACCTGTTTTCAACCTATCGAAATCTGGACGCTGTACAACGGCTTAATCAGTTATTTACTCGCTGGTAGCTTGTTCGCTGGTGAATGGATAGTGCGTCAATTTGTACGAAAGGAACATTAAATCGTATGAACACAAGTTCGTTAAACTTCTCCTCTATTGCGACCTTAATGACAGCCAATAGAGAGGCACAATCCACGATTGCGTATGACAGAAACCAAACCATGACGTGGGAGTCTTTTCAGCATAACGTCGCCAGTTTGCGAGCAACGTTAGAAGCGCTTGATGCCCAACGAATCGCGCTCTGTTTTGGCAACAGCTACCTTTTTGCGCTCAGTTTCTTTGCTTGTTGCCATGCTGGAAAATCCATCGTCCTTCCCGGCAATTACCAACCTGAAGCTTTAAAAGAGCTCGACGAGCACTTCGATCTTGTATTGCACGACACTGAAGTGATGATTCCGACAGGGCTCTCAGCTTTGCACGTGAATACAAGTTTCGATTCTCTCATTTGTGAATGGCAAGCCTTGCCACTTGCGAATATCAACGTCACGCTGTTTACCTCAGGTTCAAGCGGTAAACCAAAAGCGATCAGAAAAACACTCAAACAACTGGATGTGGAAGTCGCCATTCTTGACGGCTTATGGGGAGACAAACTGGAAGGTTCTCATATCGAGAGCACAGTATCTCACCAACATATCTACGGATTGCTATTCCGCGTTCTCTGGCCATTGTGCTCTGGGCGCCCTTTTGCCGCTCATAACTTAGAATTTCCAGAGCAGATGGTGCATTTTGCCTCTACAGAGACAACATTGATCAGTAGCCCTGCATTACTTAAACGCCTGACAGAAGAGCATCAACCATCGGCGTTACGCTGCGTTTTTTCTTCTGGAGGTCCTTTAGCTAATGATGCTGCCAATCACAGCCAGCAATTGTTTGGTGATTACCCATTAGAGGTCTTCGGAAGTACCGAAACGGGTGGTATCGCTTATCGACAGCAACTATCTGCTACCCAACCTTGGACTCTTTTCCCCGGTGTTGAAGCCGCTCTAAATCATGAAAACTGTTTAAAGCTTCGCTCCCCCCACATTGATGAAAACGCGTGGTATCAAACTGCAGATGAATGCTATTTCCATGATAGTATTTCCTTCGAACTACGCGGTCGCACCGACAGAATCGTCAAAGTTGAAGAAAAGCGCGTTTCGTTGGTCGAAGTCGAGAAGCGTTTAGAACAATTGCCGTGGGTAAAAGAAAGTGCCGTCATCCCGATGGAAGATGCCGGTCGGCTGTCTCTATTTGCAGTGATAGTCTTGACCAACGAAGGCGATCAAACACTGCAAGAACTCGGGAAAGGTAAGTTCTGGTTAGCGCTAAGAAAAGCCTTGCGTAGTTGGTTAGAGCCGATTGCTATTCCAAGAAAATTCCGCGTTTTAGACGAGATTCCGCTCAATAGCCAAGGCAAGCGCCAGATCGCTGAAATAGAAAAACTGTTCCAAGAATAAAAGAACTCATCATGGACAAAAGAAAACCAACGCTCAAACAGGTTGATATCGACAATCACATCGCGACGATTAAAATGCGTGTCGATGCCGACATCTTGGATTTCCAAGGTCACTTTACCCATTTCCCATTGTTGCCAGGCGTAACACAAATCGATTGGGCGCTGTTTTATGCGGTCGAATACTTGAACACACCAACACTGTTCAAAGGCATGGAAGTCATCAAATTCCAAGAACCTATCCTACCGGATATGTGCGTTAGTCTTACGCTTTCTTGGGATGCAGAGCGTGAAAAACTGGCATTTAAGTACACGTCGATCTCGGGCGAGCAAACCGTAGTTCATTCTTCAGGCAAAATGAAGCTAGGGAATTAACGTGACAAGCGCAAGCAACGAGAACCAATACCACCCTTGTTTTCTTATTCCATGCTACAACCATGGCAGCACGATTGCGGCTGTAGTTGAGTCGTTGTCTGTTTTTTCCCTGCCAGTTTTAGTCGTTGATGACGGCAGTAATGAAGAGACAAAACGTGCTCTAGATGCTTTAGCAAATGAAGAGAAAATCACCTTGATTCGCCTTTCAGAAAACCAAGGTAAAGGTGGCGCAGTAATGGCTGGTATTAAGCAAGCGCTGCTACAAGGGTTCTCTCATGCAATTCAGATAGATGCCGATGGGCAACACGACCTTGAGGCTGTGCCAACGTTATTGCAGGCTTCGCAGGCTAACCCAGACAGACTGATTTCTGGACAACCGGTTTACGACGAAAGTGTACCTAAATCACGTCTCTACGGACGATACGCGACCCATGTTTGGGTGTGGATTGAGACACTATCGCTTTCTATCAAAGACAGCATGTGTGGCTTTCGAGCTTACCCTCTTACCCAGACTGTGGACGTACTCAACAAGTACGACATTGGTAAGCGCATGGACTTCGACATTGAGATCTTAGTTCGTATGTATTGGGAAGGCACCGATATTGATTTCGTACCAACACGCGTGATTTACCCTGAAGGTGGCATTTCTCATTTTGATGCACTTTGGGATAACGTAAAAATCAGTTGGATGCACACACGTTTGTTCTTTGGCATGTTGCCTCGCATCCCTTCATTGCTGGCTCGTAAGCACAAGCGTGCAAACGAATCCAAGCAAGCAACATCTCGCGACGCTCATTGGTCAAAGCGAAAAGAACAAGGCACCGTGTTGGGTATCAAAACCCTATTAGCCGTTTATCGAGTATTTGGACGCAAAGTTTTTGACCTCATTTTGAAGCTCGTAATGCGTTACTACCATCTAACAGGTAAGTCTGCTCGACAAGCTTCTGAGATCTACTTAGATCAATTGCAACAACACGCGAAACAACAGAACATCACCCTACCTCAACCTTTGGACAGCTATCAGCACCTGCTGTCATTTGGGCGAACCATGCTTGATAAGTTGGCAGCTTGGCAAGGTGATTTCAGTGTGGACAATCTTACCATTCATGGTCAGCACCACTTCGAAGAGATGGCTGAAAAACAACAAGGCGTGGTCATTCTTGGTTCCCACCTTGGTAACATCGAATTGTGTAGAGCGCTTGGTCGCCGACATTCACACGTGAAAATCAATGCATTGGTGTTCACCGAGCACGCCGAGCAATTTAATGCCGTGATGAAGGCCGTCAACCCAAGCTCCGAGCTTAACCTTATCCAAGTGAGTTCGATGGGACCCGATACCGCCATTTTGCTTCAACAAAAAATAGAGCAAGGTGAATGGGTGGTGATTGTTGGCGATCGCACTTCCACCAGCGTTGAAAGCCGCGTCGTTTGGGCGGACTTTTTAGGCAAGCCAGCGCCCTTCCCACAGGGACCATTTATGTTGGCTTCAGTGTTGAAAGCTCCAGTTTATCTGCTGTTTGGTCTACGAGACGATAACGCCGAAACGCCGCACTTTAACGTATATTTTGAACATTTTAGTGATCAAATCGTCTTACCACGTAAGAGTCGCCAAGAAGCGCTGGACAACGTGGTGCAGCAATATGCGCAACGATTAGAACATCACACACTGCAAGCTCCATTGCAGTGGTACAACTTTTTTAATTTCTGGACTTTAAGTAATCAGCAACATGACAATGAACAATAATCAAAGCATCACCTTTGGTGCAGAACGCCTTTCGATTGAAGATGTCGTCGCGATTGCACATGGTGCAAAAGCAAACATGAATGCGTCACCGGAATTCACATCGAAGATTGATCGCGGTGTGGCATTCCTAGAAAAATTACTTAAAGAAGAAGGCGTAATTTACGGCGTAACCACTGGGTATGGCGACTCTTGCACTGTTGCAATCCCACCAGCATTGGTCGATGAATTACCCCTTCACCTCACTCGCTTTCATGGTTGTGGTTTAGGCGAGATCTTGTCTCATGAGCAAGCAAGAGCCGTGCTGGCAACTCGCCTATGTTCTCTATCACAGGGGGTTTCTGGTGTTTCGCATGATCTATTGAACCAAATCGTCAACCTGATCAACCACGACATTGCACCACGCATCCCGCAGGAAGGCTCGGTTGGCGCTAGTGGCGACTTAACACCACTGTCTTACCTTGCTGCGGCGCTTATTGGTGAGCGCGATGTGCTTTACAAAGGTGAAGTACGCCCAACTCTTGATGTATTTACTGAACTTGGCATTACTCCAATTACGCTCAAACCAAAAGAAGGTTTGGCGCTGATGAATGGCACATCCGTGATGACTGCTCTGGCGTGTATTGCTTACAAACGCGCAGAATACCTTGCTCAGTTGTGCACTAAGGTCACGGCGATGGTATCGGTAGGTATGCAGGGCAATGATTTCCACTTTGATGAAGCCCTCTTCGCAGTGAAACCTCATCCAGGTCAACAACAAGTTGCGGCATGGCTACGTAACGACCTTAAAGCGGAACGCCCACCACGCAACAGTGACCGCCTGCAAGATCGTTACTCTCTGCGTTGTGCTCCACACGTGATCGGTATGGTTCAAGATTCTCTTCCTTGGTTGCGTCAATTGATCGAGAACGAGCTTAACAGCGCAAACGACAACCCAATCATCGATGGCGACAACGAACGCGTGCTGCATGGTGGACACTTCTACGGCGGTCATATTGCAATGGCGATGGACACACTGAAAACAAACATCGCGAACCTAGCGGATCTACTGGATCGTCAGATGGCTCAGTTAATGGACTACAAGTTCAACAATGGTCTGCCATTCAACCTGACGGGTGCGGAAGGCGAACGTAAGCCAATCAACCATGGCTTTAAAGCGGTGCAAATTGGTATTTCAGCTTGGACAGCAGAAGCGCTAAAACACACCATGCCTGCAAGCGTGTTCTCACGCTCAACAGAGTGTCACAACCAAGACAAAGTGAGCATGGGTACGATTGCAGCTCGCGACTGTATGCGCGTTCTTGAGCTGACAGAACAAGTCGCAGCGGCATCTTTGCTGGCGAGTGTTCAAGCGGTAGAGATTCGTCGCCGCCATAATGAGCTAGACGAACACCACATGAGCAGTAACTTGAAGATGATTCGCGATGCGGTATTGGAAGAGTTCGAGTTTGTTGTCGAAGACCGTCCACTAGAGCACGATCTACGTAACTTCATCGCTAAAATCCAACAACGTCACTGGTTGTTGTACGCGGAGGCGTAATGCAAGAACAAGTCCTTTACCCGCTAGAAACCGAGGTGACAATGGTCACCTCATTTCAGGATGCTGATCCGATGGGCGTCATCTATCACGGTAACTTCTTTCGTTACTTCGAAGAAGCACGCCGAGTGCTAATGGAGAAGATTGAGTACAGCTACCGTGATATGCAAGCGTCGGGCTACATGTGGCCAATCATCGACACCCGCGTGAAGTATGTAAAGGCAATCCCATTCAACCACGAGATTCGCATTACCGCGACGCTCACTGAGTGGGAAAACCGCTTGCGCGTAGACTACGTGATTTATGATGCCAAAACCGATCAGCGCATGTGTAAAGCTCATACCACACAAGTGGCAGTTTCTATCGAAAAACAAGAAATGTGCTTTGTTTCTCCTGCCGCTTTTCTAGATAAAGTAGAGCAGTGGCATAAGTGTGGGAGCCTATCTTAATGCGCAAATCCTTGTTCTCTTTATTTGTGTCTATGGCTCTGCTCGTATCATTCTCGACTCCGAGCTTGGCAAAAGTGGTGGATCTCGACTCATTGCAGGCGCAGTTGTCACAAAACGAAGTAGTCCGCGGCGATTTTAAACAAAGCCGTCACCTAGAGATGTTTAATCAACCGCTTACTTCAACAGGCATTTTTACTCTCAGCAAATCGCACGGTTTACTTTGGCAACAGCAGATCCCATTTGCCGTAAACTTGGTTTTAACTCAAGACAAGTTACGCCAGACCTTTGCTAACCAAGCGCCAAAAACCATCACCGCACAAGAAAACCCAATGGCATTCTATTTTAGCCATGTATTTCTATCAGTTTTCCATGGTGATACCGCAGCATTGAAAGAACAGTTTACGCTGGACTTTTCTGCTCAAGATAGTGGTCAATGGCAATTGGTTCTCACTCCAAAACGAGCGCCACTTAACGCGGTGTTTAAAGCCATCACGCTCTCTGGTAACACTCATATTGACCAATTAATGCTAGAAGAACTGCGCGGAGACAAAACAGAGATTGAGTTTACTCAACAAGCGTCTTTGCCAAAGGAATTAACGGATGCAGAAAAGGCTCAATTTGATTTCTAAATTCCGTCTAGGTTCATACGCATTGGCTTGGCTTTGGTTAAGCTTAGTTGTGATCGCAAGCGCTCTGCTATTAAAACAATGGGTGGGGAGCGAACACTCGCCGATTGAAACCAACATCCTAAAACTGCTGCCTGAAAATCAGCAAAATCCAATCGCAGAGCAAGCGTTTGAAGCAGTCTCCACCAGTATGAGTGATCAAGTCATCTTTGTACTGACCGCTGCCGACAAAACACAATTGTTAAAAGCCGCTGGCGCATTTGAAAAAGGGTTAAGAGAAACCCAACAGTTTACCAATGTCGTCGGGAAAATATCACCTGACGCTCAACAAGTTTGGGCAAGCTACTACTTCAATCATCGTTTCCAGCAACTGACTCAAGCACAACGAGAGCGACTAAGCCAAGACCCACAAGCTCAAGTGCAATATGTGGTTCAATCCCTTTACAACCCGTTTTCGGGCGTAACAGGTCAAGAGCTACAAAACGATCCGTTCTTACTGTTTCGTGATTACTTAAGCCAAGTCACGCAGCAAACATCAGCGTTTAGACTCGATAATGGCTACTTGTCTGTCGAAAAAGATGGTCAACAATACCTCTTAATCACTGCGACACTCAGTGGTTCTCCATACGCTCTCTCGACTCAAAGTGTCGTTCCAAAAATCGAACAGCTAGAGCAATCCATCGCCGCACAGTTTGGTGCTAAAACTGCGCATACCGGCGTACTGTTTTACGCAGACTTTGGCACTCAGAGTGCGAAATCAGAAATCAGCACTATTGGCGTGTTCTCTTTATTGGGCATCGTCGTGTTGTTCTTGGTTGTGTTCCGCAGTTTAATGCCGCTCTCTTTAGCGCTGTTATCCATTTCGGTTGGCTTGCTGATTGCTCTTAGCGTCACCACTTGGGTATTTGGCAAAGTCCATCTATTCAGTTTGGTCTTCGGTGCAAGCTTGATTGGCGTTTCAATAGATTACGCTTTCCATTATCTGACTGAACGTTTATCTGAAGGCAGCCAGTGGGACAGTCGAAAAGGTCTCAAACATATTTTTGCTGCCATCACTTTAGGTCTAATCACTAGCTTGATTGGCTATTTAGGCATGTTGATTGCGCCTTTCCCAGGCTTGCAGCAACTTGCCCTCTTCTCCTCTATCGGACTGATTGCCGCTTACGCAACCGTAGTGGCTTGGTACCCGATTCTCGCAGTGAAACCTTCTCGCAATGCGGTGAAAGTACCGGGTCATCGGTTGTTTTCTGCATGGTTATCTGTGTGGCAACGTCCTAGCGTGAAAGTTGGGCTGCCGCTTACCTGTCTTATCATCAGTGGCTATTTTCTCACTCAGTTGAAGTACGACGATGACATTCGCCAATTGCAAGCCATGCCAGAAACGCTAAAGCAGCAAGAGGCTTTGATTACAAAAGTCAGTGGAATGCAGGCTTCTCAGCAAATGCTTGTGGTCACCACCGACACGGATCAATCTCTGCTTCAACGACTAGAGCAACTTGACCCCACGCTACAGCAATGGCAACAAACCAACATCATTGAAGGCTATCAAAGTTTGAGTAAGTATCTGGGCTCAATCGAACGCCAACAAAGTGATTTTGCTCTGATAGCGAATCTGTACCAAACGCAAGCTTCTGCTTTAGCATCAGGCTTACAACTGGCACACAAGCCAAAACTGATAAACACCCTTGTGCCAGTCAGTTTGCCAGACTATCTAAACAATCCGGTGTCCGAACCAATTCGCTTCCTCTACTTGGGAGAAATCGAAGGTCAATCGGCAGCGGTCATCACGTTAAACAAGTTGAACGACCCAGAAATTGTAAAAGCATTTGCGCAGTCTCAACCAGATATCAGTTACTTAAACAAAGCCGAAGAGATCTCGACATTATTTGGCGAGTACCGCGTTAAAATCATGGAGCTGTTATTTGCTGCTGCCACGATTATTTTTACCGTTCTAGTCAAACGCTACGGCTTTCACCACGGTTGGCGTATTTTACTCCCTTCAGCAATTGCTTGTATTGGAGGTCTCGCTGCCGCGGTTGCTGCTGGCTCGACACTCAACTTATTTAACTTGTTAGGCTTGATCCTGATCTTGGGAATCGGTATCGACTACACCCTATTTTTTGCTGAGAAAGCACGCAGTTTGAGCACTCTTCTCGCGATTACGCTCTCTGCCATCACAACGGTATTGTCTTTTGGGTTACTCTCTCTCAGTCAAACCCATGCGATTCATAGCTTTGGTGTGACCGTTTTAAGCGGCATTTTCATCGCTTGGCTACTCTCGCCGATTGCTATTATGACTAAGGAAAAATCACAATGAGCACTTCCACTTCCGTGCGTATTTTCATCACAATGATTTTTGTAACTGCGCTCAGTGCTTGCAGCTTAGTACCCAAACAATCAACGCCTAGCGTCGAAATAGAAAAAGGCGTCTCTGTCGCGCTCCCTGCCCCGAACGATCTCGGTTATCACCTCACAGCAAGCCAGTTGATTACTGCAACTTGGACCGCAGAAGGAAAAGAGAGACAAGAACAACTGCCAGTGCAATTACAAGTGAACAGCAACGATGTAACACTAGCTGGCTTTTCCTCTTGGGGTACCCGAATTTTATCCCTCAACTACAATGGTGAGCAGATAAATGCAGAAATTTTAACCGGTCTCGATGGCACGTTGCCAGAACCGGAGCAAGTACTATTCAACCTAATGATCACGCTGTGGCCGAGTTCTGCTTGGGAAGCGCCGCTAAATAAGGTAAGGTGGCGAATGATTGATGATGAATATTCTAGAGCCGTGTTTAATAGCGACGGTGAAAAGATCATAGACATCCGCTATGAGAATCACGACAAACTGAAAGGTAAGATTAGCTTTAATCACCTTCAGCATCCGTTTTCGATTTCTATTCAAACACTGCAGTATCAATTAAATTAAGAACGATCCTAATACAACACTATGTCTACTCGCTCTCCTCAACCTTTGTATATTCAGGCCTGCGGCTTTCATTCCGCGATGGGTAACGATGATGCAAGCATTCATCAATGTCTATCAGGTTCTAAGCCATCGAACATGGTCGTGGATAAAACCATTCTGAATAACGATCGAGAAACCGTTATTGGACGCGTCTTAGAACCATTACCAACGCTTCCGCAGGCGTTGCATTCGTTTGATTCTAGAAACAACCGACTCGCACTCTCTGCCATTTTGCAGATCGAACCCAAAGTCCGCGAAGCCATTAGCCAATATGGCTCAGACCGCATTGCCGTGGTGATCGGGACCAGCACCTCCGGCATTGCAGATGGTGAAATTGCCTTTGCAGAAAAGCTCTCAGATGATGCGTTCCCAGACGATTACCATTACCGTAAGCAAGAGCTTGGTCATTGCAGTGACTTTGTCGCCGCGTATTTTGGACTGACCGGTCCTCATTACGCCGTATCGACAGCTTGCTCTTCCAGTGGACGCGTATTTATCACCGCTCAACGTCTTTTAAAATCGGGGCTAGTCGATGCCGTGATTGTTGGTGGTGTCGACACCATATGTCGCCTGACCTTAAATGGCTTTAGTGGTCTAGAAGCCCTGTCAGACAAACACTGCTTACCATTCGATGCAGATCGTTCGGGTATTAATATCGGAGAAGCCGCGTCCATCATGCTATTGAGCCACACGCCAGCCAAAGTGGCGTTGTTAGGCGCAGGAGACAGCTCTGACGCACACCATATCTCTGCACCACACCCAGAGGGACTAGGTGCAGAAGAGGCCATGAACAAAGCCCTTTCAAACGCTGGCTTAACGGCTGAAGATATTGGTTACATCAATGCGCATGGAACCGCGACCCCATTGAACGATTCGATGGAAAGCAAAGCCATTTTCCGCTGCTTTGGCGATGCTGTATCAGTGAGCTCAACCAAACCGTTAACCGGTCATACTCTAGGTGCCGCCAGCGCAACTGAAGCGGCAATCGCATGGCATATTTTGAATTACGATCTCGATCTCCCCGTCCAGCATTGCGCAAACAAAGCGGAAGATATCGAAATCTCCCTCGTTGAAGCACCATCAAAACTTGGTGGAAAAGCGATTTTAAGCAACTCTTTTGCTTTCGGCGGTAATAACGTTAGTCTTATTTTTGGTTACGCTCATGACTAAACTTCCCCCAATTGAACAACTGCTTCCGCACGATAGACCAATGATCTTGGTTGATCGTGCTATCGATATTCAACAAGACACCATCCATTGTCAGGTTGATATTGGCGAGCATAACCCTTTTTTCAACCGTGATACTCAAACGGTTCCGGCGTATGTCGGCATAGAGTTTATGGCACAGTCTGTTGCCGCTTGGTCTGGCTACCATGCCCTTATTCAAGGACAGGAGCCACCTATTGGGTTCTTATTAGGCAGTCGACGTTACACCTCTGAGTGCGATGCCTTTACTCAAGGTCAACAGCTCGACGTGTATGCCGAGAAAATGATGGAAGACAATGGCATGGCGGTGTTTTCTGCTCGCATGGAGTGGCAAGAAAAAACCATCGCTACCTGTCAGTTGAACGTATACGTTCCATCAGAAGAAAAATTAAAAGAAATGAAAATCAGGAGTCAACAATGACCCGACAAGTCCTCGTAACTGGTGCCAGTAAAGGCATTGGTAAAGCCATCGCCGTTCAACTTGCCAAAGACGGTTTCCACGTCGTCGTGCATTACATGGGCGATCAACAAGGCGCACAAAACACTTTAGAGACCATTGAACAACATGGTGGCTCGGGTCGTCTGATCCAGTTTGATATCAGCAACCGCGAAGAATGCCGTACTAAACTAGAAGCCGACATCGCAGAGCATGGTGCTTACTACGGTGTCGTCAACAATGCTGGCATCACTCGCGACACTGCTTTCCCAGCCATGACGGAAGAAGAATGGGATGGCGTGATTCATACCAACCTAGATAGTTTCTACAACGTACTGCACCCTTGCGTAATGCCAATGGTACAAAAACGCAAAGGCGGTCGTATTGTGACTCTCGCGTCGGTGTCTGGTCTGATGGGCAACCGTGGTCAAACCAACTACAGCGCGGCAAAAGCTGGCGTGATTGGTGCAACGAAATCTCTCGCGCTTGAACTCGCAAAACGTAAGATCACCGTGAACTGTGTGGCACCAGGTCTTATTGATACTGGCATGGTGGATGAGCACGTAAAAGAGCACGCGATGCCGCAAATCCCTCTTCGTCGCATGGGTGAACCAGAGGAAGTGGCTGGTCTGGTAAGCTACTTGATGTCTGATATCGCAGGTTATGTTACCCGCCAAGTTATCTCAGTAAATGGAGGCTTAGTATGAGTCGTCGAGTCGTTGTGACAGGTATGTCCGGTGTTACCGCCTTTGGTAACGATTGGTCAGCAGTAGAGCCTAAACTGCGCGACTGCCAGAACGCCACTCAATACATGCCTTCTTATGAGCAATATGATGGTTTGAACACCAAGCTTGCTGCACCTGTAACTGACTTCGAACTACCGAAGCATTACAAACGCAAACAAGTCCGCGGTATGGGTCGTGTCTCTAAGCTTGCGACTGTCGCAACAGAAAACGCGCTAAGCCAAGCTGGTCTGATTGGCAATGATGTTCTCACTAACGGTCAAACCGGTATCGCTTACGGCTCATCTACAGGCAGTACCGATGCCATTGGCGCATTTGGTGTAATGCTAAATGATAAAACCACCAAAGCGATTACCGCGACAACTTACGTACAAATGATGCCACACACGACTGCAGTTAACGTTGGTCTGTTCTTTGGCTTAAAAGGTCGCGTAATCCCAACCAGTAGCGCATGTACTTCTGGCAGCCAAGCGATTGGTTACGCCTACGAAGCCATTAAGCACGGTTACCAAACCGTGATGGTTGCAGGTGGCGCTGAAGAGCTTTGCCCAACAGAATCGGCTGTGTTTGATACCCTTTTCGCGACCAGTTTGAAAAACGACGCACCGAAAAGTACCCCAAGACCCTACGATACCGAGCGCGATGGCTTAGTAATTGGCGAAGGCGCAGGTACATTGGTTTTAGAAGAGTACGAACACGCAGTGGCTCGCGGCGCGGAAATCTATGCCGAGATCATTGGTTTTGCAAGCAACTGCGATGCTGCACACGTAACACAACCTCAAATGGAAACCATGCAAATCTGTATGGAGATGGCACTACAGAACGCAGGCATTTCGGCAGATCAAATCGATTATGTATCGGCGCACGGTACGGCGACTGACCGCGGCGACATTGCAGAAAGCAACGCCACGGCAAATGCACTCGGTAAAGTGCCAATCAGCTCATTGAAGAGCTACTTTGGTCATACCCTAGGTGCTTGTGGTGCTATCGAGGCGTGGCTAAGCCTAGAGATGATGCACGGAGGTTGGTTTAACCCGACCCTTAACCTAGAGAACCTAGACCCACAGTGTGGCGACCTAGATTACATCTCAGGACAAGGTCGCGAGCTCAATGTTGAATACCTAATGAGCAATAACTTTGCGTTTGGCGGTATCAACACCTCACTCATCTTTAAAAAGATCTAAACCCCTTTTAAACAAAAAGCGCTAGCTTCTTCTTATTAGCTAGCGCTTTTTTGTTCTATTCGTAAGCTACAGAACGGTGCTTACAGCGATAAATATCTGCTGAAACTGACGTTGGATTTTGTCCATCAGTTTCTATCACCTTCACCACGTGATATCGGTTACCACCCGCCATATAAACTTGGTTTGCAAGTTCCTCAAATAAGGAACCTTTTTGTTGCTCAGACACAACTTGGTTACCGATGACTTTACACTCATTGTTTTCCACCTCTGCAAATGAGATTGGCTGCACCTCATTGGCACCAGGCAATAGCATGGTCTTGGTTGCTTTAGCCACACTTACGCTCGGTGCCGATGGACAATGATACAACTCAGCAACCACACTGGAAGGACGACCACGACTGGTATCGAGCACGGTAGCAATGTGATAACGGTTACCTCCCGATGCGTATGTTTGATTCTTCAACATACGGTCAACGTTGTTAGGATGGATATCTTCAATCGTGTAAGAGTCCACCATCTGACAATTAAGATTTTTAATTGCTACGTCAGTAATCGGAGAAATATTGACAGCTTGTGGAAGCACACGAACTTTACGCGTGACACATCCACTTAAAATAGAAAGCACAACTGCGGTTAGAATTATTTTTTTCATGATTTACTAAATGAAATAGAAGAGAACCAAATTCTATGAAATGAGTCATTTTGGACAATCCAAAACGACAAAACCCCGACAACTCAGAGAGTTATCGGGGCTTTTGAATAAATGGCACGCCCTATAGGATTCGAACCTATGACCACATCCTTAGAAGGGACGTGCTCTATCCAGCTGAGCTAAGGGCGCGCTACAGGGACAGGATTATACGAGTTCAAGCGCTTAAATCAACGAGTTTTCATAACATTCTGATCTGAATGCCTAAAAAAAGGGCACCAAAAGGCTAAATGTTCAAAAACACCACAAAGCAAACGTTTGCGTATGGATGTTAAATAGATTTTCTGCGACAATGCGCCGCAAATAATTTGCCTTCTCAATTTAAAAGGAAAGTCATGACTGCTCAAAATATAGATGGAACTCTTATTTCCCAAACTGTTCGATCCGAAGTTGCAGCACGTGTGAAAGCTCGTATTGAAGCTGGTCTTCGCGCTCCTGGTCTTGCAGTTGTTCTAGTTGGTGAAGATCCAGCCTCTCAAGTATACGTTGGCAGTAAGCGCCGTGCGTGTGAGGAAGTTGGCTTTGTCTCTAAGTCTTTTGACCTTCCTGCGACAACGTCGGAAGAAGAATTGCTGGCTCTAATTGATGAGTTGAACAACGACGTAGAAATTGACGGTATTCTTGTTCAGTTACCTCTTCCTGCTGGCATCGATGCAACGCACGTTCTTGAGCGCATTCACCCAGAGAAAGACGTGGATGGCTTCCACCCTTACAACGTGGGTCGTCTAGCGCAGCGCATTCCTAAGCTTCGTTCTTGTACACCAAAAGGCATTATTACGCTTCTTGACCGTTACAACATAGAACTACGTGGCAAACACGCAGTTGTGGTTGGTGCATCAAACATTGTTGGTCGCCCAATGACTCTTGAGCTGCTTCTTGCTGGCTGCACAACAACGACTTGTCACCGCTTTACCAAAGACCTAGAAGGTCACGTTCGCCAAGCAGACCTTGTTGTAGTTGCGGTTGGTAAGCCGAACTTCATTCCTGGAGAGTGGATTAAGAAAGGCGCGGTTGTGGTTGATGTGGGTATCAACCGTCTTGAGTCAGGCAAACTAGTGGGTGACGTGGAATACGATAAAGCGCGTGAAAACGCGAGCTTCATTACCCCTGTACCAGGTGGTGTTGGTCCGATGACAGTGGCAAGCCTAATTGAGAACACAATGCTGGCATGCGAACAGTTCCACACCAAAAAGTAAGTGCGCCCCCGATGAAAAAAAGGCTCCAGTGGAGCCTTTTTTATTGGCTGTAACTCTAACCCCAGCCGTTAATAACAATATAACTCAATAGAGAGTGAGTATTTTTTGAACCACTTCTAAGTTCATTCAAACACAGCCAATACACAATTTAGTCGCGGTATAGTGGTTTTCATTTGTTTCTGTACAGCTAAATGCCATGCGAGAAAGAATACTGTTTGAAGGTCCGTCACCAAAACAAAACCTACCGGATTATGAGTTTTATGCGGAAGGTGGAAGCCCCAAATTTACTGATTTCATTTGCGATTTTATCGACCAACAGAAAGAGCAGCTCGAAGAGATCAATCTCGCGTTGTATTTATGCAATAACAAATTGATGCTGGAAAGTATGATTGGATCAGCGTTGAAGGCTGGAATTACATTGAATATCTTCTCTATTCCTTTAGAGGGCTACGATAAAACTCCGGCGCAATCTCCCACTTTCGCACCTAAGCTAAGCAAAAACAAAGCACTACAAAGTAAACAGAAAAAACCGTTCTCCAAAAAAGACATCGCCCAGTATTTATATGGCAGATTTGCCAAGTCTGAGAATCCAAAAATCAACTTGTACATCTGTGATCATATGTATGTCCGATCGAAGTATGTTAAGCCCTTCTCTCGAGGAAGAATGCCCTACTCTCTCCATATCAAACACCTATTTATTAAGTTCAAATCGGGGTCTAGTCACTCCATGGTCACGTCTTCAAATATGGCAGTCAGGGACTTAATTAAGCATGAGTTATTGGTTCATACGGAAAACTCAGAACACGATCATCAAAGGTGTCAGGAGTTTTTTGACCACTTAAAAATCAATAGCGAAAACATCAAACATTATGAGAAAAAACGAGGGTATAGCTATCAAGAAAAGGCACAAGAGAGATTGTCTTCCCCCTCATGGGATCAAGGCATCTACTTTACCGCTCACTTTTTAAATGAATCCAATACCATTGTTCAGGATAAAATTTATACCCTGATTCGCAATGCGAGAAAAAGGATCATTCTGTGTGCACAGCACATTAATGATCAGAACTTAATACCTAACCATCCCGATGTCGAACTGCGCGTCATTTCCCAAACCTATACGGATGAACACAAAATTAAAAAATCAGGTAAACACTACGTTTGCATCAACCAGCAGTTAGTGGAAACGCGGATACCTTCTAATACCACTAACTTTCTCCAGATGGTCAACTTCCTCAAACAAAGACCAAACACGGCGTATTACTTCAACACCTCTTTGCACGCTAAATTTATCGTCGTCGATGACACAATCATTATCTCCACGGGTAACCTGACAGAGACTCAATTTATTTACCGTTATGTTGCATCAATGAATCTCGTCAACATGCCTGATACCACCTACGAAGGGACACATTCCGAGATGAATGCCTACTATTTGAGTCGCAACAATCCAAAACTTGCCGATGAGCTTGTCACTTATTTTGAAGTATTAACTCAATGCCCTCTCACCCATCGCGCTTTCTGAGTCTGGCTTCTACTATACCCAAGTGACTTCAAGATGCAGGATTCAGAGCGTTGTCATTGATTCGAGAGTAAGGAAAACAACGCAGTGTAATAGCCAGCTCTTTCCAAGTTGT
>NZ_JAKRGG010000032.1:0-62146 GCF_022347645.1 Vibrio sp. MMH1-50
TCGAGGGGTTACACATAATGCTTACTTTGTAGAGATGTTATCTGCTCTAAATTGCGATCTATCGAATAGTGAAGAAGTGATTTATGTGTATAACTCAAATTACCCCAGTGGCGTAATTGAATACCCTATAAGTAGTATTTGCAGATGGCCTAAGCGAGCTGAGATTGAAAAAAGGAAAGCCGCAGACATTGAAGAGTTTGGTGAGCTTAAAAATTTGGATAAGTACGGAAATATTAATGGATTAATTTAGGGAATAAAAGTGGTAATACTTCCTCCAAGGTTAACCTCTGATCCAACTAATTTTTTCCATTCTATTATTGAATAAGAAACGAAGAATTGCGCTCTTACTTCACATACAAAAACATTTCTAAACTCAAAATAGGGAAGTTAGAAAAGTCTTGGCTATAACTTCAATAAAATGCTCAATCGTTTATATGGAGGCGCCAATGAGGCTGTTAAGCGTTTTTATGATTAACAGCTTCAACCTGTTTTTATGGAAAACAGGTTCCAATAACTAACTTGACTCTATCCAACAAAAACGCCCTTCACTCAGATGAAGGGCGTTTGTTATTTGAGGTTTAGTTCGTTGGTTAAAGCACTAAACCACCGTCAATCTTGAGCACTTGTCCTGTAATGTAAGCGCTCTTGTCGGAGGTGAGGAAGGACACACCATTAGCGATGTCTTGTACTGACCCCATTCGACCTAATGGGGTTTTGCCTTCCATCATTTCAATGACTTTTTCTGGTAGGTTTTTGGTCATGTCGGTGGCGATAAAACCTGGCGCGACACAATTGACGCGGATCTGTGCCCCCTTTCTCGATAGCTCTTTCGCCCAGCCTTTGCTCATTGAAATAACGCCGCCTTTACTTGCGCCATAGTTGCTCTGACCGATATTGCCATCTGTTCCCACGATAGAAGAAATGCTTACAATACTGCCCTCCCCCTGCTCTAGCATGACAGGGGCAACACGTTGAGTTAGTAAGAATACGGCTTTTAAGTTCACGTCGATAACGCTGTCCCAATCTTGCTCTAGCATGTCTGGCAGCAATGCATCACGAGTAATGCCGGCGTTATTAACCAACGCATCAATTCTGCCATGCTGTTTTACGATACTATCTACCACTTCGCTAACGGTTGCGGCATCGCACAAATTGACTTGATAACTGCTTAACTGCGCTGACTGGCTCCATTCCACAGGCGATATATCCAGCCCGACTACGTGGAATCCATCCTCGAGTAATTGCTCACAAATAGCTTGGCCAATACCACGAGCCGCACCAGTGACTACTGCTACTTTTTCCGGTTTCATCTTGGTCTTCCTTAAATGTTGAGATTACAAATTCGCTGTTATCCCTAGCGTTTGTTGTTTTTATGCTTAGTCGCGTTATAGCTGCGCTTCTCGTACGCAGGGTCTTTCATAAACTATAGAAACAGTCTGGGAGTCGGATGTGAACTAATCAAGACATCTTGATGATGGTTTGCCAAATAATGCGTTTCCGTCACTGTTCTATCGATGTTGCTGCGTAACAAATGCGCTTTTTGTTGAATAAGCAGCCCTTCACTTAAAGCTCACCCATTTAATTCTTAGATTATGCAGCAAAGTCACAATAAAGCTGTGGGTATTACATTCTTGTTATCAAAAATCTGGATTACGATTTTAAAGATACAGCGTGCTTTTAAACATGGATGCGAGAAAGACGCCTCACCTGACAAAGATAACAATACCTACGGGAGATAAAATGAATCAGGCTTACATCGATGCAGCAAGAACGCTGCAACAGTGCACATTTGGGCCATCCCAACGTGACATTAATGACCTCGTTCAATCAGGAAGCATTGAAAACTGGGTCGCTCAACAAACACTTATCCCTTCTTCATCTTGGCTTACTCACTTTGAACAAGATGAGTTGAATGTTCCCGACTTAGGACAGGGCTTGTATTACGCCAGCAGTTGGACGCGCATGACGGTGGAAGGCAACGATATTCTGCGTCAACGCATCGGTTATACCCTTTCTCAACTGTTTGTCGTGAGCGTAAAAGACCCAGCATTTAGTGCAGCGTCTAAGCGTCGTTACATGTGTAATTACTTCGATGGGCTGCTCGATAACGCTTTTGCGAACTTCCGTGATGTGATTCGCTTTGTATCGAAATCGCCAATCATGGGCGAATACCTAACCTTTGTAAACAACGTTTCTAATGAGCTCACTGCACCAGATGAAAACTACGCGCGAGAGCTGTTGCAGTTATTCACTCTTGGTCCTGTCAAGCTGCGCAATAACGGTGAAGTCCGTTTGGATGCCGAAGGTAACGAAATGGCATCTTACACCCAAGAAGATATTGAACAACTGGCCCGCGTGTTTACCGGCTGGAAGTTCATTGATATCCGCGGTAATGACAAATACAGCCAACCGATGTTGCCACGCGGCGAGCATGACATGGGCGAAAAACGTATTCTTGGTAAAACCTTCCCCGCCGGTGTGGGTGCAGAGGATGAGCTGGAAGCAGTGATTGAGCATTTGATGAAACAGAACACACTCTACACTTTTGTAACCAAGTTCTTCATCAATAAGCTTGTGACCAGTAACCCGAGAGCGGGCTACATTCGCCGTGTCCGCCGGGCATTTAAACGCTCTGATGGCGACATGCAAACTCTAGTAGTTGCGATTTTAACTGACAAAGACGCCCTGCGTTCTGGTAACTCAGTGGGCAAATTGCGTGACCCGCTATCTGTCTTTACTCATGCGATGCGTGCTCTGCAAGTGAAGCGTCGTGACGGTGTGATGATGTGGCCAAAACAATTCAATTGGTATAGTCGAACGCTGCCTTTATCTGCCCCATCTGTGTTTTATTACTATCAACCTGATGACGCGCCAAATCATCCTGATTTTAATGGTTTGGTGGCACCCGAGTTTAATGTGTATCAATGGCATGACATTTACCAATACGGGATTCAGTTCCGTGAGTTGATTGCTCGCTTCGAACAGGAAAACAAAGATTGGTACATGGATGAAACCTTGTTCATCCGTTACCTTGCGTTTGATAATGAAGGGGTTGTTGATTACCTCAACGAGCATTTGTTCGCTTTTCAAATGAGTGAGCAAGCGCGCCAATGCTATCTCGATTACCTCGCTCAGTGTCCGGGACGCAAACCGGAATGGCGCAAAGAGATTAAGAATCTCGTCATGAACGCACTGCTTTCACCAGAATTCATCACACAGGGGTAAACATCATGAACTTAACTCGACGTCGATTTTTACAAGCAAGTTCCGCTGGTGTGGGTATTTCTGCGCTGAACCTAGCGGCATTTCCTACCTTTGCTGACTCGTTTAGTCAATGCCAAAACGGATATCGCGCTGTTGTCGGCATTGACCTTGCAGGCGGTAATGATGGCTACAACATGCTTATTCCAACGGCAGCCAATGCCAACGCTCAATATCGCGCCCTACGTGGCAATTTGGCTTTGGATGAAACTACGTGTATTTACCTAGATGCCGTGAACGACACGGCAAAACTGGCGCTCAACCCTGCCATGGCGGCGCTCAAACCTTACTGGGACAGCGCGAACCTTGTACCTGTGATTAACCTAGGACCACTGACTCAACGCGTAAACAACGTGATATATGGCGAAAGTACGCGACCAGCGCATCTGTTCAGCCACTCGCATCAATCCACCATGGTTCAGTCTCATGCGACCAAGTCTTTATCGAAAGAAGGCTTTGGTGCAAAGACATCCACCGAGCTAGGTACCATGCTGCGCAATCTAAACGAACTATCGCCAATGTTTGATATTGGCGGTACACAGGTGTGGACAAATTGTATTGAAGCACAATCCAACTCGGTGGGATCTCAACCTCCAAGCGATATTTTTAATGATCAACGTTCACGCGACTTGTTCGATCAACTGCAAAGTACCGGCAGTTACAGCAATATTTTTCAATCGCATTACGCAGGAGTCGCGGTAGATTCCACCAGAATGTATGAGCAGTTTAGTTCGATTCTGAATTCCGAGATCACCGATGCTTTCCCTGAGACACGAATCGGTAAGCAATTGAAAGCGGTGTTCAAGCTGATTCTACATAAAGATCAATTCCAACATCCTGCTCAGTACTTCAGTTGTAAGTTGGGAGGGTTTGATACTCACTCAGCACAAATCAGTCGTCAAACTGGCTTGTTGCAAGAGTTGGCAGAAGCAATGGCAGCGTTCCAATTAGCATTACAAAACAATGGGTTGTTTGATCAAGTAACGACATTTACTCACTCTGAGTTTGGTCGAACTCTGATTCCAAACGGCACCGATGGCACGGATCACGGCTGGGCAAGTCACGCCTTAGTCATGGGCGGTGGTGTAGCAGGAAAAGCAATTGTGGGTGAGTACCCGGATTTATCTGAACATAGTCCGTATTTGCTTTCTCGTGGGCGTGTTATTCCCACCATTTCTTCAGATCAATTGCATGCAAGTTTGATGGCGTGGTTGGGCTTATCGGAAACCGGAATCAATCAATTATTCCCTGCGTTGGATAACACTTTGACAGATTCGATTCAGCCTCAAATTCTCCCTATTTTCAAATCTTGCTAAAATAGAAACAGATAGAGTGGCTAAATTGGTCTATAAACGAAGACTGCTCAGGCGTTACTAATAAGAAAAAGCAGTGCTAAACAAAAGGCTCCGTGAATGCGGAGCCTTTTTATCATTGCGCGATATGCTCTTGACCTTTGCAAGCAGATTGCGATTTGAGCAACCAAGGTTGCAGCAAAAGATTGAACAACATACCTGCGATAAACAAGGTGATGACAATACTCGCCCCGCTTGGTAAATCGTAACGAGCCGAAACAGCAATGCCCGATAGTATTCCGACAATACCAATGCTGATACTCGCAATAAAGAACCGAATCCCTTTCAATGCTGCGGCGCACAAAGCCGGAATCACCAACAACGCAAATTCTAAGTAAATCCCCGTGAGCTTGACCGTAATCGGCATCAAGATAGCAAAGATAAGATAGAAGCCACTGCCCAGCATAAACTCAGGCTTGAACCATACCAACAGCAGCATCGCCGCGGTTATCAAAGCCAAAGGCCAAACGTCCGCCCACGTTGCCCACAACAACTGACCATTAAGGATGCCTTGAATGAAGTCACCGCCATGTGGGTCTTTGCTCACGAGCAAAATCGCCAGCGATGCGGATACTACAAACAGGCTGCCGATCATCGGCTCTAAATGCTGTTGGTATCGCTTCTCCATTACGGCGATCAGACCGCAAAGCAATAACGACATCACCCAAGGACCAACCATCTCACCAAAGAAGGAGCCTGAAAACAGTGCGTATTGGTTCAACCAATAATGGCTGAGCGCAGCTCCCAAAGCGGCAACTTGTGCCACCGCCAAATCAATAAAGATGATCTGTCGATTGAGAACTTGTTGCCCAAGAACCACATTGCCAGCCAGAGCAATTAAGCCGCACAACACCGCTGGCAATAACCATGCATACTCAGCCATGGTTTAGATCTTCACCGGAATGGGTTGCACGAGCACGGCCAATAAATCGTCGATAACTTGATCGTACATTTCATCCAAGCTTTCACCTTTAGAAACCGTCAGTGGCAGTTGAATCACAGGTTTGTTTGTATGCTGCTGTAACCAATTTGCTGGACGCTGGTCTTGGTGAGATGAGTAAACAATCGCATCAAAACTATTGGCATCTAACTTGGTGAGTGATTGCAGGTGAGATGTGGTTGGCGAGATACCCGGTTTTGGTTCTAAGTCAGCAATTTGCTCCATGCCAAGCCAATCGTACAAATAACGATAAGTCGCATGATATCCCACCACTTGCTTCCCTTTTAATGGCGCGGCTTTTTCATTCCATTCATTGAGTTTTTTACGCCAATGCGCACGAAACTTCATGCCATTAAACTGGTACGTTTGCGCATTATCTGGATCGATGGTTTTCAAACGCTCGGTGATCGCATGCGAGAGTGGAATCATATCGTTGGCTGCAAACTGCACGTGCGGATTGCCATGGGCGTGAATGTCCCCCATGCTACGGTCGACGTGGTCATGAGTATCTAACATTCGAACGAAATCCGTTGCGTAAATCATACTCGGTGCGCCGTTTTGTACCGCAGCATTGCTACTGCGTACTTGCAACATGGGTAGCCACCCTACTTCCAACTCGGCGCCGGAACACATTGCCATATCAGCTTGGCGCATCTTAGCAATTAGAGAAGGGCGAGCTTGGACGTAATGCGGATCTTGCTTTGCTGTGGTCGCAGAATAGATGGTAGCTTCTGGTGCGTGGCTTTCGAGCAAGGCTTTCCATTCTGGCTCACAAACGAAGATGTTGAGAGCCAAAGCAGGCGAAGAGATGATGGCAGCCCCCGCCGCCATCATCGCTAAACTGCATTGAGTCAGTGTCAGCTTAGAACGCATGTGCACCGTGCGCTCCAAATGTCATAACGTATTGCAGAGTAAATACGTTATCTGTTTCGCTGTCTTGGTTATCGATACGAGTGTATTGCGCACGGATAGTACCAAAGTGAGAAGAATCCCACGCGATCATCGCATCCATCTCTTTATCATTCAGTGCAGTGAAGTGCATATGGTCGCCGTGAGCATGACCATCGTAGCTTTCTGCTTCACCGTAACGTAGACCTGCTGACCAGCTTGGGTTAAATCGGTAAACACCTGATACGTAGTATGCGCTTAGGTTATCTGGCGACTCCGCATCATCTTTAAACTTGCTGTCTACCACGCCGTCCAACAACATGTATTCCGCTGATAGCGTCAAGTTGCTGTATTTGTAATTACCATCTGGAGCCCATTTCCATACGAAATCTGCACCGTAAAGGTTTGCACCAGTGACTGCTGCACTATGATTATGGTCGTGACCATGCTCCTCTTCGTGACCATGACCGTGGTCGTGATCTTCGAACTCTTTCACTTTCCCGTTTTCGTTACGCAGGTAGCTTAAACCAAACTGCCAGCTAGACGACTCAGAGAAATCATTACCTAGTTTCAGCGTAGAAGTATAAACGCCTACTTTGGAGCCTTCTTCAACAGAAGACATCTTGCTACCACTTAATGCTTCAACGCCAAATTTCACGTACAGATCCGTTGGCAACACAATGTTTGCGCGTACACCATCATCGTAGTAGTGCGAGCCTAGGAATGTGCGGTAAGCAATCGGACGCTCCACAAAGCTGTCGGTGTGCATGTGTTGATTGTTCAGGTAACCAAAATCAGACAGGAATCGACCAGCACGAACATTGAGACCGTATGGAAGTGCCAGTGTCTCGACAAAAGCTTCTTCAAGCATCAATTCTGTTTCATTGCCATGGCTTTCTAATACCGCTGTTAGCGCACCGTGGAATTTGTCATCAATGTTTGCAGACATGTTCAACTCAGTGTGACCAAGACCAAAACCTTCTTCACGCTCTGAGTTATGACGTTGGCCATCTTGATAGTAACCGTCTAGCACTACGCCAATCTGAGGATTCGAAAGCGCATCGGCAAAAACTGGGGAAACAAACAAGCTACCAACCGCTAAAGAGACCAATTTCTTATTCACTACGTTTTTCCTTATTTTGTTATGTTATAACACCATTCAATATTTCGCGGATGTTATAACATAACAAAGAGTAAAAAAAGCGAAGCATGTAACAATTTGTAAAATTAACTTATGTGTAAATTATCAATAATAATCATAAGGTTAACCGGCAAGGTCTCCGTATCACTCGAAAAATCCATACCTAACCTTGTGAAAACTCCTGGTTGGCAAACACGCGAAAGCGACTAGAATCGCTTTATTACCCAGATGACGCCAAGATGCTTGGATATACGTACTGGATATAAACAAATACAGGAAGCAACTATGTTAAACATGGATTTTTCACAACGCTTGGTGATTAAAACCGCAGAACAGGAATGGATCGCTAGCCCTGCTGTTGGCGTGTGGCGTAAACCGTTAGAGCGTGAAGCTAAAGAGTCAGGACATACCACCAGCATAGTGAAGTACGAGCCAAACTCAGCGTTTGCTACCCACCCTCATCCGTATGGGGAAGAAATCCTAGTGCTTGAGGGGGTGTTTTCCGATGAACATGGCGACTACCCTGCCGGAACTTATATACGCAACCCTCCGGGCAGCCAACACGCGCCTTTTAGTCGTGAAGGCTGTGTAATCTTGGTAAAACTCAACCAGTTTGATCCAAGCGATATTGAAACGGTACGAATTCATACTCATCAAGCAGATTGGCTACCGGGTATTGGCGGATTGCAGGTGATGCCATTGCACGATTTCGAACACGAACATGTGGCGCTGGTAAAGTGGCCAAAAGGCGAAAGACTCCAGCCACACCGTCACTTTGGTGGCGAAGAGATCTTTGTATTATCGGGCGAGTTTAGAGACGAATTTGGTGAGTATCCAACTCACACATGGTTGCGCAGTCCGCACATGAGTGAGCACTTTCCTTTTGTGGAACAAGAAACGGTGATCTGGGTGAAGACTGGGCATCTACCCGTTAAATAGCGTGCTTAAGCTAACAATCCATCTTGCAGATACGAAAACGGCTCGAAGATTCGAGCCGCCATTGATGAAGCACTTGAAGGATTATGCGCTCATTATTTTTGAGTAAAGCCAGTCTTTTAGTTCTGCACGGTTGTGTTTTAAAGTGTTCATTTCATGGTCGTCGATTGGGTTTCCTCGCAATTCGAGTTCACGGATTTCTTTGTCGAGCGTGTTGTAGTTTTTAGCGTTTTCAGCAAACGCAGAGTCGTTAGCTGTCAGTTGAGTGATGGTATCCAAATGTTCTGGGAATTCATGAGTTAATGAGTGATTTTCACCTAACATAGAGACCTCTTTGGCTGAGTATATTTTAAGTTAAACAAGCTGCTCAAATCTTAAGCAACGCTTAAAATAACCATAGCATTTCAAAGGGGGTGAATTCGTCGATTCGCCCACAAAAACACCAATAGATTGATTTTCAATTTTTCCTATAAAGTGTTTCCCCAACGCCCTCAATAGTCTAATGCGGAAGATGCCACTATGATTGTTTCATATCGAATTCATAAGGAATCTCAGCTATGCAAAAAATCATCCTGATCACAGGCTCTACAGACGGCATTGGTTTAGAAACAGCGAAAATGTTAGTGGCTGACGGGCATCATGTGATCGTGCACGGTCGTAACCAAGAAAAAGTCCAAAACGTAGAACAGAGCTTGATTGAGATAAACGCAGGTAAAGTCGAAAGTATTGTTGCGGATTTGTCTTCTCCACGCGCCGTGAAACAGATGGTTGCAGAAATAGCAGAGCGCTTTGGCAAGCTGGACGTCATCATCAATAACGCTGGCGTATACGCAACACCAAACGCAAGAACTCAAGATAACCTAGATGTGCGTTTTGCAGTCAACACCATTGCGCCTTACCTACTGACAAAAGAGTTACTTCCGTTGCTTGGCAATACAGGGCGTGTGGTGAACTTGTCTTCTGCTGCGCAAGGTCCTGTTAGCATTGATGCATTAATGGGTGACAAACCGTTGTCAGACGGTGAAGCTTATGCACAAAGCAAACTGGCACTTACCATGTGGTCACGCGTGATGGGATTACAGTTGAAAAACGTCGGTCCTATGGTTGTATCAGTCAACCCAAAGTCTCTACTTGGTAGCAAGATGGTAAAAGACGCTTACGGCATTGCTGGCGGCGATATTCGCTTGGGTGCTGACATTTTAATTCGTGCCGCACTATCGGATGAGTTTGCACAAGCACATGGCGCTTACTTCGATAACGACATTGAAGCTTTTGCGGCACCTCATCGTGACGCCTTAAACGAGCCAAAGTCACAGCAAGTGGTTGATGCCATTGAAACTGTGATTGCGAAGCTTGTCTAACTCAAGCCAAAATAAATATTGCTATTTTTGTTCAAGCACCTAGCTTCGGCTGGGTGTTTTTTATCTGCATTCCAACAAAATCCCTGCCCTTAATTATCAATAAAATCTAAAAACTCATTCGATAAAAGCACCAATTATCAACAATTACCAATATTGTTAATCTTCGGTCATCGGGAATAAGGCGACGTTATATTGCGCTTATCCCCACTGTCTTTAGCGAGCGATGGCACTGAATCATCCCGCCTTTAACTGGAGATCCATTTATGAACTATGAGGGCAAAGTTTACCGACCATGGCCGGAATACCGCAGCATTCTTATCCAAACTACGCTGGGCTGTAGCATCAATACGTGCACGTTCTGTAGCATGTTTGATGATAAGCGCTTTAAAGTGCGTCCCATTGAGGATGTGTTTAAAGATATTGAGGAAGCGCGCCTTATCTACCCACACGTAGAGTCGATCTTTCTAATCGACGGTAACGTTATGGCAGCACGCACGGATTACTTGCTCAAGATCTTCGACAAACTGCGCTCCACGTTCCCTGAGTGCAAAAAGACTTCACTTTACAGTGGCATGAACGATTTCCGCCGTAAAACCATTGCAGAGCTAAAAGAGCTCAAAGATGCTGGACTTGATATGGCGTATTCCGGTCTTGAATCGGGTGATCGAATTGTTCTAGAGCGCATCAAAAAGCGCATGTCACCAGAACAAGCCATTGAAGGCATGGCAATGGCGAAAGAAGCTGGCATCGAAGTATTGCTCTCTTTCATCTTTGGACTTGGTGGGCGTGAGCGTTCAAAAGAGCACATCATCGCCACAACCGATATTTTGAACCAAATGAATCCTGAGCAAATTGCCCCAATGGCACTTGCGATTCAACCGGGAACGGTGATGGAGCAAGAAGTGAAGAATGGTGAGTTCATTATGCCGACACAACTGCAGGTGTTGGAAGAGGAAAAATACCTGCTTGAAAACCTGAACATTGATACTTTTTACTGGGGCGACCATGGCAACAACATCGTTCCTCAAAAAGGCTGGCTGTTGGATTCTCGCGACGATTTTCTAAGAAACATCAATCACGCGATTGCGTCTAACCCAATGGCAAAAGACAACGTCATCCAAACCTTTTCGTGGTAATGATGACGGGTTCAGATAAAACACCAAATCCCTAATAGGAACTAAGGAGTGACGCACAATGTCACTCCTTTTTTCAAGCTCGATATTAAAGAAGAACCGACTTGGCGTTAGGGTTAGCTCACCGAAGCCGCTGTATGTTGGTCAAAAACATCACCAGCTTGTTTCTTTTGCCAACGGTCAATGACAAGCGTCGCAATCAAATCCCCTTCCACATTGACGGCGGTGCGGAACGTATCCAACGGCCTTTCTATCACTAATAAAATGGCTATCGCTTCCAATGGAATGCCCGCAGCTAGTAGTACTAACTGCATACCCGACATGGAGCCCGAAGGCATGCCTGGCGCACCAACGGAAGAGACCATTGCCATGATAAAGATCATCACCAACCCTGTGGTACTCAAATCCACCCCAAACAACTGTGCTAGGAAAATTGCAGCGACACCCTCAAATAACGCGGTGCCGTCCATATTCATTACAGAGCCGAGCGGCAGCACCATACTGCTGACTTCTGGCGCGACATCTAAATTCTCTTCCGCACTTTGTTTTGCCAAAGGCAGCGCCGCCGCACTTGATGACGTTGCGAACGCCATGGCTAATGGGGCTGAAATCGCTTTAAACAGTGCAACTGGAGAAATCCCGGTCATTACCTTAGCAATCGTCGGTAATACCACTAGCCCGTGCACCATCGTGAGCACAAACACCAGTAACGCAAACAACGCAAGTTGCTGAATCAGATTCCCACTTGAGGTCAGCGTAATATCAAACACGATCGCAAAAATAGCAATCGGAGACAGCTTAACGATGCCTCGAATCATGGTGTTAACACTTTTGCTCAGCCCCGAGATCACCGCTAGCAACGGATGACCCGATGGAACAGAAAGCAAAATCGCAACGCCTGCCATAAAGGAGAAAACCACGATCGCCAGCAAGTTACCATTCGCCAGTGCAGCAAATGGATTCACCATCGCCATCTTGACAAGGTTGGTGAGTATGGCGGCACCACCAGCACCTTGCTCGTCAATCAAATGAACATCACTACCCACAGAAACGCTTTGATTAAGTGGCTCCCATGCAGGCAAAGCTAACGACGCACCAAGCCCTAAACTAATGGCAATTAAGGTGGTGAAACTGTAGAAAAGTAGTGTTCGCCCCCCCAGAGCTTTAAGACGAACGGTTGAACCAATATTGGTGATGCCTTCGACAAGAGAAAACAGCACCATCAAACCCACTACCATTTTCAGTAAGCCGAGATAGACCGTTTTGCCCAACATTAAAATTTGGTAGTAATCACCCGACAGTAAAAGCGATTTGTCGACCAGTCCATGGTCCACAAGAAGAAGGATGGCTTGAGCCCCACTCCACGCAAGTAGGGCAGAAATAAGAAGTTGAACGGGCAAAGAGAGTTGCAAATGACGCATAAAAAACACCTAGCGCCACAAATCCTGATGATTTGGGCGCTCGATAAAAATGAAAAAATGGAATCGAAGAGTCACGGCTTGGATTAAGACCAAGAGCCTTTGTAATATGGGTTCAATAAACCTTTTACGCGTTTAAGCACTACCAAAGCCGACACGCGGAACCAACCGAAAATAACGCGCTGATGCAGCCTAAAGATCGTGTCGTACAAGCGGCGAACGTAGCGTCCACGCAATACGACTTTGTCATTCATCAATGCGCCAACCGCGTAGTCATGCCCAAGCGCGACGACCATCCCACCGTCTTTGAACACAAACGGCTTTAACTCTTTGCCTTTTACTAAGCGTTTAAATTGCTTCGCCAAATGTGTGGCAGCTTGATTGGCAGCTTGCGCTCGTGGCGGCACAATGCTTCCATCTTCTTGTGGGCATTCAGCACTATCTCCAATAACAAACACGTTATCATCGAGAGTAGTTTGCAGTGTTGGCTGCACTTTAAGTTGGTTAATGCGGTTACTTTCTAGACCATCGAGATTCGCTATCCAATCCGGACATCGAATCCCTGCTGCCCAAATTTGTAGATCGGCAAGAATGACTTCATTTTCCGTCACGATACGGTCTGCTTCTGCACGTTGAACTTTGGTGTTTAAGCGAACATTAACGCCTTGCTTTTGTAGTTTCTTCAGTACCTTGGCAGACATGCACTCAGCACTTGCAGGTAACACACGATCCGCCGCTTCGATGAGCGTAATGGAAAGTTGAGTACCATTTTGGTAGCGGTTTAATTGCTTGCTGACTTTCGCCCATTCAGCCGCTAACTCAACACCAGTTGCGCCGGCACCCACGATAGAAACACGATGTGAACCACCATTTGCTAGCATTTGCTTCATCTGTTCCCACGCTTTTTCTGCTTGAGAAGCGGAATCTAAGAATAAGCAATGATCGCTCACGCCCGGAATTTTGAAATCGTTACTGATCGCACCAACAGCAATCACGAGGTAATCGTAATCCAGTGTTAACTGCTGCGATAGCCCGGTCTGCTCTGGTGAAAACTCAGTACTCACAGTGATGGTTTTGTTCGCACGGTCTAAGCCTGACATGCACGCTTGAACATATTGGTAACCGTGACAAGCAGCATGAAGACGAAACGCAACCGAATCGAGCTCATTATCAAACGTGCCCGCCGCAATCTCATGCAGCCTTGGTTTCCATAAGTGATGAGAAGATGGCTCAACCAAAGTAACGGTATGGTCAGATTTGCCTGCAAAACTGCTCGCTAAACGCGTGACCATTTCTAGACCCGCAGCACCACCACCGACAACAACAAAGTTCGACATACTCCCCTCCCGGAAACCATCCATCGAAAGATAAAAATCAAAAACGCAGCAAATACGTTTGGAATGGCGGGCATTATATTGGGTTGAAAATAAATGATAATAAGCGGAAAAAGAAAATGACTATTACGAATTAGTAATAATAAAAACTAAGCATCTGAGCCAAATGCTAAAAACAAAAAAGCCACCACTTTTCGGTGATGGCTTTTCTTCATTGATGTTGCTTTGTCTTAATTAGCGAGGATCAAGACCTAGCTTTTGTAGTACCAGTTTGAAGTTCTCGCGGCGCTCTTTCACATTGTGAACATCACCTGTCGAACACGTCAGGTCCGGACAACCACGGTTAACGATGCCTGAAACGTCATCGATAAATTGAGAACCTTGCAGACCACTATCTACATACTTCTTCAGCTCATTGTGGTAGTTCCAATCCGCGTACTGACCGCCTTCATCGTTGTATGCCTGAACTGACGTTACCCAGTAGAACAGACCTGCGATCCACTTGATCTCTTTGTTCTCTTCCGAGCTACAAATCAGACCTGGGTTAGAACAGAAGTCTAGCTCAGCATAAAGTGGGTTCGCCGGTGGCGCTTCTACCGTTACGCCATCAATTGTCTTACCAATGGTTGATGGATCAACGTGCGAACGACCTAGGTAGTGGTTAAGCGTACCAAAGTTCTGACGACCTGTGGTTTGGATTACACCACGACCCCACCAGCCACAGCCTTCAACGCTTTCTTGGCTGCTGCCGTCCCAAATGAACTTACCTGCTTTCTGACCAACGTAAGTCTTACACTCGTCGCGTTCCCAAACTTGCTTAGACGTATCTACGCTTTCTGGAACATCGTTACAGTGACCGTTGTTTGTCCAACGACCTGCTGCACCGTTCACCAATAGACCGCGCTCTTCAAGTACTGCATCAGGTGCTGCAAAGACTGGAGCTGGTGCGCCATACCATTTAGCATGAGTCAACGCACTGACTTCCATCTTGTCATCACGAGGACAAGAGTACGCATGATCTAAACCTGAAACTGGATTTACACCGTAATCTGCGTATTTCTGACCCAGTTGACCACAACTTGCTGTCATTGGGTAATCCGCAGGCGCGCCGTATTTCACTTCAGACCAGTTGTTTTCATCACACGCGTTGTAGCGGATAGTCTCTTGCATACTTTGCGCAAGGAACGCAGCAATCGCGACTTTCGCGTATTTGATGTTGGTTGCATCATCAACTTCATCGTTCATCAACCAGAACTTATTGCCCGCCACACCAATGTTGTGCATTGCGTTCAAGCCATCTAAGAAGTCGTTCCACTTGTAAACCGTTGACGGAACCCACTGAGACTGTGGCGTTTCGTATAGGAAGGCTTCGTTATCCATCACGCTTTCAGCATTTGCTAACTCTTGGTTTAGCGCTTCAATGCGAGTCAACGAACCTTTCTCTAACTCTTCACCTACGTAGTACAGTGGCACTTTCGCCGTTTGGTAAAGCTCAATTTTGCTGGTTAGAGCTTGAGAGTCTTGATCAAACATCAATGCAAATACGTTGCTGTACGCGGCTTTACGGATTTGCTGATCGGTTTGAGTATTGCCCATGAAGTAATTTGCGGTTTGCTCTGTTGGCATGTTCGCTAACATTGCAGGCGCATCAACGTAATCTGTTACCTGTTTTACGTATTCAAGTGCGTGATGCCACTGCTCGCTGGTTAGTGCCGTGGTTGCATTCGATTTAGTAAACACCACAAAGTCAGCTTTGTTCGCAGTATCTGCTTTGTAAAGCTCGAAACTATCAAGTAGATCGGCAGTGAAAACGGACGCTTCATCCCATACAGACTGACGACCAGAGTGGGTATCGTAAGCAAACTCGCCAATGCTTAATGACCAACCAAATGTCGCTTGTGGCGCAAGGGTTGTGAAGATCAAGTTGTAAGCATGTGCCCAGCCTTTCACGTCATCGCTCAGTGCGTTGATCGCATCGATATCAATACGGCTACCCGTAATATCAATGGCATTCGTCAGTGCTTGTTTAACCGCAACGGGACCAAAAGATGCACCTTTGTCTTGCGTAGCGAGATCCAGAACATCCGATCGAATCACGACAGATGCAGTACCCGCGTTGTCTGCTTGTTCGATAGCCGACACAAACGAACGTGTCAGTTGCTCTAGGTCTGTGAGCGCATCACTGCTGCTTGCTGCAATAGTCAGTGTGCTTGGTGCTTGAGTGGATGGGCTCGCCACTACGAATGTGTTTGGCCAACCTGCCACTTCTAGACGCACTGGGTCCATTGGGTTACGCAATGATAGCGCTGGCGCTGTACCCGGCTCAGTACCATCACAGTTTAGATGTAATGACCATGAGCTATCGCTGCCAGGAACAGATTGAGTCCAGTACACCGCTGAGTAGGCAATGTTCTTATGAACCATAATGTCGCCGCCTGTTGCGTGATCACCACGAGTCCAGTCTGGGTACACATTAAAATCAGCACACAGTCCACCTGTTGGCGGAGGCGTCGGTGTTTCTACTTTTTCAACTGTGATGTTTACACGTGCTGTCGCCGTTAGATTCTCAGCATCTGTTGCGATCGCTTCTAGCTTAACTGCACCGACTTCTGACGCCGTCCAGTTACAAGAGAACTGGTTTGTAGTTGATGCGTTGAAATCACAGATTTGCTTGTTGTTTGCTTTCACGATAACGCGAGACAAATCGTCATCAGCATCCGTTGCACGAACAGAAATGGATACCGCTTCACCTTTTTCAAACTTAGAACCGTTCGAAGGCGAAGAGAAGCTCAATTCTGGCTTAACAAAGCTTGGGGCTGCTTCAACTGCAACTGCGATGCTGCGTTGCTCGACCATTTGGTTGTTCTGATCGAGAACCACCACTTTAAGTGTCGCATTACCCACTTCATTTGGCGTCCAAGATTGAGAATACGTCGTTTGACCTGCTGTGATGTTACGTTGACCTAACTTGCGGTCATTCGCCCAAAACTCCAGTTTAGAGATCAATTCACCATCAACACGGGCTTTAATCGTCGTTGCCTGACCCACCATCAATGCTTGACCCTGTGTAGGCGCGACGAATGTTAGCTCATGGACTTCAGGTGCCACTGGTGGCTCAACTGGCTTCTCTTTTACCGAAATGCTTACCGCTTGTTGTTGGGTTAAACCAGAAGTGTCTTCTACTACAGCTTTGATCGTGTGAGTGCCTGCGCCAACAGAAGTCCAAGTTGCTTGGAATGGGGCTTGCGTTACACGAGCAACTTGTTTGTTGTCGACAAAGAAAGTCACAGCTTTAACGCTGGTGTTGGTTGCCGTAACGTTCGCTAGCATGGCAACCGCTTGACCTTCTTCAAACTCAGCACCGTTCACTGGCGAAGCTAATTGAAGAGAAATTTCTGGTTCACCTACTTCACCTTCGTCATCAGCGATCAGACGAATGGTATTTTGAAGAAGAGTCAGATCCAATACACCACTCACACCCAGAGTTAGCTCAATACGCTCACCTGCCGGAAGTTGTGATTTCACCCAGCTACCGCTATCAAAAGCCAACGCGAGCGTGTTATTGAAGACGTTGCCTTGTGCGTCGCTGGTGAACTTCATGCCCGGGTAGCTGATGCCAGTCGCAGACCAAGAGGGTGTCGACATTGATAGGTTTGAATCAAACGTCACTTTCGCATCACGAAGTTCAACTGGCTTTGAACCGTCGTTCGTTAGGATCACTTTGTAAGTGTTCCACCACTGGCTTTCTGAGCCGACGATAGTTGCGTCTGTGATCACTCCTGCGTGTGCAGCAGGCAACCCCATACCGATCGCCAGTGCTAAAACACTTGGCATGATCGCTAGCGTATTCTTTCTCATAATTAAGGACTTATACAAACAACAATAAAAAGGAAAGGCATTATAGAGGGGGACTTTTTTCGCGTCGCAGCGGACAGGTGTAACTAAATGTAACTCAACTTACAGGTGTAAAAGTGCCAAAAATAAAGCGTCTTTTCGCGTCAATTTGACGACATTTCGTACGCAATCGGTAAGCAAACAAAAAACTGGGACTCTAGTTCAAAATTCAGAAAGTGTGCACTGGATAAAACAAATCTATTTTCTGGTGACAATCGAGATAAGAATTTGTCTTTACTTTGCTTTTATGCATCTGAAAATCAATAAGTTACAGAATAAAAACACTTGAAACACTTAGTTACATGTTAGCAAAAAAAACGCCAAAATCAGGGCGTTATGAAGACACAAATAGGCATCTGAGGTGGTTATAAAGATCGTCTTCACACTTCTTAAATGAAGCGTTCAAAATAAGGCATATGAATGATCATCCAGTGAAAACGATAAGTATAACTTTGCAACAAAACGTCAATATCCGGATTGAAGCACGGTTTCAATTGGAATATTCGATGATAATGAGATGCATTGGATCGGTTTGAATCCAAGTCAGCCCAAAAATAAAATATGGAGAGTGTTATATGTCTTTACGTTTAGTAGCAGCAACCTTTGCACTAGTTGGATTAAGCTTTGGCGCGCAAGCAAGCGCAGAGTGTGAAGTGTCCATCGATGCTAACGATATGATGCAGTTTTCGACCAAAACACTGAGCGTGCCAGCGACGTGTAAAGAAGTGAAACTGACGCTGAACCACACTGGTAAAATGCCTGCGCAATCAATGGGTCATAACGTGGTGATTACTGATACGGCAAACCTTCAAGCAGTGGGTACAGAAGGCATGTCTGCTGGTCTAGAAAACAACTACGTGAAACCAAACGATGACCGTGTTTATGCCTTCACTAAAGTGGTTGGCGGTGGTGAAAGCACTTCTATCACGTTCAGCACTGAGAAGATGACTCCGGGAGGCGATTACTCGTTCTTCTGTTCTTTCCCAGGTCACTGGGCAATCATGCAGGGTAAATTCGAGTTCAAATAATCACGCCTTCATCTAAGTATTCTAGTTTGAGATTCTTAGAGCGACATAAATTGAACCTAAAAGAAAAGGGAAGCTGAGCGCTTCCCTTTTTTGTATCTGCTCACCTCGGCCTTAAAATGCAAAGTGATCGTAATCCAGACTCTCTTCTCGCTGACTGTATTCAAGCTTTACAACATCGTCGAAGGGCATTGGTTGATAGAAATAGAAGCCTTGGATCAGATCGATACCGAGCTCTGCCATAAACTCCAGTTCGCTTTCTGTCTCTATGCCTTCTGCCACCGTAACAGCACCAGTAATTTTTACGAGTTTCGCCGTTAACCTAAACAGCTCACGACCATTTTTGTTGTTGAGATTAAGCACCAACGAACGATCTATTTTCACTTTATCAAAATCGTATTTCGACAAGTAACCAATTGACGAATAACCTGAACCAAAATCGTCCAAGGCAATCCTCACCCCCGCTTCTCGCAGTGTGCTCAACACACGGTGTGTACGATGCTCATCTTGAATCAACATGTCTTCAGTAATTTCAAACTCAACTTGCGAGCAAGACAACGCGCTTTCGTTAATCATCGTCAATACTTTTTCGGTGAAGTCTGGCACCAAGCAAGTTTCTGGAGATAAGTTAATCGAGACCTTAAAATTTGGTCGATTCGCCAAAGGCGCCACTTCACGCAGTGTGGTCTCAACCACCCATAAATCCAACTCACTCATTAAGCCGACTTTGGCAAAGTCCTCAAGAAACGTTGGAGGCGTGATCTCGCCCGTTTCTGAGCGGTGACGAATCAGTACTTCAAGCGACCGAATCTCCCCTGTGCGAGCATTAACCTGCGGTTGGTAGAACAACACGAACTCGCCATGCTTTTTCAGATCACTGATGCGCTTTTGTGCCGCGAACTTATTGGTAATTTCAGGGAAAAATGCCCCAGCGACTTTGCCATTGTCTAATCCCTCGTAATTGAAAAAATCATCAGAGACTGACTTTGCAAACAACGTATTCGCATTCCCAATCTTGTCCATTTGCTTGAAGAACGGATAGTAAATCAGCACACCGACTAAGATGATGATCAGTTGTAATACCACGCCAGTCCATGTGTAACCAGTCCCGATGTAACCGCTGGCGAGCGGCGGAGTCATCCAGCTAACGATCTCGGTAATCGGTGCCACCAACCCCATTGCTGTTGCAATATACGCGATGACTAACCCCACAACCGGTGCGATTAAAAATGGCACAATCATGACTGGATTGAACATGATGGGTAAGCCATAAATAATGGGCTCGTTAATATTAAACAAGCTCAACACCAGTGCTGTTGCCGCCAAGGCTTTATAACTGCGATTTTTAGTCAGAAACAGCATACACAGCACCAACGAAATGGTGTTCCCTGCACCACCCATTCCTGCATAAAAATCAAAGAAGTTTGTGGTTAAAATTGGCAGTGGTGTGTCCAGCGCTTCGTGGTTTTCTATCGCGACACGAGTTACCTCATAAAGCTCTGACTTGTAAGGGGCAAAAATGATGTGACCATTGATGCCAATCGACCAAAATAGGTTACGCACAAACTCATAAATGATCCCATCAAGCAACGAGTTTGGGTCTAGTTTCGGCAGTAACAGATCTGCAATATCAGCGGCACAGAATGCCTGTCCAAGTGCATAGCCCAACACAGTGTAACCAACCACCAAGACTACGGTCGCCATGATGAGGTTGTATGATTGATCCACCACATTTGGTAAATCAGAACGCATAAACCATCTGCGGTTTTGCATGAAGCGTACAGACCAAGCGACGACTGTCGGAACCAGAATCGCTAATGGGTAGTTACTCGGAACAACAGTACCATCTTGCAATAAGCCCCATTCGTTACAGACGATAAAGTAAATCATCAACGAAGGCGTTATCACGTTTACTCGCGAGACTTTTAGCAAAGAGGAAAGGAACTGCGAGAAGTACACTAGAAGCAAAATGGGAAATAGCTTCCAAATAATGGCGCTTGCTGCCCCAACAGTCATACCAAGTTGTTCATAGCCTGCGATCATCAGTAGATTGCTTAACAATGTACTGAATGCAGAAATCAATGAAACAGGCAGCAACATCACTAAGACGTTACACAAACCATTAATGTATAAGTTGGAAGAAATTACAGTAAAAAGCCGATTAATGTATCGATTGTTCATTTGGCTCAGTTAATCCATCAAAGTACGACTCAAAGAGCCGCTCAAGAAATTCGCCGCAATTAAATCCATTTAATTTGTTTCGCAATGAGGGAGAGTTTCGACAAACACGTCGAGGACGGTATCATTCGAGTAACAAAGCGTTGATCGTTCAACGTTGCGAATAGTCACTCAACAAGGGTAGCCACAGCCAACTTGTTGTAATCGACCAAACAGAAAGAGCACCTTTTAAGCCCCTCGGTACTCTTTCGTTTGATAGAAACGCGTTGCTTCTAAGGTCAACGTCGTTCGTTAATTCGCCTGCTATTTAAGCAAGGAGGCGCACATTAGCGCCAGCAAGTCTATATTTCCACTCGACTTTGTAATTGTGACGATAGAAATGGTTTTTCTTGCTGTTCACCAAGAATGTCTAATAAAGGCGATGGACGAGCAAAGAAATAACCTTGCACTTTGTCCACGCCGCAGCGTTTAACAAAGTCATATTCCGCTTGCGTCTCCACCCCTTCTGCCACGACTTCACAATGGGTGATGTGACCTAGTTTCGCAACCAACTTGTAGAGATCTTTGCCCTTTTGATTGTTTGCATCCAACAAAAGTGAACGGTCTAGTTTGATCTTGTCGAATGGGTATTTCAGCAGGTGTGGAAACGACGCATAGCCTGTACCAAAATCATCCATTGCAATACGAATACCCTGTGCCTGAAGCGCTTCCATTGTTTTGATCAAAAAAACCTTATTGCTGAGAATCGCTTCTTCTGTGATTTCAATTTCCAACCACTCAGGAGAAATACCGTAATGGGCTAAACGCGAAAGCAAATGCGGCACAAACTCTTCTTGTTCTATCGTCGCCACCGCGATGTTGATGGCAATACGACGATCTTTCGATAAGTGCATTTTCTGCATGTCTGCCAAGACTTTCTCTATCACCAACTTATCCAGCAATGGCATCGAGTTGAGCATCTGAAAATCACTCACAAACGTCGGCGGGCATAACGTGCCATCTTTATCGATGTAACGAAGTAGCGCTTCATAAGAAAACTCACTGACGTTTTTGGTCGACTGGAGCTTTTGATAGAACATCACTAACTCACCTTCACGCAAAATCGTGGTTAAGCGTTTCTGCGCCGTCGACTTACTGATACTGGAGTTGTTCGACGCCTTTACGTTACTTAGCAGTGATTTAAATATCGAGCTTTCGATACCGGTATAAGCCGTATTCGCACGAAACTGTGCTGAGTATTTTCCTGCGTACGCCAAATAGAACGGTCGATAGATGAAGATGCCCAATACAATGATGAAGGCTTGAAGAATCGAACCTTCTATTTGATTCCCCATCGCCATATAGCCACTGAACAAGGGTGGTGTCATCCAGTTCACAATATTCTCTACCGGCGGTACCAACCCCGATGAAATGCACAAAAAGGTGATGACAAAGCTCACTAACGGCACGAGCACAAAAGGAATGATCAAAATCGGGTTGAAGATGATTGGCAAACCAAACAACAAAACCTCGTTGATGTTAAAGATCACCAGAGGCATCGCTGCCAGAGCAAGCATCAAATGATTGCGCTCTTTAGCAAACATCAGCACACAGAAAAGCAAACTGATCGAGTTGCCAGATCCGCCCATCGACATAAATGCGTCGTAAAAGCCTTGGCTAATCACATTCAGTGACGCCTCTCCGGCCTGCCACGCCATTACATTGGCTTCGGTTGCGGCAAAGATCTGCTGCTTAATCGCAAACAACAGGTTGTGCCCATTGATGCCAATCGAGCCAAGTAAACCCAGCACAGTTTGATAGATCAAACCACCTTTGAATGTCAGCGGGTCTACGCCGAGCTCACGAACCATGCCACCTGACAACGCCATAAAGATCGCCGTGAAATGGGACATCACCAACGCGATGAGCACAAATAAGAAAAAGTGCACCACGTGTTTAAGCAGCCGTGATGAAAAGTCGAGGGCTTGGGGTTCTAACAGACGTATCTTGAAAATGCTGCAGTAAACGTACGTCATTGTCGCGCTCAATAACGCCAACAATGGGTTGTTCGGTAACATGTAAGTCTGTGAAAGACTGCCATTCTCTATTGAGATCAAGTAGAACATGATCAACGAATAGATGATGAACACGGCGCTCGAAACGTTGGTTTTATGGGAAAGGTAGTAACCCGCCACCACGCAGAATGCACTTGGATATAAGTTGATCAGGATATCTGATACATGAAACAGCAGTTGGGAAAAATCCGCTAAGCCAGTAAAACGGAATACGTGTCCAAAAAAAACTGCCAACGCATTAGACAGAATCAAAGGTAACAGCAGCAATGCGATTGACGCCAAATCCGTTAAATAGGATTTCGACGCTGACTGCCACTGCCCCATCAATGCGAATAGACGTTGAGAAGGCGAAAATTTGATTTTAAAGCCAGTTTGCATGAAGCATCTTAATAGTAATGTTATGAAGAGATTCAGCGGTTTAATAAACAGCCATGCGTGCAACCTTTACCGTTAAGTCGTCGAGCCCGTGGGGAGCCAACCATTACGGTACGGACTATCTGAGTAGTCTTAATTGATGTTTTTATTGTGTATTTTTAGCAACAAGCGGAAGTTGTCTGAGGACAGATTGCGGGCGTAATTTAACGATTATATGCGCCTCGATCCATTAAGATATTTTGTCGTAACGACAAATGAGCAATAAAAATAACCCTCACCTTTGATTGGTGAGGGTTAACATTGAGGTGATGATTATTGAGCGAGAACTCAGTGTTCCGGATTCATCGGGAATCGTTGCTCATACAGCTCCATAAAGTCTTTGCGAATCAGGTGTTCTAAGTGGTTGGCTTTGTCCGTTGGACAGAAAATCATGATATGCACGATTTGCTCACCATTGATGTTGCTTGAGATATGGATATGCGGCTCTGCACCCGGAAGATCGACACCGGCGTGTTTTTCAATCATCGCGTTGTAGCGATGCGCGACATCAGCAAAGTAACTGCAATGTTCGTCAATCTTATCGGTCAGTAATGGCAAAATTGGGTATAGGTTGACGAAGTCTTTCACCACAACAGAAAAGTCATGGTAAACGTAACGCTTCATAAAGTTGAGGTTCTTCACTGGGTAGGTGAAAAACATGCTGTTAGGCAACGTCGCGGTTTTTCCTGTGAAGTGGTATTGCCCATGATGCAGGTCGATTTCTTGAATCACTGTCGCCATCATATTGTGCTCAATTACTTCGCCACATAGCTTACCGACTTCAATCCAGTCACCAATGCGAAATGAACGAGAACTGGCTCGTTGAATCGAACCAGTAAAACAAAGAATAATCTCTTTAGATGCGACAACAATCGCTACTGCAATCGCGGTAACGCTTAGGGCGAACTCGCTGATTTCTGATTGCCATAAGATGAACAACAGGATCAGCGTAAGCGCGAACGTACCGTTTTTGGTTCTCGACATCCAACTGCGTTGTTCTTCCGTAATGAAGGCATCGTCGCCACGAATTCGAGACAGAATCAAACGACGCAGAACAATGATGAACAGCAGGATTAATGCGGAAAATAAAATTTTGTGAGTGAGAAGAAAATCGACGACTAACTGCACTTTCTCCATTACCCGACTCCCTGTTTGGTTTGGATAGGTTGACCTTTGTATGCTAACTACCGCTATGAAAACAGGTAGGTAGCTAGCTTGCGAGAGGACAACCTTACCAAATTATTCCGTCGGTTGCCCCAGTTCGCTCTCTTTAAATACGATAAACGCACGGCGGTTTAAAGCATTGGCTTCTGGAGATTCTTCGTTGATCACAGGTTGAAGCTCACCAAAGGCTTTTACCTCCCACACAAACTGCGATGGATCGAGTTTCGTCTTGAGATACGCCACTACGGTTTGCGCTCTTCGCTCCGCCAGTTGTTCATTATAAGAGAGCGAGCCCACTTGGTCGGTATGACCAGCCACCATAATGCTACCTTCTAAACCTTGCAGTTTGGCGATGAAGTCATCTAATTGTGAAAGGTCTTCCGGTTTTAATTCCGACTTATCGAAATCAAAGTGTGGTGTCATCGCCATGTAGATCTTGCGTTCTGATTTTGGCGGCTCACAGAAAGGCATCTCTTCGTATTTCTTCGCCTCTTCAAACATAACGTAAGCACGACGGTTTTCGGCGCGAGCTTGATCCGATTTACCCAACGCTAGCGGCTGCGACTCACCAAAGTGCTTCACTTCCCAATCGTATTGCTCTGGGTTGAGTTGTTGCTGAAGATACGCCTCTACCGATTCAGCACGGCGCATAGACAGCTTCTCATTGTACTCATCAGAGCCTTTAAAGTCGGTATGACCAACAATCGTGATGCGCCCACTCAAGCCTTGAATATCATGGATGAACGCATCTAGACTTGCCGCATCGGCTTCACGAATGGTGGACTTATCGAAATCGAAATGTTCGGCAACCGCGATATGAATTTCGCGCTGCGGCGCCAAACATTCACTGATCAGAAATTTGGAGACATTCACGTCCGCAAACTTTTCTCGGTTCTCTTGGCTTACATACGCATCCGCCGAACAACCTGCCAATATTGCCCCTGCGATCATGCCACTTAACAAACGAATCGTCGTTTTCATATCGCCCTCTTATAACTTACCAACTAGGTTAATGAACACGCCTGATGCGTCGTAATCGTCATCATTCGCTAGGTTGCCATCAAAGCCCGAGAAGTTGTAACCCACGCCGACTTTGAAGTTATCACTCAAATGTTTGTTAACGGAAACCAATGCGCCCTGCTCTAGCTCATCGTAGGTGCTGTCCGTCTTCCAATGGTACTCGCCGGTAACATCCCAATCTTTCATGACACGATAAGATGCACTCAAGCCGTACAATGAAATTTTGCTATCGACAGGAATGTCTTCGCCTGACTGACGAGTGAAGATTTCATGTTTGTCTTTGAATGCGTATTTCGCGCCTAAATCCCAGTTTGCATCCAACGAATAGATACCTTCAATTTCGATGATATGGCTCTCTTCATCTTTGTAATCTACATCGCGGTTGAGCTGGTCGAAATCCACCAAGTAGGTGTAGCGAGATAACAAGTTCAAACGGTCGTTGTAGATTGGGCGATAAGCCAGTCCTGCCGTCGACTCAATAAAGCGAGCCAATACTTTATCGCTCGACTTACTCTCAGAGCGCGAGTAGTTGAACTTGCCAAATAAGGTGTACTCTTCCGTCAGGTGATGCGTGTAACGGTTAGTCGTCACCCATTGGTCGATACGTTTCTTATCTGGGTCTGCGGAATCATCGGTCTTGTCGACACGGTACTCCACTTTGTTCTTGAACAGCACGTCATCGATATCAATCGAAGTGCTAACACTCACCGCTTGGCGCTCAGTAGTGATCTTCTGTTCGTCTTCGATTTCGCCTTTTTGGTAGCCGATGCCCATGTCGATGTCGTCGTTCATGTCGTAACCAAAGCCAAACGAGTCAATACGACCTTTGCCGTTGTTTTCATCAACAAATTGGTTTTCTTGGTAGAAATCAACCGTAGAAGTTAGGTCTGCACGCTGACCAACAATCACATTGTTTTTGCCTTCGTATGTGTCATCTACATAGGTTAAATACGTACTGTAATCTTCGGTTACGTCATACGTCACACTCGCTTCTGCGGCATCGCCACGATCGCCAGTGGTGTATTCAGCACCTACCACAAAGTCTTCTAGAATCCGGGTTTCACCACCCAGAGTGACGCTGTCGTTCTCGTCGTATTCATCCGTTTGACCTACGGTTTTCTGACCTTTGATATAAACGTTGTTATCGCTATCCCAGATGTAGTCAGCACGCAGACCCGCTAAGGTGCCTTTGCCTTTTTCATCTTGGTTGTTTAGCTCTTCAACTTGTTTACCCGCCGCCGAGATCTTGATGTGTTTGGTGACCTTAACTTGAGTTTCCAATTCCGCTTGTTGGGTATCGGTGCGTAAATCACCGTCTGATTCACGTTCTTCAACCGAGGTAAAGCGCGTCTTTACTGCAAGTCGGTCAGTGGCTTGGAAACGAATTTCGGTACCGTATGACTCTTGCTCTAAGTCGTCATCTTGGCTGGCAAAACTGTAGCCTGCATCTTTGGATTTATACCAAGCTTTGACGTCGTTACCCACTGCAGAAAAGACGTTCGGAGCGAGATCGTATAGGTTCATCACCCCTTTCACTTGGTAGATATCACCTTCGCGATCTTCTGCGTTATTGCCAATTGGGGTGAAAGTTAAACCTCCGTCTAAAGAGACGTAGTTAGAATCAGTTTGTCGACCTTTACTGTGCCCGAATTCGGCTTTTAAATAGGTGCCTTCTGAAGCACGCAAGGTTAAGTCTGTGCCGTATGCTTCGTAGTCTTGATTGTCTTTTTCTTCGGTTTGGTAGTTTGCCCCGACGCCGATGTAATCGTTCACCCAACCTTTCACGCGACCACCAGCAGTCATAGAATCTATCGCATCAGTACCTTGAGGCACGTACTCATAATCCACCGCAAGATAGTTGTCGTAGCCAGAAGAAGGCTGGTCGTTGATAACCGAACCAAAGTTATCAGAAATGATGTTGTTTAGTGGTCTGGTTAGAATGATGCGACCTTGATACGGGTCGATTTCATAGTCTCGTCCCGATTGCAGTGGCATTTCCTGAACCGTAATGCTGCTATCAGGGTCAACAACTTTCACCATCACCTTGTCGCTGCCCGGAACCACTTCACCATGACGCAAGAAGTACAACGAACCACCAGTGCCTAAGAATTCATCGTGAGCAAATAGTGAGTCCGATTCAGCCGCAAAACCAACGATGTTCAGGCGATCTTCACCAAACTTGGTGGTTGAGCGAGTACGGTAATCACCTTTGAAACCATATAAGCTACGGTTGTAATCGTTGTTGTCTGTACCCGTAATTCCTGTGTTGTAGTTACCCCACAACACATTGGATTTATCGTATTCGACGTTGAGATAAACCTTACCTTTGGTGTTGACCACTTTGTAGATGTTCGAACTGTCACCGTAGTTGCCGTAATACATCTCATCGTCGTCTTCTAGAATGTCGAATACACTGGATGAATCAGAGGCAAACGGGTGTTTAAACATGTCTCGAACGTCACTCTCTTTGGTATCAAAGTGAGTAGTAATTCTGAGTTTGTCACCAAACTTACCCTGTCCAAAGTACGCTAAGCGTCCTTGGTTGTAGATGTCATCTTGGTATTGGTCGTCGACGCCCAATGCCGCTGAGTTACCGGTGACCTTGTTTTTACCAATGTAGAAGTCAGCAAGACCCGCTTGTACCCAATACTCATCTGGAATACGTACATAAAGCTGATAACGGCGCTCTTCACCATTGTCGAACACCACGCGAGTTGGGAATAAATAAGCGTCTGCTGGTAGGTATTGCTCTGCGTATAGCTCACCTTCTTCCACATCGAACTCGTCTTCGCCAATCACGACTTTGTCGACGCCTTTTAGTCCCGTACCCATGAATCTTGCCAGACCCGCAGAGGTTGGAATGTTGTGACGCATCAACTGAGCCTTACCTAGCTTGCGGCTTTGCTCTTCTTCGCCGTCATTCTTGTCAATATCAACTTCAGAATCAGGCTCAACAAGGTCAATCACACCAACTGTAGTCACGTCCATATTGCCGTCTTTATCGAAGGCTTTTAGGCGGAACAACAGCTGTGTGTTCGATTCAAATTGGTAGTCTTGCGTGGTAGCGCCGTCCCAAACAATGTTGAAGTCATTAGCAAATTGCTGTCCTTCTACCACGGCTAATGGGTTCACTAAACCGCGGTCTCCACCCCGAAACACCTCAAGTTGGTAATGATCGACGTAGTAGCTAAAGTTGGTCGTAATAGCGAAGCTCATCTCTTGTAATGGCTTGCCATCTTTCACTTCCACATCACTGCTGATGCTCAGGTCGAGCACTGGGTCAAAACGCATAATGTCGCGGCTTACCCAAATCGCACCTTGATCTAAGTAGATGCGCGAGTTATCTGTTTGTTCGTGAGCTTTAACTTCAATACCCAGAGAGTCACTGTCAAGTTTTTCCAATTGGCTGGTGTCTTTCGCGTAGGAAAGTATCGGCAAACCAGCCGCGATGCACATTGTCAGTTTTGATGGTCTCAATCTAATCATAATAATCCTGCTTAACCGTTTGAATTGTCGGCTGGGACGCACCCAGCCAGCGTCTGTTCTTCGAACGGTTAATCATCCCCACTGCTTTGAATACTGAAGTTAAATTTCGTCAGCTTGTTTGGTGTAATTCGGCGTACTTTCGGGTTCTCACTGATCACCTTCATGCCTGTTGGTAGCGAGTCTGTGTCAACTTTGACCAAGAACTGCTTACCTTTCTTATTCAACACCCACTGATCTGGAACGTGGTATCGACCATATTGGTCTGTCTCGATAATGATGCCTTCGACGGTCAGTAATCGAACGCCTGGAATGCCATCTTCGTATAGCCCTTTGTTCTCTACGATGATTTCCCATAAATACGCATCACCATCTCGGTAGAGGTTTCTCACTACATCAATGTTCTCTGCTGACAGACCTTTTTTCTTATCTCCTTTGTGCTTGGTAATCGCATTACCTTGCTTGTCGAACTCGATATGCGTGCCGTTATCCGTGGTCACCTTGAATGGGAAGCCTTGGCGAGTTCGAGTCTTGAATTGGAATGCAACTTTGTTGCTGTGCTCAAGCGTTCGATTGCGTGACAAGCCGTATAACTCATCCACTTCGTAGCCTTTGTCGATGCTCGACATCAGCACACCTTGACCTTGTTGCGTGACTTGAACGTCTTTAAGCTGCGTTTCAACACCATCTTGCGTAATGAAGGTTGAACCGGGAATGTAATCACCTGCGGTTAAATCGACATCGATATAAATATCATCCGCTGTCGCATCTGCTTGGAAGCCGTCACCATTGTGATCCTCAAACACCTTGCCGATGATCGAAGCGGTGTCGAATACCTTATCTGGCATCACTTCCACCGTTGCACTAGCTAGATTAGATTTCACCACATAGCTTGTGGTCGCACTCTGAGCAGAGAAGCTCTCTGCTGGTGGCGCTTCTGCCCATGCAGTGTTGGTATAGACACCAAAGGTGGCACCGACACTGACCCGCATTAGGTAACGAATACGAACAGAATCAGCCGTTTTAGAATCGCCTTTGCCGTAAATATTCATGTCACCAACGTCAAAGATCAGCTGATTGGTTTTGGTCGGGTCCACTGAAATTTGAATATCATCTGAAGTGTCAAATACACCATCAGGACCGCTATTCACCATCTCAGTAGAGTCTGGGATATAAGCAAAGCCACCTGGGTAACGGTCCACCAAACGCACACCCGTGAATGGGTTTTCTTTATCTTCGTTAGTGATGGTTACTTCGTACTCCACCACTTCACCTACACTCGCTTCTGACTTACTCGCAACCTTAGTTACGGTCAGCATGCCTTCGTTGTAAGCTTGTTTCTTCACTTTGATAGTGACATTGGCGGTCGCAACTTCGCCCGTCGGCGCGGTCGCAGTGAAAACGTTGGTGAAGTTGTCATCAATACCCTGATTGATCTCGCCTGCCACCACAATTTGATACTCGTTACCTTGGTAGGCTTTCATGGTGTGGTTTGAGTCAACGTTATTATCTGAGTCAACCGATACCACAGCACCAGATTTAAGCTCGGTGATGGTCGCCGTCCACGAGGTAAATAACGCATTTCCATTGCTGCCAATCAACTTATCGATTTCATCCAACAAGTTAACGTTGTCAGCATCAGCAGAACCACGGTTGGTTGCCGTCATGGTAAAGGTGATTTCATCGTCATCATTGGTGTATTCGGTTTTATCCGCAACCTTGGTGACGGCTAGGATGATCGGCTGTGGCTTAATCGTAACGAAATCGTCAGCGAGCACATCACTCTCTGTTTTATCGTACGCATACGCATGGTTGGTAATTTCCCCCATGGCATCCACATTCACGACACCTGTGATTTCGATTTCCAGTTTGTCGTTTGGAGCAAGCACTACACGACTATTGATATCCACGTTATCACCTTGGATTTTTGGCAACACGATGGTTCGATCATCACTGTATGAACTTGTCATTCTCCAACTGGTGAATGCAGCGGCTTCGGTGTCATGAATCGTATTCACCTTCAATTCAGAGAGCAGGTCTTTAAGTACAATCTCTTCGGTGAATGAGCCAGATTCGTTACTCAGTACGACATGGTAAGTTGCATTTTCGCCCGGACGGTAATATTCCTCGTCAACGGTTTTCTCAAGCTTGACGGACTCTGGCATCGATAGCAGCGTTGCACTCGCTTCTTGAGTATCACCGCGGAATGTGGCACTTGCGGTGTTTTCAATCTCACCCGTCGCATATTGATTAACAAGCCCTGTGACCACAAACTCAACTTCATCATTCGCAGCAATCGTCAGCATTGAGTCAATGTCTGCGTTCACTCCCGGAATGTTAGTGATGTCTGTTTCTGGATTGCTCTTATTCACATCAATACGCCAAGAGTCGAAGGCTTTAACGGTGGTGCCATCAAGGCGCACTACGTCAAGATCGCTGATGGCATCTTTCACCTCAACGTCTGTTGCTGGCACCGTACCTTCGTTCTTCACTTTGACACGGAAAGTCGCTTCTTTACCCGGAATGTAGTACTCACTGTCGGTGGTCTTCTCGATAGAAATACCCTGAGACTGCGGTTGAATCGTCGCGCTCGATTGCTGCGTGGTGCCATTCAAATCCGCAGTGGCAATGTTGGTAATGTCACTTGCTGCCAACGGATTCGTTTTCGCGGTAATCGTGAATTCAACGATGTCATGTGGCGCGATATCAATAACCGAACGAATGTCTCGATCATCTACTGGCATTGGCGTAATCGTCGTACGAGTGTCTTTGCTAGTGGTTTTAATTGTCCAACTGATAAACGCGCGATCACTGACACCATTCACGTTAGTCGTTCTGATACCCGACAGAATGTCATCGAGTTTGATGTCGTTATCAAAGCCATCGGTACCGTTGTATACGCGAACGTGGAATACCGCGTCCTCACCCGGAATGTAGATAGGTGATTCCACCGTTTTCTCTATCCATACTTCCTCAGGTAAGGTTTCCAAAGTTGCCGTAGCATCAATCGTTGCACCGCCAAACTCTGCTGTGGCAGTGTTTACAACGTTTGCGACCGCACTGACATTGACCGTACCCGTAATGGCAAACTCCACCGTATCACCTGGCGCAATATCAATATTGGTAGAGATATCATCATTTGGTCCTGGGACCTTCTCGATATTGGTGCGAGGGTCGCCCTTCGTAGTCACGATTGTCCAGTCTTTGAATGCTGGTGCCATAGCGCCGCCCGATGTCTCCACTTCCAGAGCAGAAATGAAGTCTTCCACTTTGACATCTGACGCAAAGCCTGAACCGTTGTTGGTCACTTTGACGCGGAAAGTAGAGAACTCACCCGGCTGGTAGTAACGCTCATCAGTGGTTTTCTCCAGAACGATGTCACCCGGGCGAGGTTTCAGCGTCGCAGTCGCAGTAACGTCTTTGCTGTTATGGTTCAAGGTCGCTTGGTTAACGATATCTCCTGTAGCCTCAGCATTGACGAGACCAATCACGTACAGTGTGATGGTGTCATTTGGCGCAAGGTCGATGTTGTAGTCAATGTCCTTGTCCACGACCAGAGAGTTTGCATCCACCGTTGTTAATGAACTGCCCGAGACGTATTGCACTGCCCATTGCAAGAAGGCTTGATTGGTCGAGCCATCTACCGTCGTTACTGTCAATGCGCCAATCTCATCTTTCAGGTTGATGTCATTGGCGTAGCTATTATCTTGGTTAACGATCTTCAAGATGTAGCCAGCTGCTTGGTTCGGACTATAGAACTCAACCATCGGTTCTTTTGTGAAGGTTAAATCTGGGATTTTTGCTGTACTGGTCGCTTCAGCAGTCTTGGTCGTGCCGTTATAAGTCACTTCGACCTTGTTAGTGACATCCCCGACAACTTCCGGATCTAGCTCCCCTTCTACGGTCAGAGTCACAACGTCATTTGGACCAATATCCAAACTACCGTCCAAGAACTCCCCTGTCGCTGATGGGAACTTTGTATCACCAGTTTGCGAAGCTGCATTAAAGAAGATAGTGCCAGACTCAAACGCTTTCACCGTTGCACCAGTAATGTTGGTAGAGGTGATGTCGTTTACAAGGTCTTTAACTTGAACGTCATTCGCCCAGTTCGCGGTCGTGTTTTCAATTTTGATTGTATAAGTCAGTGTATCGCCAGATTCATACTGGTTCTTATCAACCGTTTTATCGACAGAAAGATCTGCCGTCGCAGCAACATAAGTTGCTTCAGCTGTTTGGGAGCCGCTTGAATCACTCACTTCCACCAGGTTAGTAATGTCGCCAACAAGGTCCGCTTTTACGACACCTTCAACATGCAATTGAACCGTATGGTCAGGGTGAATGTTGTAACGAACTTGATAGCCTTCGCCTTTATCACCTGTAATCTCCGAGCCAGCAATCTGTTGCGTCAGATTTGGGGTAGTGCCCACAACATTGATTGAGGTAGCAGACCAAGCATCAAACGCGCGCACTGGTAATGTAGAGCCCGCTTTATCGGCACGAATATTTTTCCAAAGATCAGCGATCAGGACATCCGTTGCGTAACCATCACCGGTATTTTTGACTTCGATGTCATAACCAATGGTGTCACCAGGGTGGTAGATAGCTGGCGTAGTCGACGTGACTTTCGTTACTGTCAAGCTGCCCGGTTCTGGGACAATCACCTTCTCTTTTAGGTTATAAGTGAAAAAGGTCGAGCCCGAGTTCAACTTACCTTGTAGTTGGTTGGTAAACTCACCAACTGCGTCATCACGAACATGCCCTACAACCTCAATTAAAATCTCAGTGTAAGTATCGTCAGCCGCTTTACCGCCCATTTGTACTGTGACATCAATGTCGCTATTCGCGGCAATGCTATTGAGGTTAGTAATATCCGTATATGACGGGTTGCCATCAGAAATCACACGAGCGCTGACTGTCCAATCTTTTAATGCTACCTGCTCTGAACCGTCAGCCACTTTTACCTTATAACTGCTAATAGCATCTCGAATATCAATCTTCTCGTTATTCGATGTTTGGTTTCGAATACGCATTTGATAACGAACTTCTGAACCAGGCGTGTAGGTCGGTGTATCTGTAGATTTTTGCGCGATTAGGCTCGACGTGCCTGGGTCAAGAACAACGGGATTACTATCATCACCATTCACCTTGGCGATGTTAGTTATAGTACCTGTTGCGTCTGCAGCTACCGTACCATCAACCTCGAATACCACGGTATCTCCCGGCATCAAATCAAATGCCGCATTAAGTGGCACTGTACCTTGATAATCACCAGTGATAGAGAATCTATCCGCATCTGGAGCACTGATAATGGCAACACTGTAATCTTGGAATGCTGGCTTGCCATCGGATGTGTTAATTGTGTTCAGTTCATCCACGATTGTGGCATCGTTAGCAATACTCTCACCGGTATTAGTAACACTGACTTGGTATTGCACTTGACCATTCGGGTTGTAATGACACCCAGAGCCCGAGGTCGATGGGAAGGTACAAGTGCTGCTGTCAGCCGTCGTACTCAGTACCGACTTTTCAAAGCTCAATACAGGAACCACTGGTGGAATCACATCTGTGGTATCACTTTGATTGCCTGCTCGCCCGGTGTTGCCATCAATGTCTCCTAACGCGTCAGGGCGAACTTTTCCTTTCACCGTAAACTCTATGACTTCTTCGGGAGCGATATCAACTAACAGGTCCAAGTTATCGGATGCATCATAAGTTTCAATGTAGGTATCCTGCGTTCCCGAGGTACCTGTAGAGGTAAAGATATGAGAGATTGATGTCTCTGAGAATGCCGACTTCGTGGTTCCACCTACGACTTCAACACGAACGCCAGACACGATGTCTTGGATTACCGTCTGGTCACGCCAAACAGGCTCTGTATTAGTAACAGTAAACTTGTAAATCACCTCATCGTTAGGCTTGTAAGTATCGCCCGATGTGTAAGATTTACCTGCAATAGACACAATTTCTTTGCTCACGGCAAGGTTGCTGCCTTCCGGAGTAACCGTCGCTGCACTGAAGTTAGAGCCATTGTATTTCGGCTTCACTACGATTTGGTCAAGTGCGTCTTGACGAATTTGCGACTCCATAACAAAGTCAATCCAACCACCTGGAGCAATAGACAGCTTAGCAATATCAATATCGACATCAGCACCGCCTACATACCCATCGATCAGCGTCGTTGCTTCTCCAGAAGTCGTTGCCTTCACAGTCCAACCATATTGATCGAATGCTGGTAGCGTCTGTGAGTCTGCTTCACCATCCGCATTCTGTGCAGTACGAACTTTGACTTTCGAGAAAAACTCTTCGAGAGATTTGTTGTACTCCAGGCCTTTACCCTTGTTCTCGATACGCAAGTGGTAAACGATCTTCTCGCTACTCGTTGTGTGATTGTAAGTGGTTTTATGCGTAGCAAACGTTGTATCCGTATACGCTTTATGCGTTTTAGAGATATTTGCTGGCAGCATGTTCACTGGCTCTGATGGCAAGTTATGGCTGTTATCAACGACGGCTACGTTGAGAATTTGCCCTACGGCTTGCTCACTAATCTTCGCCTTAATGGTGTACTTAACAAACGTACCGCCGGTTACAAACTCATTTGCCGCGAGGTTGAAGTTAGTATTGATGTCCGTGTTGTTACTGACTTTACCCGCATCACTGATCGTACTCGCGTCCACACTCGGAGTAATCGTCCATGAGTCAAACGCACGACCTTTCACACCGCCAAAGTAATCCGTTTGAATTTTGCTGATTTCATCTTTGATTGGCATCTGATTGATGTGAACGTTGTTTAAGTTCTTCAATAAGATTTCGTATTCGATGTAACCACCAGGCGTGTATCCACCTGTCAATTCGGTGGTGCCATCTTGGTCATAGAGTTTTACGACGTGTTTAGAGAAATCGTATTTCTCGGCAGATGCCTTAGTCTCTGCACTCACGGTATCGCCGTCGACGGTCAATAGGTTTAGGATCTTACCCACCGCATTTTTATTGACGGTTGCAGTAACTACATATTCAATCTTTGTACCCGTCGGGATGGAGGCATGGGTATTGATGTCTTTGTTATCCGCAATACTGCTATCTAAATCGAGGATCGCTTTATCACTGCCACTCACAATACGTGGCGCTACCGTCCAACCAGAATCAAAGGCTTTTTCATTTTTACCATCAACGAGATCAACCGTGATACCCGACAATTCATCAATCACTGGGATGTTGTAGGCGTTACCTTTACCATCGTTTTCAATGGTTAATCGGTAAACCAATGGCTTCCCTGGCTCATAACTGGATTGATCGACCGTTTTACTAAATGAAAGATGGTAGCCATTTGGAACAACTGTGATACCACCGATAGTAATCGTGCCTACGGCGTCCTCACGAACAACACCTTCCACTTCAAAAGTCACCGAATCACCACCAGCCACATCAATCGTTGTATCGATGTTCTGGTTATCTGCAACGGTGCCATCCAAAGTACCATCGGTGGTTCCTCTACCACCTTTGCTATCTTGCTTACTTACATCAACGGTATAGCCAGACGCATATGGCGTATCTTTGCTACCATCAAGTAGCTGAGTCTTAACACTATCAATATCTTCTTGAACTGGATGATCATTCACATAGCCCGTTTGAGAAGAAACGGTCACTTGATAGGTTAAAGTATCACCCGGCGAGTAGAAGTTTGATTCTTTACCGTTAACCAGCAGCTTTCTGACCACGTCACCGCCATTGTAAGCGCGCTCCATTTCGTGGTGAGAAACGTGTGAATCTTCGTCGTTGCCGACATAACGATACACGTAGGCATCATTTTCGATCTTGTTGTTGAGAGTGGTTCCATCCAGTGAGCCAACAACGTTATCTTTGACGCGTGCTTTGATCTGAAAAGTTCGAATCTCTCCAGGGTCTAGGCTCATTGTCGCGCCTTTACCACCCGGTGGGTAGATAAAATCATCGTTAGTGGCAGGCTCGAAATCTGAACCAGTCTTAAACTGCCAGTATTCAAACGGGTTTTGGTCAGGAAAATCTTGGAACTGATTGTCTTTGTCGTTCGCTAGAACTGACTTGATATCATTCAGATAGTCATAGACTTTGAGTCCATGTTCTGTAGTTGAACCATTGTTTTTGACACGGATTTCATAAGTCACGTCTTCACCAGGAATAAAGCGAACTTTATCGGCTGTTTTAAGAATCGAAACGTTTAATGAATCCCCAGATACATGACCGATTTCAGCAGAAGAAGACTGATTCAAATTGGTCGAAGGATCGTAGGTTTCAGCCGTGTTAGAGATTTCACTCTCCTTGTAGTCGTTCTTAACGACACCAGTTACAACGAATGTTACAGAGCCATCAACTCCACTTACATTGGGGTCAATATCGACTCGGGCATCAAGATTTTCATCCGTTTGGTAACCACTTGGGTCCCCTGCATAGCTGCCTGTTTTATAAGGCGAATTGTTTGAGTCAGTTTCAGAGGTGTAACTCCAGGTAGAAAAGGCATTAAGAGCTTTGATATCATCAAATACACGAACTTCGTCTGCATAACCAAGCCCTCTGTTTCTTACCGTTATTTTGAAAGATACCTCTTTTCCTGGAATAAAATCATCATCTGGAGTTGTCTTCACAACAATGATTTTTGGATCATGTGGATACACGGTAACCGTATCAACCACGGAAGATTGAATGCCTGAATCTGGCGTTTTGACATCCGCAGTGTTGTTAAAGCGAGTAAAGAGGATTTCATCAGGCGTATCACGATCTATTTGAGCCACAATGGTGTATAGCACTTCCACGTTCGGTGGAATCTGCACTTTGGTATTTAAGTCAGTGTTGTCAGCGAACGTACCAACATCGGTATATGTAGCGTTTCCATCTAGGCGAGGGTCATCCGAAATAATCTCTGCACTAATTTGCCAAGACTTAAACACTGGTTTCGTCATGCCATCTGGCTCAAGGACGCCAGCTTTAATCGTCGACAATAGATCTTTTACTTCAACGTCAGTCGCGTAGCCATTCTCTTTCGCGTTCTTTAGACTGATTTGGTACGTCACTTCGTTGTCTAATTTTGAGTAAGCCGTCTGCTCACCATGGAAGCTTGAATCTGTGTTTGTTTTTACTCGCTTGTTTAACTGAATCACAAAGTCACGCGGGTCAGAGCCACGGTCGGCATAAACCGAGCCATCCACAGTCACTTGGTTAGAGATATGTCCATTTGCGAGCGGATTGGTTTCAGCAACAATGGTGTATTCGATGTAAGAGTGAGGCTGAAGCGTCGCAATCACATTTAGGTTATCCGGGAACTTCACCTCACCAGCAATGCCGGTGTCACTTGCGGTTGCAGTACTTCCGTCGTCTTTGAAAGCCTGTGCGGTAATGGTCCAGCCCGTATACGCGGCGATCTCACCACCATGAATATCTTGAGTTTTGACTGACTTAAGGTCATCCAAAACCTGAACTTGGTTAGCGAAACCATCACCATCATTGGTTACTATGATGGTGTAAGTCAGAGCCTGACCGGAAGAGTAGAAACGACTGTCGACATCTTTGCTCGCACGTAAATTATCGTCCGGCGTTTGTACACCAGATCCTTCTTCCGTCACGTTATCATTGGCACAGCTTGCACTGTCATCCAAAATAAGACCGGTACTCGTATCACTCGTTTTTGCCGTTAGCTTGTATTTGATCGTTTTGCCCGGCGCGATATCCGGTGTTAGTGAAAGCGGGCTTGACGTCCAAGTACCATAACTAAACGAACCAGGGTCCGAACCAATGGAATCCTCACCTGAAATAACATCCACTTTCCACTTTTCAAAAGCTTGACCATCGCCCGCGCCGCCTGCTTGTTCAGTCACCACACAAGTCAGGTTTTCTTGGACCAAAAGGTTATTGGCAAAATACTTGGAAGAGCCATTGGTAACCGTGATTTCGTATTCAATCTCACCACCTGGCACATACTCTGACGCCGAGGTCGTTTTGGTAATTGAAATGTCGGAATCCGCAACACTCAGTACTTTCTCTGCATTTACCGTGTCTGAAATACTTGAACTCTTAACTAAGGTGTCAGCTTGATCCGTCACTGACGCAGTGAAACCTTGCAGAGCGCCAATGGTAACAGGGGTTAACGTTGCTTTAACTTGGTAGGTAATCGACTCTCCTGGATAAATCGAAACGATATCATTGAAGTCAACGTTCGTTTGCGTACTGCCCGCATAAGATGAATCTGACTTTCCACCAATGTTTGATACCGTGATGTCCCAACTATCAAAAGGATTTCCGTCCACATCCGTATTGTTGTAGGAAGAAGTACGATCATTAGCTAGACCATTTGGGCTAACCAAATCTTTAATATTCTGTTTTACATGATAATTGTGAGCAATCGCTCCGCCGTTGTTGGTGACCTTGATTTGAAAATCAACTTCACCGTTAATTAGGTAAGGAGATGTCGACTGTAAAGTATGTGCCAGAGCGATATCTGGATCTGCCGGAGGCGTTGTAAGTTCACTACTGTTAACAGTGCCAGCACGAGTCGTTGATGTCGCTTTGGTGACAATGTCGCCAACAAGGTCATCAACAACGGTCGCTTTGATGGTGTAGGTGACGTGACCACCAACAGAGAGCTCAGCGTCTTTAACCGACAAATCACCAGAAGTAGCAAAAGTACCCGTTTTGCTGCCGGACGAGACTTTAGCACTGATATGAACATCACTGAAAGCTGCACCTGTTGAGCCATCTTGTTTTTGAGCCGTCAGCGTCTCGAACGCTTGCTCGATATCTAAGCCTTTAACGGTAACAGAGCCTCTGTTGGTCGCAATCAGCTTATAAGTTAGCTTACTCCCCACTTGGTATTGAGCCGGCTGAACGGAAGCTTCTAACGTGTAGTCGTAATCCGCAGGAGTAAACGTAATCGTTGATGTATTGGTAAACGTCGTTTCTGTGCCGGAAACGGTACCTTTTACCTCGGTGTTGCCTAAGACAATATCCTCAGCGGTGTCATCCGCAACGGTCGCTTCAATTTGGTAAGTAACCCGTCCAAAAGGGAGTAGGCTAGCCCCATTCACATCGAGGTTACTGTTACTTGCGGTGTAAGTGCCTGGGCTCGAACCTAATGTATGAGAATCAGAGATTGTTAAGCGGCTAAATGCTTTATTCGAACCAGACATGACTTCCCATATCTTATTCGTTACAGCAACATTACTAATAGTATTCGCTGTTGTATTTTTCACATCAATGGAATAACTGATTACTTCCCCATTTTCATAAGCAGTTCCTGATGTGGGACTAAACGATATTTCAATTTCCCCCGCGGCCATCGCTTTGGCGGAAACTAAAAACATCAAAAAGAATAAAGCGAGATAACGTTGAATCACTGGCACAATACTTTTCCGACTCATACAAAATATTAATCATTTATTGATTTATGACAGGACAGCGCCCCGTCAAAATACAGGCGTCGAGATACTGGCGACAGAAACGCTCCTTTTGTCACGTTTCTGTCAGTTATTATTCGACATGAGTTAAAATTGTTTGGGTATTAGCTCTGATTCATTTTTGCGACAGATTTGAGCTGTGCAGACGTAATAAATTCACCAAAGGTTTCACACCAAACAATGACTGACGTGTAGTTATCTAAGGGCAGATCTTGAGGAAGAGTGACCATAAAACGGTCAAATGTTTTCACCTCTCCCACCTTCACCATTTGTGACTTCAAGCGATTAAAATCCGCCTCGGTTTCAACAAACGTTGGTGAGAGATACAGCTTATAATCCGGTCCGGGAGCCAATTCTCCTTGAAAAGCAATCGTATCTTCAGTGACCCATAGATCCCCTTCTCCCCAATGAAGAAAGTCACTATCTGTTCGATTTCGCTCGAACATGCCACGGTAGAGAACACCTTCCGAAGAGTTAGACACAACCGAAACATCTGGTGAATCAGGTTGGATAAGAATAGGCAGTGCATAAATACCCGCAGCAAAACCCGCCACAGCAAACAAGATGTGGCTCACAAGCAATAAAATCCATTTCATCGTTATACCTAGCTTTAACTAACAAGACGTCAATATCAAAGTTAGTTCATAAATCCATTTAAAACAGAGCATTACTACAAACTCAGAAATTTCCTATATAGTTTTAAGGGCAATATCACAATTTCGGTGATAATTTCCCCAACCCATCGCCTTTTTAAAAAGTATGTCACTGTTTTTTAATATATGAGTCCTAACCCGAAGCATGAAAAATAGATATCGTCGCCACTGGTTTTAGAGTGTATCGAAGCAGAGGAATTATCATTCGGCATCTTTTGCGCAAAGAGTTTTTTAAATGCCTATTTCAAACGGTGAAAATGAATGTACCCAAAAAACAGGGAGGAGAATAAAGAGGAAAGTAAACGACTACCGATAAAATAATAAGAAGTACTCTACTGAAGAGCACTTCTGTACCCAAGAAAGTAAGCTTAATCAATCAAACTGTCTTGATAGATCATTTTCTTGCTCATTCCACCATCGACAACCAAGTTGTGTCCATTAATAAAGTCATTCTCTGGATGAGTTAAGAACAAACACGCATTTACAATATCTTTTGCCTTACCTACTCGACCCGATGGATGCTGCTGATGGTCAAAGCTATCTAAATCTTCATACCCTTCAACTTGTATCCAACCAGGGCTTACAGCATTAACGGTAATGGGAGTATCAGACAGAGAAATCGCCATGGATTGAGTCATCGAAACTAAGCCTCCTTTAGATGCACCATATGCATCCCAACCAGCTTCATTTTGATTCCAACGTGTCGAGGCAATGTTGACAATTCTTCCAAAAGATTGAGCACGGTTTAATGCAATAAATCGACGTGAACACGCAAACGCCCCTTTGAGATTGACATCAATGACTCGAGAGAATTCTTCAAAAGTCAGTTGTTCAACTGGTTTGTTAAAGTTAGCGATTGCACCGTTGTTGATCAGAATATCAACCTTACCGTGTGCACGTTGGATCTCATCAAAAGCGAGCTCAATCTGCGTAGGCTGCCCTAGATCGACGTGATAAAACTCGACGCTCGGATTTTGGTTTACGGCAATATCAAACACAATGACCTTCGCTTGTTGGTCTAAATAAGCCTGCGCGAGATACTTACCAATACCTTGGCTGCCGCCTGTAATAACCACCACTTTGTTTTTGTACATACTGCGTTCTTAATTGTTTGAGATGACATTGTTTGAGATGACCTTAATTCTAGAGTGTCAGGGCATAAAAAAATAGGCACGATCCTCGCGAAACCGTGCCTAAAACGAGCTGACTAATCAGCGCTATTGTTGTTATTCGTTATCCAAAGTCCCCTGAGATATAACGTTTAGTACGGTCGTTGTCTGGGTGATGGAAAATGTTTTCAGTCTTACCAAATTCTTCGAGCTTTCCTAGATACATAAAACCCGTGTAATCGGAGATGCGCATTGCTTGCTGCATGTTGTGCGTTACGATAACGATGGTGTACTTCTCACGCAGCTCTGTTATCAGAGTTTCAATGGCGGCGGTGGCAATAGGATCCAGCGCGGAAGTCGGCTCATCCATTAAAATAACCTCTGGCTCTAGCGCAATCGTTCGAGCAATACATAAGCGCTGCTGCTGACCACCTGATAAACCATTCGCATCTGCATCTAGCTTATCTTTCACCTCTTCCCACAAGTGCGCACGCTTTAGTGCAGACTCGACACGCTCTCTAACTTCGGCTTTGCTAAATGCACCTTGTATCTTCAATCCAAATGCCATGTTTTCGTATATCGACATGGGAAATGGCGTTGGTTTTTGGAAAACCATGCCCACTTTGGAACGCAGTTCATTGACGTCCGTATTGCTAAAGATGCTCTCACCATCAAGTAAGATTTCGCCTTCAGCGTACTGATGCCCATACAAGTCATATATACGATTTAACGTACGAAGCAGTGTAGACTTACCGCAGCCCGATGGACCAATCAGTGCCGTCACTCGGTTTTTATAGATTGGCATTGATACGGATTTCAACGCTGCATCAGAGCCTTTGTTGTAGTAAAAATTTAAGTTTTGAATGTCCATACGATGAGTCAAACTTGCTGAGACATCGTTGGCGCTAACACTGTGTACCAAAGTATTCATAGTGGATTCATTCATGCTTGCTCTGACTGGATTTAATGTTGCCGTGTTCATGCTCTTCTCGCTTTTAATAATTGCGGCAACGACGTCGCCAGTACGTTAACAATCAAAATAAAACTCGTGATAATCAATGCGCCAGCCCATGCCAGCTCTTGCCATGAGCTGTAAGGGCTCATAGCAAATTGGTATATCGTCACTGGTAAGTTTGCCATCGGTTTGCTCATGTCGGTCGTCATAAAGCTACTGTTTAACGCAGTAAACAAAAGCGGTGCCGTCTCCCCAGAAATACGAGCGATGGATAAAAGAATGGCAGTGATAATCCCCGGAGCTGCGGCGCGGTAACTAAGTTGGGTGATCACTCGCCATTTAGGCGCCCCTACACCGCTTCCCGCTTCTTTCAACGTTGGCGGGACCAAACGTAGCATCTCTTCCGTTGAAGCAACGATCACTGGTAGTGCGAGAACGGCTAATGCGATGGCACCTGCCCATCCAGAATAACCGCCTGTCGGTACCACAATCATGGCGTAGACAAACAACCCGACCAAGATAGAGGGAGCACTCATTAACATACCGTTAAGAAAGCGCAGCGATTCGGCCACTGTGTTTTCTTTATCAGCTTCTGCCAACCACGTGCCCGCAAGAACCCCAATCGGTGCAGCAATCAGAATGCCCAAGCCAGTCAGCATTAAGCTCCCCACAATGGCATTTTTTAAGCCACCTTCACTGCCCGGACCAGGCGTTAACTCGGTGAAGATAGCGAAGCTCAAGCCCTTTATTCCTTCACCAATCAAGGTGTATAAGATGCTCGCGAGAACGAAGACACCGAACGCTGCCGACAAAGTGCAAAATGTTAGAAAGCTAAAGTTCTTTAATTTTCTGCTATTCATGATGACTTCCTTAACAAACGACGAGCAAAACCCATCACAAAGAAAGTGATAAGAAACAACACCACTCCCAGACCAATTAACGATGCGATATGGATTGGATCTGTTGCCTCGTTAAATTGCTGAGCAATCGTCGAAGAAATGGAGCTTGCTGGCATAAAGAATGAAAATTCAATACGGCTCGCACCACCAATAACAAAGGCGACAGCCATGGTTTCACCGAGAGCGCGACCGAGACCTAAAATGCCAGCACTCACTGTTGCATTCTTAACTTTAGGGATAAGCACCTTGGTGATGACTTCAAATGGTGTCGCTCCCGTTCCATATGCTGCTTCACGGAGGACATCCGGAATGGATTTCAATGCGTCACGCGTTAAAGAAGTCATGATAGGCAGAATCATAAATGACAAGATGATCCCCGCCGCCAATAAGCCTATCCCAATCGGCGGACCATTAAACCAACCACCTACCAAAGGGATATCGACCAAATGCACACCGGCCCACATTTGGAAACCTTCAGAAAACCAAGGAACGAAGACAAACAGTCCCCACATGCCGTAGATGATACTTGGTACAGCAGCAAGCAGTTCAATGGCTTTACTTACTGGTTGACTCAACCATTTAGGAGCTAACTCAGCAAGGAATACAGCCGTACCTAACGCAATCGGTGCAGCAATAACAATAGCGATGAAAGAAGTAACCAGCGTGCCATAAATTGCTGAGGCAGCGCCAAATTGACCGTTAATGGGATCCCAAATATCTCTAAAAATGAAGCCTGGACCAAATTCCTTAAAGGCTGGCCAACCACCTTCAATAAGAGATAATAAAATACCAATTAAAGTTACAAAAATTAATAAAGCACTAGCAAAACTCAGCTTATTAAAAACCGAATCGCCGTTCACTTTACTTTTAATAGCTAAAGTAGTCATAATATTTTATATAGTAGCCTGATAAATATATTACTTATCAGGCTACTTGATTAATTATTGAATAATCGTGTGACCGTTAGATTTCAAACCCTCTTTCCAAGTCTCATTAACCATGTTAACGACTTTATTTGGCATTGGGATGTAATCCAACTCTTCTGCAAGTTGACCTTGTTTATAGCTCCATTCAAAGAATTTCACGATTTCTTTCGCTTTGTTCGCATCCGCCTGCTCTTTATGCATAAGAATAAACGTCGCTGCTGTCATTGGCCATGAGTTTGCACCCGGTTGGTCGTTTAACAATAAGTGGTAACCCGGAGCATTATCCCAATCAGCATTGGCAGCTGCAGATTGGAAAGTGTCCATGCCTGGGTTTAGAAACTTGCCATCTTTAGATTGCATTTGTGTATAGGCGAGATCATTTTGCTTAGCAAACGCATACTCTACATACCCAATGGCTCCTCGGGTACGGTTAACAAAGTTTGCTACACCGGCATTGCCGTTCCCGCCAATGGTTGTTGCTTTTTTCGGCCATGTAATGTCTTTGCCAACACCAATAGACTTATGCCATTCGGGGCTTACACGGTCGAGGTAGTCCGTAAAATTGTAGGTGGTGCCAGAACCATCTGAACGGTGGACAACATAGATAGGTTGATTAGGTAGGTCGACATCTTTATTGAGTGCGACAATCGCAGGATCATTCCAGTTTTTGATGTTACCAAGGAAAATATCTGCGAGAACTTTACCTGTTAGTTTCACCTCTCCAGCATCAATACCAGGAATGTTCACCACAGGAACAATTGCCCCCATCACCATTGGAAACTGAATCATGCCCTCTTTGTTCAGCTCCTCGATAGTCAGTGGCGCGTCAGTCGCACCAAAGTCCACTGTGTTTGCTGTAATCTGGCGAATACCACCACCAGAACCAATAGCTTGGTAGTTAATCTGAACACCCGTTTCCTTCTGGTATTGCTCAGCCCATTTCGCATAAATTGGATGAGGGAATGTCGCACCAGCGCCGTTGATCGTTGTTTTAGCAGCAACGCCAAATGATGCTGCAACCAGAACTGAAGACACTAGAGCTGATTTCATAAATTTCACAATATATCTCCGATATAATTTAGTGAGAAATTTGGGCTAATTAAAAACCAATGTTTAATTAGCCCTGTTAGTTTTAGTGTTCAAGTAAAACTAGGTATTGAAATAAATAAACAGTCAATCGGTACTAATCAATCGACGCGTTGAGATTAAAAATTTAATATGACAGTTTTATTAAAGAAATAAGTTAAACAGCTCAGTGTGAATAACAATTATCTCCCGCAAATAATTTATGATAATAAAAATTCACAAACATCATATGAAATCTATATAGATAGGGACGTTTCTAAGGAAATATGTATGCAATGCAAAATAATAAGATTGCAAATTTTAAATATTGATGAAGGGTAAGGAGTCCTTTAGACTCAAATGATGGATATGTTACTCATCTTCAAAATTTACCTCTTCTATGGCTTAGCTTTCTTCGCCATCTTTTTTGCGATTCTGTTTCGAGATCTACGCAAAAGTCGCATTGCTATTGCTTCTGCTCTGCCCATTCTGGCTTTATTTGGTTTCATCCACGGCTTCCATGAATGGTCCGAACTTTACTTGGTGATGTATGAACACGAATTTACCCTGACTAAAGGCATAGAGACTTTCAAAGTATTTAAGCTCTTGTTCTCATTCATTGCTCTCGGGGCTTTCGCTTGGAAGATGCTAGATCTGACCAGTTGGAAGAAGGTCAAGTACATCAAATACGCCGCGATTGCGGTTCTGACTCTATTTATCGTTAGCTTGGTTTACCGCTTCGGCAACAAAGAATACGCCATTTATGTCCATAACACCGCTAACCAAGTACGCTGGATTTTTGGTTTAGGCTCTGGAGTCATCTCTGGTCTAGCCATGATGAGCTACGCCAATATTCTTGAAAAAGAAGGTCATGGCGCTTCACTGCCTTTTAAGCTGACGGGGCTTTCTCTCGTTGCTTATGGCATTGCCGCAGGCGCGCTGACGGTCGATTTAGGACTTTGGGTGCTGATCGTTAGAATGGTGTGTGCGCTCTCTATCTTGTGCACTCTTTGGATTGCCCTCAGAGTATTTGACGATGAAAAGAACAAGCAGCTTGAAAGTCATATCCAACTCTCTCAACAAGACGCTAAATTAAAAGAACTTGGTGAACTGACCTCAGCGGTTGCACATGAGATTAAAACACCACTCTCCAGCGCAACCATGAGCTGCGATTTATTGGAAAAGCAGCTGCCGGATAACGAAGCAACTCATCGACAACTGGCTCGAATTCGGCAGGGTCTTGAGCGCGCCGCAGAGATCAGCCACGAAGTACTTAACTACGCTCACCATAAGCCAATACGACGTGAGGTGGTTTCGCTCAAAGAGGTTGTGGAACATGCTTTGTCTCTCAATCAATACCGCCTAGAAGGCTTTATTGTCAGTACATCACTAGACGATAAATTGAGTGTGCGAGGCGATGCGGGCCAGTTAGAAGAAGTGGTAACAAACCTCATCGGCAACGCTATCGATGCAAGCCAAGAACATAAACAGATTTATATCGAAACTTATCAAGACAAACTCGTAGCAACACTCTCAATTTCGGATTGGGGAACAGGGATGCCACAAGACAAAATCGCCAAAGCAAAGACGCCGTTCTACACCACAAAACCTCGGGGAGAAGGTACGGGAATGGGACTGGCTATCAGTAATCAAATTATCTTACAACACGGTGGCGAGCTAAACTTGAGGAACTCGAAGAAGAGTGATCAGGTAACAGGCTTAACAGTTGAAATCCGCTTACCAAGGAACATTGAATGACATTAAAACTCTTACTTGCAGAAGACGATGTAGAATTGAGAGAGGTCCTCGTTGAGGCATTAACCTTGGAATCGTTTGAAGTCATCGCATGTGATAATGCAGAGGATGCGTTAGATATTGCTAGCGAGCAACATTTTGACTTAGCGCTATTCGACGTGGTGATGACTGGGATGACAGGTATTGAAGCTCTCTCCACTTTAAGACGTCAACATCCCAACATTGGTATTATCATCACAACGGCATTTGCTACTGTTGACGTTGCTGTCGACGCTATGAAAAAAGGGGCAGATGAGTTTCTCACTAAGCCTTTTAACCTCGCTGCACTATCGGTCACCTTAAAGCGCGTCCATGCTGAACGCTCACCAAAATCCCCTCTTGATGAAAGAAAGCATGACCAAATCTTTAGTGCGTTATCCAACCCAATTCGCCGCTCGGTAATCAAGCAACTTAAAATCCATCGTAAAATGAAGTTTATGGATCTATGTCGAGTGGTGGGTATTGAGGATCACACCAAGTTTAATTTCCACTTAAAACAGTTGGTCAATAGTGGTTTGGTGATCAAGGAAGACGGTCGTATTTATTCACTGACCGAACAAGGTCAACAAGTACATTCCAGTATGCTTTAGACCTCGATTGTCTATTTGAACACAGAATGAGAACCCCAAAAAAGCCGACTCTGAGTCGGCTTTTTGTTTATTTGTACTTTTTGTCTATTTGCGCTTTTTAGTTTATTTACTTCGCCTTTACTGCTCAATAGAACGAATTACTTTGCATGGGTTACCAGCGGCTACAACATTCGCTGGGACATCCTTCGTCACGACACTACCCGCCCCAATAACAGAATTCTCACCGATAGTGACACCAGGGCAAACAATCACACCGCCCCCCAGCCATACATTGTCACCAATCGTAATTGGCGTGCCAAATTCAACGCCTTCTTCCACGCGTCCTCTGACATCGAGAGGGTGACCCGCAGTGTAAATTTGCACGTTAGGAGCAAACAAAACATTGTCCCCAATGTGGACTTCCGCGACATCTAACACCACGCAATTGAAGTTGGCATAGAAGTTTTTACCCACTTTAATGTTTGAGCCGTAGTCGCACCGAAATGGCGGTTCAAGGTACGCCCCTTCAGAATCAGGGATCAACTCATCAATCGCACTTCGCCATTCATCCGTATCAGGAATGCTGTTGTTAATCTTTTGCAGAACTTTTCGACATTCAATTCGCGCTTGGTAGAGCTCTTGGTCCCAAGCATCGTATGGCTCGCCTGCCAGCATTTTTTCTTTTTCTGTTCTCATCGTTCATCTCACCTAAATAAAAGCGCATCAAAGCACATCACAACGTCGCAAAATGTGACTGGCGTAGTGGATTATTTATTTGTGTAAACACTGTGATGAGATTTCAAACAGAAGCTATCCATCAGTCTTCTCGGAATGCGCGATTCATACTCTCCGTTAATGGTTTAACCAAATAACTTAGGGGTGTTCTCGGTTCAGACAGAATCAACACTTCTGCATTCATACCAGATGTCAGCCTATGCTTCGCAACATCGTCTTGAGACAGCGCAATACGAGCGAGATAAAAGTCATCTTGATTCTGCTCAGATAATTTATCAGCAGAGACAGTTAATACTGTGCCATCTAGTGGTGCAAGTGTTCTTGCATTTAAAGCCGTTAAACGCACTTGAGCATGTTGCCCTGGACTGATCAAATCAATATCTTGAGGGCTTACTCGAGCTTCCACCAACAACTTATCGTCTTGAGGAACCAATTCCAATAAGGTTTCACCAGAGCCTATAACACCTTGCTCGGTAAATACTTGCATATTGACCACTCTGCCAGAGATTGGCGCAATAATGGCAGTACGCGCAACGACGTCTTTCGCCGAACGGTACTCCTCACGAATTGAAACGATCTCTTTCTTAGTGTTACGCAACTCTTCTACGATTTCATTGAGCCGTTCAAGTTTTAGCTCTTCAACTTTAGCTTGGTTCTCATCCAAACGCTTGCTGACGGTGAGAGACTGGCGATCAAGCTGACTTAAGGTGCTTCGTACTTCTGCAGCAAGGCGCTTTAGCTGTAATAAAGCTGACTTACCTGAAAACCCTTTCTGTACCAAAGCTTGATTGCTCGCAATTTCCTCTTCGATAAATTTGAGGCGCTCCCTCTCAATTACTTTGGTTTCCTTAAGGTTATCCAATTCCAAACTCGCACCGGAAACACTCTGCGCAATGATGTTTAACTTGCTGTTAAAAAAGCGTTTTCTTGCCTCAAAAATCTTGTTTTGAACAGACTTTGCTTCGGCAACAATCTCACTGTTCACGAACATTGTTAGATCTTGCGACCAAACAATCTCTGGAAGCTCATCCAACTCTGCATTGAGACGATTTTCTTTTGCGATAGTGTGGATGTACTGACCGCCAACAGAGTCCAGCTTAGCGTTAGCTTGACGCTGCGAGAGCTGAATAAGTAATTGCCCTTTTTCAACCAAGTCGCCTTCTTGAACGTAGAGCTTATCAATAATGCCCCCCTCTAGATGTTGGATCTCTTGTCGTTTGCTCAATACAGAAAGATCACCATAAGCAATAGCTGCACTCTCAAGCTTAGACGTCGCCGCCCAATAACCAAGCCCACCTAAAAATAGCGATAGTGTAAGTACGCCAAGCAAAATGGGACCTTTTAAACGAAGCTCCGAAGATGGCATAAAGCGCACCACCTTTTCAGCAGCTAATTCGTTAACGGTTGGCAGTTGATTGCTCATTTCGCACCCTCGGTATATCTGTTCTCTCTTCACCCATTAAACGCTTAAGAACTTCATCTCTCGCTCCATACAGCTTCACGCGCCCCTCAGCCAAGTAGAGCAATCGGTCCATTTGCCTTAACGTGCTTGGGTTATGGGCAATCACAATCACGGTAGAACCTTGGGATTTAAGGTGAGCAATCAAGCGTTGGTACGCCGCTTCCCCCTCTCCGTCTAAGTTTGCGTTTGCTTCATCAAATACAACGACCGAAGGGTCACCATAAACGGCTCTGGCTAAAGCAATTCGTTGGCGTTCTCCACCCGATAAACCTCGTCCGTTTTCACCGACCATGAAATCATAGCCTTTGTTTTTCTTTAGTATGAGCTCATGACAACCAGCTAGCTGAGCGGCTTGAATCACTTTAGCGGGGTCTTCGTCTTTGAAACGCGCAATATTTTCCCGAATAGTCCCAGGAAACAATTCCACTTCTTGTGCTAAGTAACCGAAATGTGCTCCCCGATCTTCAGAAGCCCATGTAGAGACTTCCATGCCATCTAACGTCACTTTGCCCGCAAGAGGCTTGATATTACCAAGGAGCAATCTAGCAAAGGTCGATTTACCAGTGCCTGAAGGACCAATTACGCCAACAGACACACCGGGAGGGATAGACAGCGTAATGGCAGACAAAACTGGCTCCGTTGCACCAGGATGGCGATAGGCTAAACCTGTCAATTCGAAGTGCCCCTTAGGTCGAGGCAAAGGCATATCAGACTCATCGTGTTTGACAATCTTGTCTATTTCGAACAGACGGCTGTAAGCGTTTTTTGCCGACATTGCACTGCGCCAAGTGCCGATCGCTTGCTCCATCGGTGATAATGCTCGACTCATTAAAATTGAGCTCGCAATCATCGCGCCTGCAGTGATCTCATGCTGGATTACCAACCATGCGCCGCCACCTAACAAACAAATTTGTAATGAGCCTCGAACAAACTTGGAGAAATTAGCAAGGTAGATCGATTTACCCGCCACACGCTGCTCCAACTGGTTGGATTCATTCACTCTAGAATACCAACGCTCTAAAAAGGCATTCATCATGCCCATCGCAATGATTGAGTTTGAGTTTTGAGTCGCGACTTCTGCTTGATTGATATGGGAAATCGAACGAACTTCACTCTCTTGTAAGGTTTTGCGTGTCACAAGCTCATTAATTAACCCCAAACTAAACAGCACAATAGAGCCACCTAGGGCTATGTGACCCAACATAGGGTGCAGCAGATAAACGAATAAAATGAAAACGGGGGTCCAAGGAGCATCAAGTAAAGGGTATGGCGCTTGGCTACTTAAAAAGCTTTTGATGTTTTGAATGTCTCTCAGCACTTGAGAGGTGTAGCTTTTACCCGTGTGGGCTTGGTATTGAATACTGCGTTTAAGCATAAATACCGACAGTTTTGAATCTATCCAATAACCGAAGGATTTACTCATTTGAGCGCGAGCAATATCGATAAACGACATGGTTAGTAGCGCTGCAAGTACGATAACCGTTAATAAGAAAAGCGTATCAATGGAATAGGAAGAGATTACACGATTGTACACCTGCAACATGTACAAAGGGATTGAAAGTACTAATAAATTTATAAATAAACTAAAGCCAATCAGCAAACCTGTGAGCGTGCACAGTTTCTGTTTAACTTCTTTGAAAACCGTATTTTGCACGATTACATCCACATATGTTGATACGTGGGCGCTAGTAATCTAGCGCCCAATAGAATGACTTAGATAATGAATAAGTCGCTTCCGTATGACTCGATATCTTCTTGCGTGACGCCAATTAGTTTCACAGTTAAGTCTGCACCGTCCGTGAACACTGCGCTGCCGTTCGCATCGTAAGTAAACGTCAGGTCTTCATATGATGTTACTGAATCACTGACGATATGAAGTGAATCTTCACCAATAGTGAAATCAACGACCTTCGCCTCACCATGACCACCAAACTTATCTGTGAAGATAAACTTATCTGCGCCAGTACCACCGATCAGTACATTGTCACCTGAACCAGATAGAAGCGTATCGTCACCGACACCACCGTTAAGCTTGTTGTCACCTAATAGCCCTAGCAATTTGTCATTACCTGTACCTCCGCCCAAGTAATCATTGCCTTCACCAGCCTTCAAAATATCATCTCCGGCACCGCCAATAAGACGATCGTCTCCCGCGCCACCTACGACGTAGTCATTGCCGCCGCCCGCAACAAAGGAGTCATTGCCACCAAATCCAACAAAGATGTCGTTGCCGCCATCAAAGTCAGTTTTATGGTTGTCACCTGAATCACCGTTGTGCGTATGATTTATACTCATTATTGTTCCCTCTTGGCTTTATTTTTGAATAGACCTTTTCACGTCTGGACTACGACTCAATTTCAGACATAAAAAGTCTAATAAATAACCTCAAAGGAGCGAGTTTGAATATGGGATGAGATTTAAAGCTGACTCAATTATCAAAAAAATATTAACTCATACTTTCTTCAATATTCTTTATCCAATACAAAGAGTTACTAGTAGTACTAAAGATTTCTTTTTGCCCAACTTGTTGCTTGGGTTCGATTCTTTACTTCAATTTTTCTAAAAATGTTATAAAGATGAGATTTAATTGTATGTTCACTGATAAATAAAGAATCGGCAATTTCCATATTTGAGCCACCTTCTTTCAAAATCTGTAGCACTTGTATTTCTCGTCGGGTTAACTCCACTTCTATAGCTGGCTCAATAATTCGATTCACTTCCTTATCTTTGTAATAAGTAAGTAACTGTTCTAACAGTCGACGTGATAACCAGTTTTCGCCTTTTATAATTGCCTCTAAGCCCTGACATAACTTGTTCATAGAATCATTGGGACCAAAAATCCCTTTCACGAAAGGCCACGCAGCCAACTCTTCTATTTGAAGCTCATGCCCAAGGTTAAGCATTATTGTTCCTAGTACTTTTTCATTATTTTTTAAATAATCTAAAGTTTCAGAAGGAGTATCTATAGAAAAGTCAACAAGTAGAAAATACTTCTCTGGAATAAGTTCGTGGTAACTAGGATTCTTGCTATCAATAATCGTAATCTTGGTTTCGGTATTCTTAGAAAGCATCTCCTTGAAGTTTTCACTCTGTAAACTTTGCTGAGTGATCATTAGGATTTCAGGCTTATCCTTATTGTTTTCCATAATGTTTCTCATACTTTCACTAACGTTTCATTCTAAATTTAATAATTATTAATCAGCACTTGGTCTCATATCTAAGTGCTAGTCGCTAGAGTATGTTTATTTCCTACTTTTTTGAATTGCAATTTCGTTAAAATCATAAACAAAAAAAGTGTTTCTCATAAAAGAAACACTTTTTACATATCAAATATCTATATAAGATCTGACTCGCAAACTAAGGCTAGAAAGGGGAATCCCTATAAGTTTTATACGGCAATCGATAAACCTGAAATGTTTTCTTTAGCCCAAATTAATGCTTGCACTCTGTTTTTTACATCAATCTTCTTGAAAATATTGTGGAGGTGAGTCTTAACAGTATTTTCGCTCACAAATAGTTGCTCTGCGATCTGTTGATTCGAAGCCCCCATAGAAAGGAAGGTGATGATTTGTTGCTCTCTTTTGGTCAAAATTGCGGACACGCTCTTATTAACTGGTCTGCTATGTCTGCGCAGATGGGTGATGTATTGCTGAGAAAACTTACGGCTAAACCACATGTCACCCTGTAATACTTTGCCAATTCCAGCCTGTAATGTGCTGATATCGTCCGATGTGTAGAAGATACCCGCGAGTGTCTGCCATACAAATAGCTCTTCCGTTGAAATCGATTTGTCACAATTTAACAGAACTTCAATGGCATCTTTTAGCTCTGCTTTTTTAAACTCCATGTAACGAGAGAAGACTTCATCAGTCATAACACTATAATCGAGTAATATAGCGGAGACTGCTTCCAATGGAATTGTGTGCTTGGTGAGCTTTTCAGGGGCTATCAGAAAGACATTAATACCGAGTTTGGTTTCAAGAACATCTCTCAACAATGAAGACTGCAAGCTATCCTCAGTAATTAAAATTACGTTCCTTATATCTTTGTGCTCCATCTCGTTTGCAGTCCTTAATCATTTTGATTGAAATAAGCAATAGATTTAGGTACAGCGGGAGTATTGTCAAGTATGAAAAAAAGTAGTAACAAGGATTAATCTGTTGATTAATAAATAGATTAATAGGGTGAGTTAAATGGCGGGTATTAAAAAAGGGAGTATAAAACTCCCTCTTTATTAGTGAACTGGCACTGAATTTTTCTGATTGAACTTACCAAAGTATTGCTCAAGAACCTCTGGTGTCAGCTTTCCTTCAGCTTCTAGCTTCTTCAGTTCCGCTACGATTTCTTGTTGTTCTTCAAGAGATGGTAGCTTCACTTCAGGCTCGTCACCGGCTTCTTGTGAGATCAGTTCTAGTTCTTTTTCGAAATCATTCATAGTACTTACCTAAATATCGAGTCGTTAAACTTGTAAACTAGGTCTATTCTATCCAACTCTAGAGCTTGAAGCTACCAACCATCTTATCCAAGCGAGATGACAGTTCTTGTAGATCTCGACTTGCGCCAGCCAACTCTTCTGCCGTCGCAGTGGTCATTTCATTGATAGCGTTAATTTCTTCAATGTTCTGGTTGATGGTATGTACAACGGTTGATTGCTCTTCTGTTGCTGTCGCGACTTGCGTATTTCGATCTGAAATATCGGCGATACGCTCAGAGATATTCATCAGAACATCCACGGCTTCATCTGTTGATGCCACACCTTCAAACGTTACCGCTTTACCCGCTTCCATTGCTGTCACAGCATCTTGAGCATCACTTTGAAGTTGGTTAATCATCTTCTGGATCTCTTCAGTAGAATCAGCAGTACGTGACGCAAGATTACGCACTTCATCCGCTACCACAGCAAAGCCTCGACCTTGCTCACCCGCACGCGCAGCTTCGATCGCAGCGTTAAGCGCAAGTAAGTTGGTTTGCTCAGAGATATCACGAATCACATCCAAAATTGAGCCAATGTCTTTGGTCGTTGTCGCAAGTTGAGTGACCACCATGCTTGTGGTTTCCACATCACCAGCAAGGCGACTGATCACTTCTTTTGCTTGCGTTACGACTTGACGGCCTGTTTGGGTGTTATCAGACGCTTGGTTTGCCGTATCTGCCGCTGTTGCCGCATTAGATGCGATCTCACTGATCGTCGCACCCATTTGGTTGATCGCTGTTACTACCTGAATAGTTTGGTCGCGTTGCTCTTGGCTATTATCGTGCGTAGATGTTGCCTTACTTGAAACACTGTCTGCTGCTTGGCTTAGCGCACCACTGGTTAGCGATACTTCTTTCATGGTAGCGTGGATCTTCTCAATAAAGCCGTTAAAGCCTTTTGATAGCTGAGCGATTTCGTCGTTACCTTTGATTTCAATACGCTGAGCAAGATCACCCTCACCTTCACCGAGGTCAGTGAAGCGGTCAGCGATTTGACGAATTGGGTTAGTAATGCTGTTTGCAAGTAGAACACCCATCGCAATGAAGATCAGCGCCACGATTGCTGTTGTGAACAACATTTTCTCTGCGGTTGCATCTAGATCAGCAAACACTTCATTCACAGGAACCACACCAACAACAAACCAGTCCATTGACGGCACGTATAGGCTCGACACAAACATGTCTTGCCCTTCGAACTCAGTCGTAACTAGATTAAAGTGACCTTTATTTAGCAATTGAGATGCTGCGCCACCGAACAATTGATTAATAGATGTTTTGTTCTTACCTTGTTGGCGATGGATTTGGATGTCACCTTTACTATTTGTTAGGAACACATAACCCGTTTTCTCAATCTTAAATCCATTAAGTAGCGATACCATGTCATCCATCGACTTAGACAGACCAGACATCGAAATACCGTTTACGTCTTGGTAGTTGGCAAACATTTTCACGTCGCCATTCGCTTCTTGGAATACGCTAACTGACTTATCTTGACCAGAAGAAGTAAACCCAAAGAACCATGCGTCTTGTGAGTGGTTAAGTTGACGCAGGAAACCATTTTGGTTCCAGTAGTAAGCCGTTTGTCGGTTCGCAACGGAAGCGTCGTTCAACTGATATTGGGATTTAACATTGTTAAGCTGTTGAACAAGTTGTGCTTCTACTGATGGGTTACGGTCTGTCGTTGATAGGGCTTCAACGACAAATTCATTAGTAGCAAGTTGTTTTGCCGCTTGTTGCATCTGTACAACTTCGCGGTCAATTTCAGTATTAATTTGCTGCAACATAGCAGGCAGCTCAATGTCGATTAAGCGGTGACTTAGCACCTCACGTGCATGGCGCTGAGCCATCACACCGACAATAATTGTAGAAGCAAGAACGGCAAAAGTAATACCGATGACAACCTTCTGTTTGATACTCAGGGAATTAAGTTTCAACATATCTGGACCTTTAAAAGAATCACTTATTATCTGCATTCTGAACAGAGTAAAACTAGGTGCATATAAGCTTGGTATGCACGGCATGAAATCTATATCGACCTCCCCCTACAAAACTAGAGAAAATTCTCACAAAATTATGCAAATGTGATGTAACAGACTGTCGAGTAAGGTAATTCACGCTTTTCAATGGCTTGCAATCACTTTACTCGCCCCAATATTGAAAAGATAAATTACGCGGACGTACTGGAACTTTTCCCCTTGAGAAAGTGACCAATACTCAAAACAAGAATCATATGGATACCCAGAGAGTCCAAAAAATGCACAAAACAAACTTCGAAACTCTTCAAAGCTACTTAGAGTCTCAGATCATTGGTCAGCATGATCTCGTTAAACAGCTTCTTATTGCTCTACTTGCCGATGGGCACATCTTGGTTGAAGGTCCTCCAGGATTGGCTAAGACTCGTGCGGTTAAGTCTCTGTCGGATTGTGTAGAAGGTGATTTCCACCGAATTCAGTTCACACCTGACTTACTGCCAGCAGACTTGACGGGCACCGATATCTTCCGTCCAGAAACAGGCGAGTTTACCTTCCAGTCTGGTCCAATTTTCAACTCATTGATCCTTGCCGATGAGATCAACCGTGCGCCGGCTAAAGTGCAAGCTGCGATGCTTGAAGCAATGGCTGAGAAGCAAGTGACAGCGGGAAGAAACACCTATGCCCTACCAGAGCTATTTTTGGTGATGGCGACACAAAACCCGATTGAACAAGAAGGTACTTACCCACTTCCAGAAGCGCAGCTCGACCGCTTCTTGTTGCACCTTGATGTAGATTACCCAGATGCAGAGCATGAACTGGCGATCTTGCGCATCAACCGTGGGGAGGCAAAAGGTGAAGCAACGGTTGAGCGTCCAAGCTTAAGTCAAGAAGACATCTTCACTGCGCGTAAAGAAGTACTCAATATCCATATGGCAGATGCGATTGAGCAATACATCGTTCGTCTTGTTATGGCAACTCGACAGCCAAGTGACTACGACTCAGAATTAGCGAAATGGTTGTCTATGGGGGTGAGCCCACGCGCGACAATCGCCCTTGACCGTTGTGCTCGCGCTCATGCATGGCTAGCAGGTCGTGACTTCGTCTCACCAGAAGATGTTCAAGCCATGGCCTACCCTGTGCTACGCCACCGTCTTCTACTTAGCTACCACGCTCAAGCAGAAGGCATTACAGCGAATCAGGTTATCGACAAACTTCTTAGCCTTGTAGGTAGCGCATAACGTAGGTAGGTGACATGTCTGCATCATATACATTGCCACCTCATGCGAATGGGGTGACATTGACCCTAGAAGAGCTGCTTCAATATCGCACTCAATCGGTTCGTTGGTTGCCACCAGCCCAGAGTATTTGGTCACAAATGAGCGGTAATCATACCAGCCGTCAAAAAGGTCGTGGTATGGACTTTATGGAAGTGCGCCAATACCAAGCGGGTGATGATATCCGCAGCATCGATTGGCGAGTTACTGCTCGAACGGGAAAAGCGCACACCAAGTTGTTTGCTGAAGACAAAGAACAAGCGGTGATTTTGTACATCGACTTGAGTCCTAGTATGCACTTCGGATCGCAATACGTGTTGAAATCGGTTCAACTGGCGCACTTCGCTAGCGTCTTGATTTGGCTAACATTAGCCAAGAAAGACCGCATTGGTGCGGTGATTGATGACGGTTCCCAGTGCATTGAGTTCCGCCCTTCCTCTTTACAAAAGCAAGGGCTGAGAATTCTTGACGCGATAGTGAATACTCACAATCAATTACTTACAAATCAACAAGCTGCCAGCACACGCACGTTGCCATACATGAGTGCAATTGAAACGCTGCACAACCTCACTCCGAAAGGCAGTGAACTGATTCTGCTGAGTGATTTTGCTCAAGTTGAAGAGAAAGAGTTGGTTCAACTACGTCGGTTAAAACAACACAACAGTGTTCGTGCAGTGCAGTTTTATGATCCTCTAGAGCGAGGCGAAACTGACTTTAGAGGACAAGCAAAAGCGTCTGATGGACACCGTAGTCAATGGTTTAACTTCGGCTCAAAGGGACAACGTAAGGAATTAGAGTCTCACTTTGTCAAACATCAGCAAGCAATCAAACAACAATGTCATTCCATGGCAATTCCGTTTAATAGCCTATCGAGCGGGTTACCGCTGGTTCAGCAATTAAGCTAATAACAGCAACAACATACAAATCATTCAAGCAGTAGTAATAATGACAACGAATAACCAAAGCCTAAACCTTGAACCTTTGATCCTACCTAATGCACCTGATTGGTTCCCACTCGCTTGGGGATGGTGGGCTGTTTTGGGCGGTGTAATTCTTTCCATCTTAATTGTCGCATTGTACTTAAGGTGGCGTTCAAAGCGTCTTGTTGCAAAGAAGACCGCATTGAAACTGTTAACCAACCCAATAACACCACATACGCCTTCTTCTGCATTAGAGGTTCTTCGTCAAGCAGCTTTGAGTTACTTCCCTCGTGAAGACATCGCGCCATTAACAGGCTCTGCTTGGTACGAGTTTCTTGATAGTTACACCAAAGAAACTCGATTCGTCGACAAACAACAACAGTGGCAAGCGGCGCTGTATCAAAAATCTGGTCAAGAGCAACATCAGGATTTGATTGATGATTGCACTTTCTGGATTTCGACCGCATTGCCACCAAAGAAAAAGGCAAAAACTCGTGACTGAGGCAACTCTCGTTTCGAGCCTTTCTCAGTGGATGAACATTGAGTTTGTCTGGTGGTGGGCACTGCTATTACTGCCCCTACCTTGGCTAATTTTTAAGTTCTTCCCTGAAGAGACTCAGCAAGCTGAAATTAAACTGGCGTATTTGCCAGATAATCAGCACAACAGTAAACCAAAGCAACTGGTACAAAAAGCCCTGTCTGTTGGAGTATGGGCTCTATTGGTCATCGCCTGTGCTCGCCCCGTTTGGTATGGCGATCCGGTCGACTTCCAACCCAAGTACCGCGATATGATGTTAGTGGTCGACTTATCTGGCTCAATGCAGAAAGAAGACATGAACTACAATGGCGAATACATCGACCGCCTAACCGCAGTCAAAAAAGTCTTATCCGACTTCGTAGCAAAGCGCCAAGGTGATCGTTTAGGTGTGGTTTTATTCGGTGACCACGCTTATCTGCAAACGCCTTTGACCGCAGATCGCAAAACCGTGATGCAACAAATCAACCAAACCGTAATTGGTTTGGTGGGCAATAGCACCGCGATTGGTGATGGTATCGGTCTAGGAACAAAAACCTTTGTCGATAGTGATGCGCCACAACGTGTCATGATCTTGCTTAGTGACGGGAGCAACACATCGGGAGTTCTCGATCCTATCGAAGCGGCTAAGATTGCCAAAAAATACAATGCCACTATTTACACCGTTGGCGTAGGTGCTGGCGAAATGATGGTGAAAGACTTCTTCATGACGCGCAAAGTAAATACGGCTTCAGATCTTGATGAGCAGACACTTACAAAGATCGCAGAAATGACAGGTGGTCAGTACTTCCGAGCGCGTGATGCTAAAGAACTTGAAAAGATCTACGACACCATTAACCAACTAGAACCAGTCTCTAGTGAAACCCAAACCTGGCGTCCTCAGTCGGAATGGTTCCCTTATCCACTAGGCGCAGCACTTGCACTTTCCGTGTTCTTGTTTGTAGTAAGGAGAAAACATGGCTGAGTTTACTTTCTTACACCCATATTGGTTGCTAGGCTTGCTCGTCGTTCCTGTCGCGCTTGCCCTTAATAGTCAGTACAGAACGAAAAAGTCATCATTAATTGCTCCTCATTTAGCAAAGATGCTTGGTCATTCAGTCAAAACCAAACATTACTTTGCAGTATGGGGAGTGGCTTGGGCAGTAGCATGTATCGCCTTGGCAGGTCCTAGTTGGCAAACCAACACTCGCCCAAGCTTTGAGTTGAGCCAAAATCGAGTGCTAGTTCTGGACATGTCACGCTCTATGTACGCAACGGACGTGAAGCCAAATCGACTGTCACAAACACGCTATAAAGCACTGGATTTACTGCCGAAATGGAAAGAAGGCTCCACTGGTTTGGTCGCCTACGCTGGTGACGCTTATACACTTAGTCCACTCACGACAGACTCCAGCACACTTGCAGGCATTATCGAAAACTTGTCTCCAGAGTTAATGCCCTACCAAGGCTCTAACTTACCATCAGCAATTGAAACAGCAGTGAACCAGTTCACTCAAGCAGGCGTGAGTCAAGGTGATATCGTTCTATTAGCGGACGATTTAGATGACACCGAGCTTTCTCGCTCATTGGCATTGCTTAACGGCAAAAACATCCGTGTGTCAGTACTCGCTATCGGCACAGCAACAGGTGCGCCTATTGCCTTGCCTGACGGTTCATTAATGAAGAACCGACAAGGTAATACTGTGGTAGCCAAAACAAACCTAAAAAACTTGCAAAAGCTAGCAAAGGAAACCGGCGGACTGTTTGTGCCAATTCAGCACAATAACCGTGATGTTGAGAACATCGCAGCCTTTACCAACAACGCTAGCCACAGCCTAGGTGCGAAACAAAGTAACGATGTCAAAACCGATTCTCGCTTGAATGGTGGTTTCTGGTTGCTACCTTTGTTGCTTTTTCCTGCCGCTCTGCTCTTTCGACGCGGCATGATTTGGGTACTCATCGCAACAGTATTGCCAATGACTTGGACGCCGAAAGCAGAAGCTAATGCCTTCCTAAACCAAAATCAGAAAGGTGAGCAGCTCTACCAGCAAGGTGAGTTTGAGAAAGCGCAAGGTACCTTTACCGATCCAAATTGGAAAGGCGCGGCAAGTTATCAAGCGGGCGACTATGAAAGCGCAATTGAAGCATTCTCAAATAACCCAAGTTTGAATGGGCGTTATAACCTTGCGAACGCACTTGCCCAAAACGGGCAATTGGAAGATGCAGAAAAACTCTACGAACAGCTAATCAAAGAAAAACCTGACTTTGATGCTGCGAAAAAGAACCTGTCGGTTGTAGAGGAGAAACTGAAACAGCAACAGCAACAGCAACAGCAACAGCAACAGCAACAGCAACAGCAACAGCAACAGCAACAGCAACAGCAACAGCAACAGCAACAGCAACAGCAAC
>NZ_JAKRGG010000033.1:0-58208 GCF_022347645.1 Vibrio sp. MMH1-50
AAGGAAACCCTAAAGAGTGGCGCGTCCTGGAGGATTCGAACCTCCGACCGCCTGGTTCGTAGCCAGGTACTCTATCCAGCTGAGCTAAGGACGCGCAGTAATCTTTATTTTACTTTGTATAACCCGTTTATCAAACGAATTATTAAATAGTGGCGCGTCCTGGAGGATTCGAACCTCCGACCGCCTGGTTCGTAGCCAGGTACTCTATCCAGCTGAGCTAAGGACGCGCAGATCTTCTTGCTAAGAAGTTGTGAAGTAAATCACATTCATTTCTTACGAAACAAAAAAAAGGCCGTTGGGCCAGTCAATGAATGGCGGTGAAGGAGGGATTCGAACCCTCGATACGGGATAAACCGTATACTCCCTTAGCAGGGGAGCGCCTTCAGCCTCTCGGCCACCTCACCGTTTTCATTGTTATATCTCAAAAGAGATATGGCGCGTCCTGGAGGATTCGAACCTCCGACCGCCTGGTTCGTAGCCAGGTACTCTATCCAGCTGAGCTAAGGACGCACTTTTTGTTGATTTCTCAACGTTGCAAGAATGGCGGTGAAGGAGGGATTCGAACCCTCGATACGGGATAAACCGTATACTCCCTTAGCAGGGGAGCGCCTTCAGCCTCTCGGCCACCTCACCGTCTTGCGGAGGCACATATTACGTTTTACCGAAAATATGTCAAACACTTTCTTTGAAAAAAAACGCAAAAATCGCTTAACCGATGCGGATTTAATCAAAGTGACTATTAAACAAACTTTACCACCCTATTATGATGAAAAAAAGAGAGTCTTCTCTTAAAAAATGACATTAATCAGAAACTAAAAAGGCTAGCCCTTCGGCTAGCCTTTTTCATTCAAACTAAGCTCTGTAAACAGGAGCAGCTTAGTAGTTACCAGAAGCAACGTTACCATTGCCTTTTTCAGCTTGAATGCGCATGTAGATTTCTTCACGGTGAACAGAAACCTCTTTCGGAGCGTTAACGCCGATACGTACTTGGTTACCTTTAACACCTAGTACAGTTACAGTCACTTCATCACCAATCATAAGTGTTTCGCCTACGCGGCGAGTCAAAATTAGCATTCTTTGCTCCTTGAGTAATCTCTAAATTTTCTTGCTACAAAGCTATTATCCAACAAAAGTTATATTTTCGTAAACTACCTTGTCACTGAAAATTAGCCCAAAAAGGCATGTTTTTGCTGAATGTTCAATGCTTCACTAGATGTAACGTAAGCATCATGAAGAATGTTTGCTGCTGCATCCACACACATAGGTGGTAAGACTAGCATCATAGTGAGTGCATTCGTTGAACAGAAATTGATTGCAATATCTTGCTGTGCCAACAATTCACAGGCATGGTCAACCATTCCATTGGCTTCTAGCCCCACAGCGGTCAACAGGCTTACAGCTTCACTATTACGGATTTTATCGCTGAACACCAGATCCAACTTGGCACATGCATCTTGTTTTATCATGATACCTGTTCGTTCTGTTTCCTCGATCACATTCCAAATGTCGATACCCAACATCTGACATTGCTTTGTAATGCTAGACAAATGTTCGTTGTCGACTTCAATAATGGCAAGGTCACGTTGAATAGCTATACCAGAGACGGCTTTTGAGCCTACTTCCCCTTTTACCAAACTGCCTTCGTTCAAATCAAATGTCGAAAGCACGCGTAGCGGTACATTGTTCTTCCACGCATACTGCACAGAAGGAAGATGTAATACCTTTGCTCCGCGGCTAGCCATCGCTTCCATCGAAGGAAAATCAATAACTGCCATCTTTTGAGCGTTTTTTACTACACGTGGGTCACAAGTATAAATACCATCAACGTCGGTAAAGATTTGACACTCATCAGCGCTTAACGCGCCAGCCAGTGTCACTGCGCTCGTATCTGAGCCACCTCGACCTAATGTGGTGATATCCCCATTTTCATTCACACCTTGGAATCCTGCTACGATCACGATTTGGTCTTGTTCAAGTAAATCCAGAATCGTAGAAGTATCAATGTGTTTAATCGTCGCGTCATTGTGTTGATTGTCCGTCACAATGTTCGCTTGTGCTCCGGTAAGTGAGCGTGCAGCGTAACCCAATTTATTCAGAGTCATTGCTAGCAGTGCCATCGACACTTGCTCACCAGCAGAGAGCAAAACATCAAGTTCTCGAGCAGTTGGAACGCTATCTACTTGCTTAGCCAGTTCCATTAGTCGGTTTGTTTCGCCTGACATTGCAGACACAACAACGACAACTTGATTACCATCATTCTTCGCCTTAATGATGTGTTCAGCTACCTGGTGGATTCTTTCAATTGAACCCACAGAGGTTCCACCAAACTTTTGCACGATAAGGGGCTTTTTCACCAGTCTTCACCTTCCCAAGACCAAAGTCTCATTAGGACCACTCATACTCCATTGAGATAAATTATATAAGCGGTAGTTACAATAAAAACCAAGCGGCGTAAATGACCTGGTTAAAATACGGTCAATTAAACCACTTGGTTACCATAAAAAAATTACGCCCAATCAAAGAAGCTTGATTGAGCGTAAATCATTTTTTAAAAGCTTATAGGCGTTCTTCTAGCCAAGGCTGTACAGATTGAATCGCCGCAGGTAGCGCTGCAACATCAGTACCACCTGCTTGCGCCATGTCAGGACGACCACCGCCTTTACCGCCAACTTGCTCAGCAACCATCTTAACTAGGTCACCCGCTTTCACTTTGCCGATAAGGTCTTTGGTTACACCTGCAATCAGACCGATCTTGTCATCGTTCACGTTTGCAAGAAGGATAACGCCGCTACCGACTTGGTTTTTGATGTCATCAACCATAGTACGTAGGTTCTTGTTATCTGCGCCTTCTAGAGCAGCAATCAGTACTTTAGTACCGTTGATATCCTGAACTTTACCCATGATGTTTGCGCTTTCTGCCGCAGCCATCTTGTCTTTCAGTTTCTGGATTTCTTTCTCTAGAGATTTTGCTTTCTGTGCTGATTCAGCCAGTTTCTCTTCGTACTTAGCCGCTTGAGCTTCGATTGCATCTAGTGCACCTTCACCCGTTACCGCTTCGATACGACGGATACCTGCTGCGATACCACCTTCAGATGTGATCTTGAATAGACCGATATCACCTGTGTTTGAAGCGTGGATACCACCACAAAGTTCAGTAGAGAAGTCGCCCATAGACAGTACGCGTACTTCGTCGTCGTACTTCTCGCCGAATAGTGCCATTGCGCCTTTCTTCTTCGCAGACTCAATGTCCATCACGTTAGTTTCAATCGTGTGGTTGCGACGAATTTGCGCGTTGACTAGACGCTCTACTTCTTTCAGCTCTGCTGCCGTTACGGCTTCTAGGTGTGAGAAGTCGAAACGTAGGCTGTCAGCTTTCACTAGAGAGCCTTTCTGCGTTACGTGCTCACCAAGAACTTGGCGAAGTGCTGCGTGTAGCAAGTGCGTTGCTGAGTGGTTTAGAGAAATAGCTGCGCGACGCTCTGCGTCAACGATAGTTGCTACTTCGTCACCTTTCGCTAGAACGCCTTCTGCCATTACACCGTGGTGTGCGATTGCGTTACCTAGTTTTTGAGTGTCTTCAACACGGAATACACCAGACTCAGTGCGGATTTCACCAGCGTCACCACACTGACCGCCTGACTCTGCGTAGAATGGTGTTTCACCAAGCACGATGATTGCTTTGTCGCCTGCAGATAGAGATTCTACTTCGTTGCCTTCAACGAACATCGCCGCTACAGAGCTAGAGCCTTTAGTGCCTGCGTAACCACAGAATTCTGTTTGCGTATCAACTTTGATTGCTGCGTTGTAGTCAGTACCAAAGTTACCAGCTTCACGCGCACGTTGACGCTGCTCTTCCATCGCTTTCTCGAAACCTTCTTCGTCGATTGCAAACTCACGTTCACGTGCAACGTCGTTAGTTAAGTCAGCTGGGAAGCCGTAAGTATCGTAAAGTTTAAATACGGTTTCGCCGTCTAGAACTTTACCGTCTAGGTTATCTAGCGCTTCGTTTAGAATCGCCATACCGCGCTCAAGTGTACGACCGAAGTTTTCTTCTTCGATACGCAGTACTTTTTCAACCACAGCTTGTTGACGCTTCAGCTCTTCACCAGCCGTACCCATGATTTCCGCTAGTACACCAACCAGTTTGTGGAAGAATGCACCTTGTGCGCCTAGCTTGTTACCGTGACGAACTGCACGACGGATGATACGACGTAGAACGTAACCACGACCTTCGTTTGAAGGCATAACGCCATCAACGATCAGGAATGAACATGAACGGATGTGGTCAGCGATAACGCGTAGCGATTGGTTTGATAGATCTTCGTAACCAATCACTTCAGCAGCAGCTTTGATAAGAGCTTGGAATACATCGATTTCGTAGTTTGAGTGAACGCCTTGCATGATTGCAGAGATACGCTCGATACCCATACCAGTATCTACCGATGGTTTTGGTAGCGGTTCCATAGTGCCGTCTGCGTGACGGTTGAACTGCATGAATACGTTGTTCCAGATCTCGATGAAACGGTCACCATCTTCTTCAGGTGTGCCAGGACGGCCACCCCAGATGTGCTCACCGTGATCGTAGAAGATTTCAGTACATGGACCACAAGGACCCGTGTCACCCATTTGCCAGAAGTTATCTGACTCGTATGGTTTACCACCTTTCTTGTCGCCGATGCGAATAATGCGGTCTGCTGGAACGCCTACTTTTTTGTTCCAGATATCGAATGCTTCGTCGTCTGTCTCGTAAACTGTTACAAGTAGACGGTCTGCTGGCAGCTTAAGGGTTTCTGTTAGGAATTCCCATGCGAAAGAAATTGCGTCTTCCTTGAAGTAGTCACCAAAGCTGAAGTTACCTAGCATTTCAAAGAAAGTGTGGTGACGAGCTGTAAAGCCAACGTTTTCCAGGTCGTTGTGTTTACCACCAGCACGTACACAACGTTGAGCCGTAGTCGCTCGAGTGTAGGCTCGTTTTTCTAAGCCTAAGAAACAATCTTTAAATTGGTTCATACCCGCGTTTGTGAACAGCAGGGTTGGGTCGTTATGTGGAACTAACGATGAACTTTCTACGATTTGGTGTCCTTTGCTCTCAAAGAACTTGAGGAACGCGTTACGAACCTCATCAGTGCTCATGTACATGCAGCTCTTCCTGAAAATAGTCGAGTTAGAATTTTGCCGTATTGTAGATCATGCAATCAGCTACGACTAGTTTTCTTGCGGAAAAGAGGCATTAGAAGAAAAAATTTGAAGCAAAACAAAAAACAGTGCGAACGACTGACCGTTAATCTTCGTCCTCAAAGCTCAGCGCATAGCTAATTTGGTCAAAACTGTAGCCACGATATTGCAGAAATCGCACTTGTTTAGCGTACTCTTTCTGGTCTTTGGCTTTTATTCCTTTGAATTTCTTCTCAGCAGCCATTCTTGCCAGTTCAAACCAGTCTTGTGGCTCTTCTGCCATTGCCATATCGATGATGGATTCTGCTACACGTTTTTGGTTCAATTCTTGACGAATTCGGCGCTCGCCATGCCCTTTGTAAACATGTTGACGCACTTGGCTTTTGGCATAGCGCAGGTCATCCAAATAGTTGTGGTCGAGACAAAAATTGATTGCCGATTCTATGTCTGCCTCTTCATAGCCTTTTAGAGCCAGCTTTTGGTATAACTCGTATTGCCCATGGTCTCGACGGCTCAATAATTGAATAGCCGCTTCTTTGCTAGATAGAGTCGGCGCTTGACGCTTTTGGTACATGGTGATCCTAAAACTATTTTTGCTGTACAGGATTTATCTCAATCGTAGTAAATAACCGCTTACTCTAACCTACTAACACGCTAGTTCTGATCGCTTGCCTACCCTAATTGATATAAGCCCAGCCTTTGTTTTTTCGATTTTTATTTCAGCAGATACAACAAAGCCCCGCATAGCAGGGCCTTGTTCAATATGACTCAGTAAGAAGATTAAAACTCTTCTTCTTGCTCTGATTTTTCACCTGATTCTGGTGCTTCAGGTAGTGCTGGTGAAAGTAGCATTTCACGCAGTTTAGTATCGATAGTCTTACCGATTTCTGGGTTTTCGCGTAGGTAGTTACAAGCGTTTGCTTTACCTTGACCAATCTTGTCGCCTTGGTAGCTGTACCATGCACCTGCTTTTTCAACTAGCTTGTGCTTCACGCCTAGGTCAATCAGCTCACCTTCACGGTTGAAACCTTGGCCGTACATGATTTGCGTGTTTGCTTCTTTAAACGGTGCAGCAATCTTGTTCTTAACAACTTTGATGCGCGTTTCGTTACCTACTACTTCGTCACCTTCTTTGATTGCGCCAGTACGACGGATATCTAGACGAACAGAAGCGTAGAACTTAAGTGCGTTACCACCAGTCGTTGTTTCTGGGTTACCGAACATCACACCAATCTTCATACGGATTTGGTTGATGAAGATACACATACAGTTAGATTGCTTTAGGTTACCCGTTAGCTTACGCATCGCTTGAGAAAGCATACGTGCTTGAAGACCCATGTGGCTGTCACCCATCTCGCCTTCAATTTCTGCTTTTGGTGTCAGTGCTGCAACTGAGTCGACAACCATAACGTCGATAGCACCAGAACGTGCAAGTGCGTCACAGATCTCTAGCGCTTGCTCACCCGTATCAGGCTGAGAAACCAATAGTGCGTCGATATCAACGCCAAGTTTCTTCGCGTATACAGGGTCTAGCGCGTGCTCTGCATCGATAAACGCACAAGTTTTGCCTTCACGTTGCGCAGCAGCAATAAGCTCAAGAGTTAGCGTTGTTTTACCTGAAGATTCTGGACCGTAGATTTCTACGATACGACCCATTGGTAAACCACCAGCACCCAAAGCGATATCAAGAGAAAGAGAACCCGTTGAGATGGTTTCTACGTCCATTGCGCGGTTATCACCAAGGCGCATGATAGAGCCTTTACCGAATTGCTTTTCAATTTGACCTAGCGCAGCGGCGAGCGCTTTCTGTTTGTTCTCGTCCATTACTTTCTCCGATTTATTCATCTTGTTTTGGGCGACGAATAGTAATTCATTTTTCTTAAGCAGAAGAACTGCTCAGCAATGAAAGTTATTATACTGTTGATTCATACAGTGTCTATACCTGTATGAAAAAAATTTGACTGGCCTAAAGTCATGATTTGCTCTAGCCCTTATCAAATCTGGGCTAAGGCAATTTCACAAATTCTAAATCAGATGTTGATACAATTGAGTCAGTGCGTGTTCGACCGCTTTTTTGCGAACTTGAGCACGGTCACCAGTGAAATGCATGATATCCACTTGCTGCCAGTTTTGGTTATCAGCGAAGGCAAAACAGACCGTACCGACAGGTTTCTCTTCACTGCCTCCTCCTGGTCCAGCAATACCACTGATGGACACGCCGATAGTAGCATTCGAATTACGAATGGCACCTTGTACCATTTCAATCACGACAGGTTCGCTCACCGCACCATGTGCTTCCAACGTTGAAGCTTGTACACCAAGCATCTCCATTTTGGCTTCATTACTGTAAGTGACAAACGCCCGGTCAAGCCATGCAGAACTGCCAGCAATATCAGTAATAGCAGTTGCAACACCGCCACCCGTGCATGATTCTGCCGTCGTTAAAACATGTCCATGCTTAGCCAATAATGCACCTAAATCGGCACTCAATTTTGTTGCTCGTTCCATAGCCAAAAATGCCCTTTGTCTCTTTTTACTTGATAGGGATTCACGTATCCTAAGCCGCTACGGAAATAAACAAAAGTACTTACCTGTGAAAGCTGAACAAAAACACACTCCGATGATGCAGCAATATCTCAAGCTAAAGGCTGAGAACCCAGAAATCTTGCTGTTTTACCGCATGGGCGACTTCTACGAACTCTTCTACGACGATGCTAAACGCGCATCTCAATTGCTTGATATTTCGTTGACTAAACGTGGTGCATCGGCAGGTGAACCTATCCCGATGGCTGGCGTTCCATTCCACGCCGTTGAAGGTTATCTAGCCAAACTTGTTCAGCTTGGTGAGTCTGTCGCGATCTGTGAACAGATTGGCGATCCTGCAACAAGCAAAGGTCCAGTTGAACGTAAAGTAGTACGCATTGTTACACCAGGTACAGTAACCGACGAAGCATTGCTGTCAGAGCGTATCGACAACCTGATTGCGTCTATTTACCATCACAATGGTAAGTTCGGTTACGCGACATTGGATGTGACTTCGGGTCGTTTCCAATTAGTTGAGCCTGAAACCGAAGAAGCAATGGCTGCTGAACTGCAACGTACTGCACCTCGTGAATTACTCTTCCCTGAAGATTTTGAACCCGTACATCTGATGTCGAACCGTAACGGTAACCGTCGTCGTCCTGTCTGGGAATTTGAGCTAGATACCGCTAAGCAGCAGTTGAACCAACAATTTGGTACGCGCGACTTGGTAGGCTTTGGGGTTGAGCACGCTTCACTGGGTCTGTGTGCTGCGGGTTGTTTGATCCAGTACGTAAAAGATACTCAGCGTACTGCCCTACCACACATTCGTTCATTGACGTTTGATCGCCAAGATCACTCAGTCATTCTTGATGCGGCAACACGTCGCAACTTAGAGTTGACGCAAAACCTATCTGGTGGGACCGATAACACGCTAGCCGAAGTACTCGATCACTGTGCGACCCCAATGGGCAGCCGTATGCTGAAGCGCTGGTTACATCAACCAATGCGCTGTGTCGATACTCTTAACAACCGTCTTGATGCAATTGGTGAGCTCAAAGATCAGAGCTTGTTCACCGACATTCAACCAATTTTCAAACAAATTGGTGACATCGAGCGTATCCTAGCCCGTTTGGCGCTGCGCTCAGCACGTCCGCGTGATATGGCTCGTCTACGCCATGCGATGCAACAGTTGCCAGAGTTGGAAGCAGTCACTTCTTCTCTAGCTCACCCATACCTTAAAAAGTTGGCTCAATTTGCTGCGCCAATGGATGAGGTATGCGACTTACTTGAGCGCGCAGTCAAAGAAAACCCGCCAGTGGTTATTCGCGAGGGAGGCGTGATTGCAGAAGGCTACAATGCGGAACTTGATGAATGGCGAAAGCTTGCAGACGGCGCAACCGAGTATCTTGAAAAACTCGAAGCAGACGAGCGTGAACGTCATGGTATCGACACCCTAAAAGTTGGCTACAACGCTGTACACGGTTTCTTCATTCAGGTTAGCCGTGGTCAAAGCCACTTGGTTCCACCACACTATGTACGTCGCCAAACACTGAAAAATGCAGAACGCTATATCATTCCAGAGCTGAAAGAGCACGAAGATAAAGTTCTGAATTCAAAATCAAAAGCGCTAGCAGTTGAGAAAAAACTGTGGGAAGAGCTATTTGATTTGTTGATGCCAAACCTTGAGAAGATGCAAAACCTTGCTTCGGCGATCTCTCAGTTGGACGTACTACAAAACCTAGCCGAGCGTGCAGATTCACTTGATTACTGTCGCCCAACATTGGACAAAGAAGCGGGCATTAGCATTCAAGCGGGTCGTCATCCTGTCGTGGAGCAAGTAACAAGCGAACCATTTATAGCTAACCCAATTGAACTGAGCTCAGATCGTAAGATGCTGATCATCACCGGTCCAAACATGGGTGGTAAATCGACCTACATGCGCCAGACTGCATTGATTGCTTTGATGGCTCACATTGGTTCATACGTTCCTGCAGAATCAGCTCATATTGGCTCTCTAGACCGCATCTTTACTCGTATCGGTGCATCTGATGATTTGGCATCTGGCCGTTCAACCTTCATGGTAGAAATGACTGAAACAGCCAACATTCTTCACAACGCCACTAAGAACAGCTTGGTGCTGATGGATGAAATTGGTCGCGGTACCAGTACTTACGATGGTCTGTCTTTGGCATGGGCAAGTGCAGAATGGCTTGCAACTCAGATTGGGGCAATGACTCTGTTCGCAACGCACTACTTCGAGCTGACTGAGCTGCCAAACTTGCTGCCAAATCTCGCTAACGTTCACCTTGATGCGGTAGAACACGGTGACAGCATTGCCTTTATGCATGCAGTTCAAGAAGGCGCGGCAAGCAAGTCTTATGGTCTAGCGGTTGCTGGTTTAGCGGGCGTTCCAAAACCAGTCATCAAGAATGCACGTCACAAACTGTCGCAGCTTGAACAATTAGGTCAAGGTAATGACTCACCTCGTCCGAGTACCGTTGATGTGGCAAACCAACTCAGCCTGATCCCTGAACCTAGTGATGTTGAACAAGCATTGTCGAATATCGATCCTGATGATTTAACGCCACGTCAGGCACTGGAAGAGCTATACCGCTTGAAGAAGATGCTCTAGTTCTTGGGCTAACTGGTATAGTAAAACGCAAAAAGGCTATGGTCACCCATAGCCTTTTGTTTATTCTGATCTAGCCTCTATCGCTGCCTACGTTTAGTCGTCTTCTACGTTGAACAAGTTTTCCATGTTCAGACCTTGTTTAATCAAGATCTCGCGTAGTCGACGTAAGCCTTCCACTTGGATCTGGCGAACACGTTCGCGTGTTAAACCAATTTCACGTCCCACTTCTTCAAGCGTTGATGGCTCATAACCAAGCAGACCAAAACGACGTGCCAGCACTTCTTTCTGTTTTGGATTCAGCTCTTCTAGCCAATGGATCAATGAAGATTTGATGTCATCGTCTTGAGTGGAAACTTCAGGATCCGAGTTGTTTGCATCAGGAATAATATCCAGTAACGCTTTCTCGCCGTCACCACCGATTGGAGTATCGACAGAGCTAATACGCTCGTTAAGGCGAAGCATTTTGCTTACGTCTTCTACTGGGATATCTAACTGTGCAGCAATCTCTTCTGCTGTTGGTTCATGGTCGAGCTTCTGAGAAAGTTCACGCGCTGTACGCAGATAAATGTTCAGCTCTTTAACCACATGAATTGGCAGACGGATTGTACGAGTTTGGTTCATCAACGCACGTTCGATCGTTTGGCGAATCCACCACGTCGCGTAAGTTGAGAAACGGAAGCCTCGTTCTGGATCAAACTTCTCGACCGCACGGATCAAACCTAGGTTACCTTCTTCAATAAGATCAAGAAGCGCAAGACCACGATTGCTGTATCTGCGAGAGATCTTCACTACAAGACGCAAGTTACTTTCGATCATGCGTTTGCGAGCGGCTTCATCGCCACGCAGTGCACGTCGTGCATAAAGTACTTCTTCTTCTGCAGTAAGTAGAGGTGAGAAACCAATTTCACCTAGGTAAAGCTGAGTCGCGTCTAGGCTCTTGCTGCTCGCATCAAACTCTTCGCGTGCTGCTGTTTTGGTTCCGTTAGATGGTTTTTCAAGTCCGTTAGAAATGCCTTCCGATTGTGCATTATCATATTCGAACTCTTCAACTTTGGTTACTGTGTTGCTGATACTCATAACGCCTCCCCCTGGCGAGTTAGCAAGACATGACAACTCAATATGTCGCTAAATGATGTCGCAAGTTGTTATTCAAAGTTCTACGGTAAATAGCGCTTTGGATTCACTGATTTACCTTGATAGCGAATTTCAAAGTGAAGTTTGACGGATTTAGAACCAGAACTACCCATGGTCGCTATTTTTTGTCCGCTCTTAACACTTTGTCCTTCTGAGACCAGCAATCTGTCATTGTGTGCGTATGCGCTTAAATAATTGTCGTTATGCTTCACTATAATTAGGTTGCCATAACCTCGTAGCGCATTACCTGAGTACACGACTGTGCCGGCTGCGGTTGAAACGATTGGCTGACCACGCTGTCCTGCGATGTCTATGCCTTTATTTCCTTGTTCTCCCGCTGAGAAGTTCTTGATTACTCTCCCTTTTGTTGGCCATAACCACTTCGATACTTTATCGTTTTTCGCGGTAGTTACTGGCGGTTTCGGTTTAACATTCTGATTACCTTTTGACCCAACATACTCCTTTGGTTTGGATTGTTCAACCTTCTTTGGAGGCTGTTTTTGTGCAACTTGAGTCTTAGTCGGTTTAGGTTTTTGAGTAGAGCTTTTACTTGAATTTGACGGCTTTGACGCTGTTGATGTTTTAGTCACTGGAACAGGTTTCGCCGCAACTACAGGAGCAACAACGGGTTCCACTTTATGACCATATTTAGGCGCAACATATTTCGGAGCCCAAAGTTTTAACTTCTGCCCCGGGAAAATCGTGTAAGGCGCAGACAATTCATTGTAACGAACAAGATCATTTACATCCTTATCTGTGACGTAGGCAATAAAATAAAGGGTATCACCTTTCTTTACTTCGTAATAACTCCCTCTATAACTACCACGCTCAACCGTCGAGTAATCTTTATTTAGGCTTGAAACAGGTGCAGGTGAATGAGCCGCGCAACCAACCAGTCCCGCAGCCAATAAACAGCTAATACCAAAACGACGTAATAACTTCTTCACCTAGTCTTTAACCCTTAAGCTAAATCACCTGCAACTAATGGCACAAATCTTACCATTTCTACCACGGTCGACAGATATTGTTCACCCTGACGTTCAATTTTTAATAGTTGTTGTTCATCTTCACCAACAGGAATGATCATCTTACCGCCCTCTTTCAGCTGGGATAGAAGTGCTTGGGGAACACTTTCCGCTGCCGCAGTGACAATAATCGCATCGAATGGACCTTTCGCTTCCCATCCAAGCCAACCATCTCCATGTTTGGTAGAGACGTTATAAATATCCAGTTGTTTCAGACGACGCTTAGCATCCCATTGCAAAGACTTAATGCGTTCAACGGAATAGACATGATCGACAATTTGCGCAAGCACTGCAGTTTGGTAACCCGAGCCCGTGCCGATTTCTAAAACATTACTGTCCGATTTTAGATCAAGCAGCTCTGTCATTTTTGCAACGATATAAGGCTGAGAAATAGTTTGTCCCTGACCAATCGGCAGCGCATTGTTGTCGTACGCTTGGTGCATCATTGCTTGTGAGACAAAGCTCTCACGCGGTAGTCGATAAATCGCATCCAACACACGTTGATCACTGATGCCACTGGAGATAAGAAACGCTATCAACCTGTCAGCATGTGGGTTACTCATTAACTCTCTTCCTTTAACCAACTGTCCATTGCGCGCAGCGACTCATGAGCGGTGAGATCGACTTGCAGCGGCGTGATTGAAACAAAACCATGTTCAATGGCATAAAAGTCCGTACCGATGCCAGCATCTTGCTCTTTACCCGGAGGACCAAGCCAATAAATATCATGTCCGCGTGGATCTTTCTGCTTAATCATATTCTCAGCGTGATGACGCGCACCCAAGCGAGTCACTTCTATCTCACCAAGTTCTTCAAACGGAAGATCAGGAACGTTTACATTCAATAGACGGTTAGTTGGGATTGGGCGAATCAGATGCTGCTCAACCAACTGGCGAGCAATTTTAGCAGCAGATTCAAAATGTTGTTTACCGACTAGAGAGAAAGCAATCGCCTGCACGCCAAGGAAGTGTCCTTCCATAGCAGCTGCCACCGTGCCGGAGTACAAAACGTCATCACCTAGATTTGCGCCATGATTGATGCCTGACAACACAAGATCTGGCAAATCATCTTTCATCAACTCATTCAGCGCAAAGTGTACACAGTCTGTTGGCGTACCTTGCACAGAGAATGTCTTTGACGCAATCTCGGTGACACGCAGCGGTTGCTCCAGCGTCAATGAGTTAGATGCACCAGAGCGGTTTCTGTCTGGTGCGACAATCGTTACTTCGGCAATGCTTCTCAGCTCATCAGCAAGCGCATGAATTCCTTGAGCATGAACACCATCATCATTGCTGAGCAGTATTCTTAATGGCTTCGCGTTGTGTGAATCCATTTCCATTAATATTCTCTTTCTACCTTTTCTTCGATGACCAGCTCACGCACGATTGAGGTCGCAAATGAACCCGCATCCAGCGAGAATGTCATCGTGATGTTATTACCATCGACCGTCCAAGCTAGGTCTTGTGGCTTGAGTGCGATATCGCGGCGGTCGTGACGCATACGGTTACCGCGAATCAGTGCCATCAAATCTGGTTCTTCATCTAAGAACGGTTGTTCTAAGGTTAGCGCATCCGCTTGAGTTGGTAGTGCGTTATCGCCCGCCATTGCCGCGGTGATCGCCACTTCGCCTTGAGCAAATTGTGCTTGTAACTCGGCGATGTTGCTTGCATCAACTAACTGAGTGCCAGAAGCTGTCTGCGCAACATCACCGTCGATGAACTTGTCAAATACACCATTCTCTAGGCGAGCTGAAACAATGCGGTTGAAGATCCACGAACGAGCCGCTGACAGATACATGCTGCGTTTGTTTTGATTGCGAGTACGAACGTTCTCGCGTCCCCATCGACGTGCTTCTTCAAGGTTGTTGCCATCGTTACCAAAACGCTGACTACCAAAGTAGTTTGGTACACCCACTTGTTTCACTTTTTCAAGACGTTGTTCAACATCCGCTATATCTGTCACTTCAGACAAAGTAACCACGAACTCGTTCCCTACTAAGTCACCAGGGCGCAGTTTTTTATTGTGACGATCCGTTGCTAGGATCTCGATGCTCGGGTATTGCGCCAAAAATGCTGAAAAATCTGGCGTTTCACCTTTTGGTAAATGCACACTTAGCCACTGTTCAGTCACAGCATGACGGTCTTTAAGACCCGCCCAGCTAACGTCTTTCGACTTAACACCACAGGCTTTTGCTAGTTCGTTAGCAACGAAACTGGTGTTCTCACCTGTTTTACGGATACGAACCATTAAATGCTCGCCTTCACCCGTAAAGGCAAAACCTAAATCTTCGCGAACCTGAAAGTGCTCTGGCTGCGCTTTGATTTTTGCAGATGCAACTGGCTTACCTGTTAGGTAAGCCAATGAAGATAAAATGTCTGACATGATGTATTTCCGCTGATATCACAGCTTAGAGGAGCAAATTGCTAATTATTGCTTAAACAGAAGTACAACTGCTTCCGTTGCAATGCCTTCTTTGCGTCCAGTAAAACCAAGACGTTCTGTCGTCGTTGCTTTTACGTTAATGTTGCTAATGTCGGTTTCAAGGTCTTCGGCAATAGCAGCACACATTGCGTCAATGTGCGGTGCCATCTTCGGCGCTTGTGCCATGATAGTGACATCGGCATTACCAAGACGGTAGCCTTGCTCTTTGACTCGGCGATAAACGTCTTTCAGTAGTTCACGACTGTCTGCACCTTTCCATTTTTCGTCCGTATCAGGGAAGTGACGACCAATATCGCCTGCAGCAATAGCGCCAAGCAGGGCATCCGTTAACGCATGCAGCGCTACATCACCGTCAGAGTGTGCAATCAAACCTTGTTCGTAAGGGATCGCTACACCACCAATGATTACCGGACCTTCACCACCGAATTTATGTACGTCGAAACCATGACCAATTCGAATCATTTTCTATCCTTTCTTTATTCGCCGCGCTCACGGCTTAGATAAAACTCGGCTAACGCAAGATCTTCTGGCTGAGTAATTTTTATATTATTCGCATTCCCTTGAACAAGTGCCGGCTTTTCACCTAACCATTCCAAAGCCGAGGCTTCATCAGTGATGGTTGCACCTTGTTCTAATGCGTCAGTCAGTGCTTGAGTAAGCTGCTGAGTTTTAAACATTTGTGGAGTTAATGCATGCCACAATGCTTCTCTATCTACCGTATGATCAATATCTTGTGCTGCGTTTGCTCGCTTCATTGTGTCTCTCACTGGAGATGCGAGGATGCCACCCGTTGGGTGCGCGCTACAAACGTCGATCAAATGGTCAATGTCGGATGTTAATACACACGGTCTTGCAGCGTCGTGGACTAATACCCACTCGCTTTCCAGATGTGTACTTACATAGTTTAGCCCTGATAACACAGAGTCTGCCCTTTCTTTACCACCAGCCACACGAATCACATCAGGGTGCTGAGCAATGGAGAGTTCAGGGTAGTATGGGTCGCCGTCGGTAATAGCCACGACAACCTTAGAAATTTTTGGGTGAGAAAGCAGTTTCTCTACGGTATGTTCCAGTACCGCTTTGCCGTCAATCAACAGGTATTGTTTTGGGCGATCTGCCTTCATGCGGCTGCCAACACCTGCGGCTGGCACGATAGCAATATGGGTTGGAGTGTTAGTATCCAACATATTAATGCTCTTCCTCATCGACAATTCGGTAGAAGGTTTCGCCATCTTTAACCAAACCAAGTTCATGACGTGCACGTTCTTCGATTGCATCAAGACCTTGTCGTAAGTCATCAATCTCAGCGAACATCTCGTTATTACGAGCTTGCAGCTTGCTGTTTACTTGCTGCTGCACTTCAATTTCATCTTCTACTGTGTAGTAGTCAGACACCCCGTTTTTGCCAAACCAGAGGGTATATTGAAGCCAGCCAAACAGTAACGTAAGGGCTATAACAAAGATTCGCATATCGTTGCTAACATTCTGTACCGGAAGGGATTAGATAATGTGACATATATAGCATAAATGCGTGGTTGGCTCTAGGGTAGAAAAAGAGACTCACACGCTCCTTACAGGAAAAAAGCAGCAAAATGAAACAAAGAGATTCCCTACTCTCTCCTTCGTCGTTCTTGGGAATGACAAATCAACGCAAGCGAAAGACATCCAAAAGCAAAGCCTGTTCTCATGTATCCAAGTGAAGTGCTCTCGAAGGGCGAAGCCCGTTCTCATATCTCAGATACAAAAACACCCCGCCAAGGCAGGGTGTTTTAAAAGCTTTAAGCTAAGCGGTTAATTCAGTTAAGAATTAAGCTTGACCTTTAACTTCTTTGAGACCGCTTCCTTGAAACATGGAGGAGCGCGCTCACTTAGAGCTTCCGCCATATAAAAAAACACCCCGAAAGTGCGAGGCGTTTTCAAAAGCTTTAAGTTAAACAGTTAACTCAGTTAAGAATTAAGCTTGACCTTTAACTTCTTTGAGACCGCTTCCTTGAAATATGGAGGAGCGCGCTCACTTAGAGCTTCCGCCATATAAAAAAAACACCCCGAAAGTGCGAGGCGTTTTCAAAAGCTTTAAGTTAAGCAGTTAACTCAGTTAAGAATTAAGCTTGACCTTTAACTTCTTTGAGACCGCTTCCTTGAAACATGGAGGAGCGCGCTCACTTAGAGCTTCCACCATATAAAAAACGCCCCGCAAGTGCGAGGCGTTTTCAAAAGCTTTAGGTTAAGCTGTTAATTCAGTTAAGAATTAAGCTTGACCTTTAACTTCTTTAAGACCGTTGAAAGGAGCGCGCTCACCTAGAGCTTCCTCGATACGGATTAGTTGGTTGTACTTAGCAACACGGTCAGAACGGCTCATAGAACCAGTCTTGATTTGACCTGCAGCTGTACCTACCGCTAGGTCAGCGATAGTTGCATCTTCAGTTTCGCCAGAACGGTGAGAGATTACTGCTGTGTAACCTGCGTCTTTAGCCATCTTGATTGCAGCTAGAGTCTCAGTTAGAGAACCAATTTGGTTGAACTTGATAAGGATAGAGTTAGCTACGCCTTTCTCGATACCTTCAGCAAGGATCTTAGTGTTAGTAACGAATAGGTCGTCACCTACTAGTTGAAGCTTGTCACCTAGTAGTTCAGTTTGGTGCTTGAAGCCAGCCCAATCAGACTCGTCTAGACCGTCTTCGATAGAAACGATTGGGAATTGGTTAGCTAGCTCAGCTAGGTAGTGGTTGAACTCTTCAGAAGTGAAAGTTTTACCTTCGCCTTTCATGTTGTAGATGCCAGCTTCTTTGTCGAAGAACTCAGATGCTGCACAGTCCATAGCTAGAGTAACGTCTTTACCTAGTTCGTAACCAGCAGCTGCAACAGCTTCTGCGATAACTTCTAGAGCTTCAGCGTTAGACTTAAGGTTTGGAGCGAAACCACCTTCGTCACCAACTGCAGTGCTGTAGCCTTTAGACTTAAGAACTTTAGCTAGGTTGTGGAATACTTCAGCACCGATACGTAGACCTTCTTTAAGAGTCTTAGCACCAACTGGTTGGATCATGAACTCTTGGATGTCAACGTTGTTGTCTGCGTGCTCACCACCGTTGATGATGTTCATCATTGGTAGAGGCATAGAGAACTGACCAGCTGTACCGTTTAGCTCAGCGATGTGCTCGTATAGAGGCATGCCTTTAGCCGCTGCAGCAGCTTTAGCGTTTGCTAGAGAAACAGCTAGGATAGCGTTCGCACCGAACTTAGATTTGTTTTCAGTGCCGTCTAGTTCGATCATTACTGCGTCGATTGCAGCTTGGTCTTTAGCGTCTTTGCCAACTAGAGCTTCAGCGATTGCGCCGTTTACAGCTTCAACAGCTTTAAGAACACCTTTACCTAGGAAACGTGCTTTGTCACCGTCACGTAGCTCAAGAGCTTCGCGAGAACCAGTAGATGCGCCAGATGGAGCTGCCGCCATACCTACGAAACCGCCTTCTAGGTGTACTTCAGCTTCTACAGTTGGGTTACCACGTGAGTCGATGATTTCACGACCTAGAACTTTAACGATCTTAGACATTAATGTTTCCTCTCGTTCAAATATAAATGTCAATTTTAAAGGGCAGCAGCACAACCTTCGCCGCCGCCCGTATCCTTTTACTTCTCGAATTCGCCGCGAGCGTTTTGACCAGCAGCTTTAACGAAACCTGCGAATAGTGGGTGACCATCGCGAGGAGTCGAGGTGAATTCTGGGTGGAATTGAGCCGCTACAAACCATGGGTGAGCTGGGTTCTCAATCATTTCCACTAGTTTCTTGTCCGCTGATAGACCAGATACTTTCAGACCTGCTTTTTCGATTTGCGGACGAAGAACGTTGTTTACTTCGTAACGGTGACGGTGACGTTCGTGAACTGTCGCGCTACCGTATAGTTCACGAGCTTTCGTCCCTTTCTCTAGGTGACATAGCTGTGAACCAAGACGCATCGTACCACCTAGGTCAGACGTTTCAGTACGTTCTTCAACTTTACCTTCGCCGTCTACCCATTCAGTGATCAAACCTACCACAGGGTACTTAGTGTCTTTGTTAAATTCTGTTGAATGTGCACCTTCCATACCCGCTACGTTGCGCGCGTATTCGATCAGTGCTACTTGCATGCCTAGACAGATACCTAGGTAAGGTACTTTGTTTTCACGAGCGTATTGTGCTGCGCGAATCTTACCTTCGATACCACGGTCACCGAAGCCGCCAGGTACTAGGATTGCATCTAGACCTTCAAGTACTTCTACGCCTTTCGTCTCAACATCTTGAGAGTCTACGTATTTAATTGTGACGTTTAGACGGTTTTTCAAGCCTGCGTGTTTAAGTGCTTCGTTTACTGACTTGTAAGCATCTGGTAGTTCGATGTATTTACCGACCATACCGATAGTTACTTCGCCAGTTGGGTTCGCTTCTTCATAGATAACCTGTTCCCATTCAGACAGGTCAGCTTCTGGTGCGTTGATACCAAAGCGAGCACAAACTAGGTCATCTAGACCTTGAGACTTAACAAGTTGAGGGATCTTGTAGATTGAATCTACGTCCTTCATTGAGATTACCGCTTTCTCAGGAACGTTACAGAATAGCGCAATTTTCTTACGCTCGTTCGCTGGGATCATACGATCAGAGCGGCAAACAAGAATATCTGGTTGGATACCGATAGATAGCAGCTCTTTAACAGAGTGCTGAGTTGGCTTAGTTTTCACTTCACCAGCAGCGGCTAGGTAAGGAACTAGCGTTAGGTGCATGAACATTGCGCGCTCACGACCTAGTTCTACAGCAAGCTGACGGATAGCTTCCATAAATGGTAGTGATTCGATATCACCTACCGTACCACCGACTTCAACGATAGCAACATCATGGCCTTCAGAACCTGCGATTACGCGGTCTTTGATAGCGTTAGTGATGTGAGGGATAACCTGAATGGTTGCACCTAGGTAATCGCCGCGACGTTCTTTACGTAGTACGTCTGCATAAACACGACCAGCAGTGAAGTTGTTACGCTTAGTCATCTTGGTGCGGATGAAACGCTCGTAGTGACCAAGGTCAAGGTCAGTCTCTGCGCCATCTTCCGTAACGAACACTTCACCGTGTTGAGTTGGGCTCATTGTGCCTGGATCAACGTTGATGTAAGGGTCAAGCTTCATCATAGTCACTTTAAGACCACGAGCTTCTAGAATAGCTGCAAGAGATGCTGCTGCAATACCTTTACCTAGAGAGGATACAACCCCGCCAGTAACAAAAATGTAATTTGTCGTCATGTTTAACCTGAAATTGGTTGAATGAGGGAAATGGAGTGCTTCTGGACGGGACGTAAATATACCAGAAGCTCCTAACCGCCACAACGTGAAATCTATCACACCGTAATTTTTTATTTTTTGCTTCAAATCAAAGTCGAGTATTCATGCAATTTCAGCTTCGCTCTTCTCGTTTCACTTCATCCCACATGGAATCGAGTTCATCTAGAGTAAAGTCTGTCAGCTGTTTACCGTGCGCTGCAACTTTAGTTTCCACGCCTTTAAAGCGTTTCGAGAACTTTAAGTTGGCTTTTGCCAGTGCCACTTCAGGGTCTTTCCCTAGGTGACGAGACAGGTTCACGGTAGCAAATAAAAGATCGCCTAATTCGAGTTCAACTTTCTCCTCATCCGGAGTACTTTGAAGCACTTCTTCCATTACCTCTTCAATTTCTTCCTGCACTTTTCCGACAACGGGACCAAGCGAGTCCCAATCAAAGCCGAATTTTGCGCACTTTTTCTGGATCTTTGTAGCACGCGAAAGCGCAGGTAGAGAGTTTGGTATTGAGTCTAGGATACTTTCTTCAGCTTTGCCTAATTGTGCTTTCTCTTTGGCTTTTTCCGCTTCCCAGTTGGCGTTAATCGCTTCTTCAGAATCGAATTCTACTTCTGAAAAAACATGCGGGTGACGACGCGTCAGCTTCTCGTTAACGGTTTCCACCACATCAGAAAACTCGAACAATCCCTGCTCTTTCGCCATTTGGCTGTAGAAAATCACTTGGAACAATAAGTCCCCCAACTCTTCTTGCAAGTTCGACCAATCGCGGTTTTGAATCGCATCCACCACTTCGTAGGTTTCTTCAATAGTGTGAGGAACAATGGTGTCGAAGGTCTGCTTTAAGTCCCAAGGGCAACCGCTTTCTGGGTCACGCAACTTCGCCATGATTTGTTCTAACTGTTCAATTGGATGACTCATTTTCTGTTCCTTTAAACCTTTCTATCTAAAGAAAAAGGTGAGCAGCCAAAACCACTCACCTTCTAGATTATTTTATTTTCTCAGCGGCTTTCACTAAGTAATTGTTACTTTGACAAGGCAACAAGTTTTCGCGACTCCTGAGCATAGCTCGCCTATGTGATGGAGCAAGAAAACGCAGTTAACGCAGTAAAAGTGACAAGTACGACGTGAAAGTTAGCCTAAGCGTTTCACCGACATTACATCCTTGATCTGCTCAACACGTTTCGAAACGCGTGAGAACACCTCAAGGTTGGTCACTTCAAGGTCAAAGTCCATGATCGACATTTGCGTGCGGTAATCGACGCGACTCTTCATGCTGGTGACTTTGATTTTCTCGTTCGCAAATAGCGTTGTGATGTCTTTTAGTAGACCACCACGCTCCATCGCTTCAACACGAACCGTCAAGATGTAAGAGCCGACAAAGCCGCTCCCCCAGACGGTATCAATGATACGTTCTGGTGCGTGATGACGAAGTTCTTCTAGTTGCTCACAGTCACTACGGTGCACCGAAATACCACGACCTTGAGTGATGTAACCTGAGATCTCATCACCTGGGATCGGCTGACAACAGCGCGCTAGGTGCGTCATTAAGTTATCGACACCTTCTACCACAACCGCATCTTTCTTCGGACGGCTTTGCGCTGGCGCGCGATTTTCTGCTTCTTGCAGTTTTTCCAGCGCTTGCTGGTCTTCCTCTTCCGCGGTTGGCTTGTTCACTAACGCGTTGATGTGGTTGATGATCTGGTTAATGCGCAAGTCACCACTACCAATACCAACATACAATTCATCGGCGCTATTAACGTTAAAGCGTTTTAGTGCGTAGTGATCTGCGTCTTTCAGTGTCGCGCCGATTTTCGCCAATTCGTGCTCTAGGATTTCACGACCCGCTTCTAGGTTCTTCTCACGACTTTGTTTGCGGAACCATGCGTTGATTTTCGCACGTGCTCGGCTCGACGTCACAAAGCCCAGAGTCGGGTTCAACCAGTCACGTGAAGGGTTTGGTTCTTTCTGGGTGATGATTTCAACCTGATCACCCATTTGCAGTTTATGGGTGAACGGTACAATACGACCCGCAACTTTAGCGCCGATACAACGGTGACCCACTTCGGAGTGAATGTGGTAAGCGAAATCGAGCGGTGTTGCGCCCATTGGTAGGTCGACAACATCGCCACGTGGGGTAAAGGCATACACGCGGTCATCAAATACCTGACTACGTAGCTCGTCCAACATCTCGCCAGAGTCAGACATCTCTTCTTGCCAATCGAGTAGCTTACGTAGCCATGTTATCTTCTCATCGTAACCGCTGCGGCTGCTTGCACCTTCTTTGTATTTCCAGTGCGCAGCAACACCTAGCTCAGAATCTTCGTGCATCTCTTTAGTACGAATCTGGATCTCAATGGTCTTGCCTTCAGGACCAAGAATCACGGTATGGATAGACTGGTAGCCGTTTGGTTTCGGGTTCGCTACGTAATCGTCGAACTCGCTTGGTAGGTGTTTGTATTTGGTGTGAACCACACCTAGAGCGGCATAACAGTCTTGAAGTTTGTCAGCGATGATACGTACTGCTCGTACGTCAAATAATTCATCAAACGCCAGACTCTTCTTCTGCATTTTGCGCCAGATACTGTAGATGTGCTTTGGACGACCACTGACTTCTGCGTTGATGCCGCATACGGTCATTTCTTGGGTAAGGTCGTCGACAAAGTCTTTGATGTATTGTTCACGGACAATACGACGCTCAGCCAATTGCTTCGCGATTTGCTTGTAGGTTTCTGGTTGTTGGTAGCGGAAGGCGTAATCTTCGATTTCCCACTTCAACTGACCAATACCAAGGCGGTTTGCCAGAGGCGCATAGATGTTTGCACACTCTTTTGCCGCAGCACGACGAACTTCGTCCGGCGCTTTTTTTACTTCAATCAGGTTGCAGATACGTTCCGCCAGCTTGATGACCACGCAGCGGAAATCATCCACCATTGCCAACAGCATGCGACGAACGTTATCTACTTGAGACGAGGCAGCACCACCATCCATTGTTACATTTAGTTGACCAATTGCCGCCATTTCGTCGACACCATCGATCAGCTTAATGATTTCTTTGCTGTATTTTTCCTCAAGGAGCTCTCTATCAAAAGCACCGCTTGAGACCAAAGGGAACAGTTGCGCCGCGACAAGTGTCGCTTTGTCCATCGACAAGGTGATCAAGATTTCGATCATCTCTCGTCCACGCCACAACAAAAGCTCCGCCTGTTCGTTATCCGCCAACACAGATTGGCAGTCACGATACACTTCGGTTAAGCGTTTCGCTGTGTTCTTCTCTTGACCTAGGCTAGCCACCCAGTTTTCAAGTTCAAACTGTTCATCTTGGTTTAAATGCGCGCTTCTTACCGCAACCATCTCATCATCCTAATTATTATATTTGTGTGGTTTGACTAACACCATCCAGGTTAGTTCTTTCGCCAAGCTTTAAGCGTTGGCTTATTGACCCCCCACCACGTGTAAGTGATCAACAAAGTCCCAATTATCAGGACTTTTCAAACAGTGCCATCGATTCTAGATGGCTGGTATGAGGGAACATGTCCAGCATACCTAATTTGGTCAATTGGTAGCCTTGCTCCAGCAAGCTCTGGCTATCCCTTGCAAGGGTAGCAGGATTACACGAAACATAAACTACACGCTGTGCGCCAAGCGCAGAAACTTGATCGATGATCCCACTCGCGCCCGCACGTGCCGGATCAAGCAGCACTTTGTCGAATTGTTCAGCCGCCCAAACTTGCCCTTCAAAATCCTGCTCAAGGTTAGCGTGATAAAATTGCGCGTTATTGATTTGGTTCAAAGATGCATTATTTGCCGCCTTTTCCACCATTTCTGCCACGCCTTCTACGCCAACCACGTGTTTTGCACGTTTTGCGATTGGCAAACTGAAGTTACCTAAACCACAGAACAAATCTAACACTCGCTCGTCACTTTGTGGGTCTAACCACTCCACTGCCTGAGCGACCATTTTCTGGTTTACCGCTTGGTTCACTTGAATAAAGTTATTTGGCGTAAATGGTACGGTGACACCTGCTTCTTGATAGAAAGGCACTTCACCTTCAATCAAATCAAGCTGATCCGTTTCTGGCATCAGGTAGAGCGATGCATGGTGACGCTTCGCTAATTCCACCAAGGTGTTGGTTTCTTTTTCAGTCAATTTGCTCAGATGACGCAATGTTACGCATGGACCATTGTCGCCTAGCACCAACTCTACGTGACCAAGTTGCTCTGGCTTCTTAAACGCTTTTAACGTCGAGTAGATTTCTGGCAATAGCACATTCAACTCAGGCGCGAGCACTGGGCAGTCTGTCACTTGCGCGATTTGCTTACTCTGTTTCTTACGGAAACCAAAGTGCAACTGACGAGTCTTTTTATCCACGAACAAGCTCACACGAGCACGGCGACGGTAGCCAAGAGATTCACCCAACACAGGCGCATCCAACTCGATATCACTGCCGGCAAATTTTCTCATCAACTGACGAAGCGTTTGCTGCTTGTGCGTCAATTGTTGGTCATAGTTCAGATGCTGCAGGTCACAGCCACCGCATTCATGGTAATGCGGACAAAATGGCTCCACGCGAGCTTCACTCGGTTTAAGGATTTTAATCAACTTACCGCGAGCGAACTTGCTCTTTTCTTCCACCAATTGGGTTACCACTTCCTCACCCGGTAGCGCACCATCGATAAACAATGGTTTCTTCTTAAGGTAAGCAATGCCTGCGCCGTGGTGATCCAAACGCTCTACTTGTACCGCTTGGTGACGGGTATTCAGTTGCGTTTTCTTTTTAGGTTGAAAGATACGTGCCATGCTCTGTGCCTGATTTGTGTCTAATTGCTCTACTGCTTCACTATTCTTGATTGCAGCCGTTGTGTGATTCGAGTGACTTGATTATGCTTACCATTTATCCGGTGACGTCACTTCTTTGCTCAAGGCTTTATCGTGCGCTTGAGAAATAATGCGTTATTTTCCCATATCCAGACTCCGATGTAATTAGATAACATGACCAGATATGGCTTAAGAGCACGTGTAATTACACTAACTCTCGCTCCCACTCTCATTATTGGTTTATTACTGAGCGGCTTTTTCTCATTTAACCGCTACCAAGACCTCGAGAAACAAGTTATCACCACAGGCAATAGCATTATCGAACCGCTTGCGATTGCCAGTGAAACTCACCTACTTTCCGAAAGTCGCGAAGCCGTTCGTCGCCTTATCAGTTACGCCCACCGCAAGAACTCAAAACTGGTTCGTAGTATCGCGGTGTTCGATGAAAATCATGAGCTTTTCGTCACTTCTAACTTCCACCCCAATTTTGAAGCTCTGATGTTCCCGAAGGATAAGCCTATCCCTCAGTTGGGAGACTCGGAAATCTTCGACAACTCGCTTATTCTGCGCGTGCCGATTCTATCTGAAGGTCACTATCTTTCGGAGCTCTCAAATGAGAATCAGGGCACAAAAGCCATCGGCTACATCGCAGTGGAAATGGATCTTTCGTCACTTCGATTGCAGCAATACCAAGAAGTGTTCTCTGCGTTCTTGGTGTTGATCCTCGGTCTTGGTCTCGCGAGTGTGTTCGCCTCTCGCCTCATGCATGACGTAACCCAACCGATCACCCACATGAAGAACGTGGTTGACCGCATTCGTCGTGGTCACCTTGATGTGCGTATCGAAGGCAAAATGCACGGTGAGTTAGACCAGCTGAAAAACGGTATCAACGCCATGGCGGTCTCGCTGTCGGAATACCACGTTGAGATGCAGCACAGTATAGACCAAGCGACTTCAGACTTGCGTGAGACTCTGGAACAGCTAGAGATTCAAAACGTGGAGTTGGACATCGCGAAGAAGCGTGCCCAAGAAGCAGCCCGTGTGAAATCCGAATTCTTGGCGAACATGTCTCACGAGCTTAGAACCCCATTGAATGGCGTAATTGGCTTTACCCGTCAAATGCTGAAAACACAGCTTTCAAACAGCCAAACGGATTACTTGCAGACTATTGAGAAGTCCGCAAACAACCTATTGAACATCATCAACGACATCCTCGATTTCTCGAAACTGGAAGCCGGTAAGCTGGCACTGGAAAACATTCCGTTTGAATTCCGCGAGAGCTTAGAAGAAGTAATCAACCTACAAGCTACCAGCGCACATGAGAAAGGTTTGGAAATCACCTTGAAAGTGGATCCGAAGATCCCGCAAGGCTTGGTGGGTGACCCACTTCGTATCCAACAAATCCTCACTAACTTGGTCGGCAACTCCATCAAGTTTACTGAGCGCGGTAACATCGACATCAGCGTTGAGATGCGCTCACAATCTGGTGACTCGGTCGAACTGCAATTCATGGTGCGCGATACTGGTATTGGTATCTCCGAACGTCAGCAAGCGCAGTTGTTCCAAGCGTTTAGCCAAGCGGATGCGAGTATTTCACGTCGCTATGGTGGTACCGGTCTGGGTCTGGTTATCACTCAAAAACTGGTAAGCCAGATGGGCGGCGAAATCAGCCTAACCAGTCGCCTACACCAAGGTTCAACCTTCTGGTTTACGGTTCGCTTGCACTCAACTGAAATGCCAATGAGCGATCTGATTGAAGTCGAACTACTAACTGGTAAGCAATTGCTGTTGGTTGAACCAAACATGCAAGCGGCGTCAGTGACACAGCAGATCCTGAGCCAAGAAGGCATTCTGGTGACCTACCGCTCTTCGTTGCCAGAAAACGACGAGAACTACGACTACGTATTGTTGAACTTGGCTGCCAACCAAACCTACGACGATCAATCGGTAGCAGCTTGGATTGAGCAAGCCAAACGCATGGCGCCGAGTGTGATCATGGGAACGCCGAGTACCGAACTGGCACTGGCAGATCAAGTGATGAACGACCATCAGATCCAATGTCTGACCAAGCCATTATCGCGTCGCAAGCTTCTACAAAGCCTCATCACGGACCATGTTGAAACACCACAAGCAGTAATTGCACCAATTGAGGCAGTGGTGAATGAACGCTTACCACTGACGGTGCTTGCGGTTGATGATAACCCGGCCAACTTGAAACTGATCTCTGCGCTACTAAAAGAGCGTGTAGAAACGGTAACGGCGTGCAGCAATGGTCAGCAAGCAGTGAATCTCGCGACTGAGAAAAAATACGATCTCATCTTCATGGACATTCAAATGCCGTTGATGGACGGCGTGACCGCTTGTCAGCACATTAAAGAGCTAGAGCTGAACAAAGACACCCCAGTAATTGCGGTGACCGCGCATGCCATGGCGGGTGAACGTGACCGACTACTGGCAGCGGGTATGGATGACTACCTAACCAAGCCAATTGAAGAGCATGTACTGCAACAGGTATTAGTTCATTGGAATCCAAATACCTGTACTGAAAGTGTCGACAAGATCGCGCCTTCTTATGTCGAACCAGTTGTGGAAACTGCGCCACCAGCACCAGAAAAACCACAGCAAGATGTCATCATCGACTGGCAAGCAGCGTTAAAGCAGAGTGCCAACAAAGAAGACTTAGCCAAAGACATGCTGCGCATGCTGATTGATTTTATTCCTGAGGTGGAAGAAGTGGTCGATCAAGCACTAGAGCAAGAAGACTTCTCGCGTGATGACCTTATCCATGTGGTGCATAAACTTCACGGCAGCAGCTCTTACTGTGGCGTGCCGAGATTAAAGTCTCTGTGTGCAACCTTGGAACAAGCACTGCGCTCGGGCGCTGACATCGAAGACATCGAACCGGAAATGTTCGAACTGCAAGATGAGATGATTAAAGTCACCACGACGGCGAAACTCTATCTTGAACAGTAGAAAATAACGGATTAAATCAGAGACATAAAAAAGCCAGAGCATCGACTCTGGCTTTTTCGTATTCGGTTATTAATCCGTAATCAGGCTAAGTTAGGATTCAAAAATCACCGTCGCGACCGCGTAATGACGTTCATCCGAAATCGACAGATGAACATGATTGACGCCCATCGACTCGGCGATTTGCTTCGCCACACCGGATAAGGTCAATATCGGTTTACCGAACTCATCATTCGAAACTGTAAAATCATGGAAGGTCACGCCTTTTGCGATGCCTGTACCTAGCGCTTTTGAGGCAGCCTCTTTTACTGCGAAACGCTTCGCAAGGTAGCGCCCTTTTTGCTTCAATTCAGCAAACTTTACCATTTCATCTTGCGACAAAATGCGTTTTGCGAAGGGCTCACCCGTTCGACCGAGCGCTTTTTCAATGCGCTCAATCTCTGCGATGTCAGTGCCTAATCCTAAAATTGCCATGCTTAAATCTGATTACTTACGAGCCGCAACCATGATGGCTTTCATTTCTGCCACAGATTTTTCTAAACCATCGAAAACCGCACGACCAATGATCGAGTGACCGATGTTAAGCTCGTAGATTTCTGGCAGTGCCGCGATTGGTGCAACGTTGTGGTAAGTCAGACCGTGACCTGCGTTTACGATGATACCTAGGTCATCTGCGTAGCTTGCGCCAGCTGCGATCTTCTTCAGTTCATCTTGCTGATCTTCTTCTGTTATCGCGTCTGCGTAGTGGCCTGTGTGAAGCTCAATGTAAGGTGCGCCACAAGCTTTTGCCGCATCGATCTGTTGACGGTCAGCATCGATGAATAGAGAGACTTTAATGCCCGCTTCAGTTAGCTTTTGCGTTGCCGCTTTCACTTTCTCAAGTTGAGCGACAACATCCAGACCACCTTCTGTTGTCAACTCTTCACGTTTTTCAGGAACCAGACAAACGAACTCAGGCTTAGTTTGTAGCGCAATCTCAACCATCTCGTCCGTTACTGCCATTTCAAGGTTCATACGAGTTTGAATGGTTTCACGTAGGATACGTACGTCACGATCTAGAATGTGGCGACGGTCTTCACGTAGGTGGATGGTAATACCGTCAGCACCGGCACGCTCTGCGATCTCAGCAGCATGAACTGGATCTGGGTATTTAGTACCACGTGCATTACGTAGAGTGGCAATATGGTCGATATTAACGCCTAAGTAGATTGAGCTCATTTTCCGTTACTCCGTGCTCGATATGTCTGAATAAATAATTCGCGACTTTTTAAAGGTTTGCCGCCAAGATACGGCTTTAATGCCATACGTGTAAAGCGTTTCGCCGCTTTTAATTGCTCTTTAGTGACGAATCGCCGTTCACTAATCGCAATCAATTCATTACCTAAAAATGTCAGATTGTCGCGCCTTACTGAAGCTATGAATCCCTTTTGTTCACGATAACGGTAAGTCATCTCAGGATCGACAGGCTCACCCGTCCCGGCACAATGCAAGAAATCAACGCCATAGCCCATTGAAGACAGCAGAGCCAGTTCAAAACGACGCAAGCCCGGTTCAGGGTTATCACTCTGAGCCAATTCCGTTAGTGCATGCAGGTAATCATGAAACAGCGCAGGCATCGGCACTTCCGCCATTAACACGCGCCCGACTAATTCATTTACGTACATTGCGGAGTAAAGGTTTATCCCAAACAACGGCAAACCCAAACTGATTGGCTCAGCCTGACGTAAGGTTTTCATTGAACCTTTGCCGGACCATTTCAGCAATAGTGGCGTGAAGGGCTGTAATGCCCCTTTAAGATTAGAGCGTTTGCTGCGCGCACCTTTCGCCATCAACGTGATACGACCATACTCCTCGCTGAATACATCAAGGATCAAGCTCGATTCACTGTAAGGGCGTCGGTGCAATACAAAGCAGCGTTGGAAGCCTTCTGAAGACTGGTTGCTCATTTCAATCTGTGTGCCTAAGTCGGTAATAAAAAATAAGGAGCCAAGCGGCTCCTTATTCTAATCGATATTATATTTTAGTCGATGTTGGAACGAAGTGTCTTCGTTACCAAACTTACAAGCAACCAAGCTTATAGATCGTCAATGTAACCTAGTGAGCGCAGTGCACGTTCGTCGTCTGCCCAACCAGATTTCACTTTTACCCAAGTCTCTAGGTAAACCTTACGACCGAATAGCTCTTCCATATCTAGGCGCGCTTCACGACCAATTGTCTTGATCTTCTCGCCGCCTTTACCAATCACCATTTTCTTCTGACCATTACGTTCAACAAGAATCAGGGCGTTGATATGGAAACCGTCCGTTTCTGGGTTGTAATCGAAACGCTCAATCTCAACCGTTACCGAGTATGGCAGCTCTTCACCAGTAAAACGCATCAGTTTTTCACGCACGATTTCAGACGCCATGAAACGCTGAGAACGGTCTGTTACGTATTCTTCTGGGAAGTGGTGCGTTGCTTCTGGCAAGTGATCGCGAACGTGCTTACGCAGTACGTCGATGTTCTTACCTTGCTTTGCAGAGATTGGCACAACGTCAACGAAGTCCATCTTCTTCGACATCTCGGCCATGTGCATCATCACTTCGTTACGATCTTGCACGTTGTCTACCTTGTTCACACAAAGCACAACAGGGAAGTTCGACTTTTGAAGCTTAGTCAGCACCATCTCGTCGTCTTTGGTCCAATGCGTACCGTCGACCAAGAAGAATACTAGGTTCACATCACTTAGAGATGAGTTGGCTGCACGGTTCATCAAGCGGTTAATCGCACGCTTCTCTTCAATGTGAAGTCCCGGCGTATCTACGTAGATCGCTTGGTAATCACCATCTGTATCCACACCCATGATGCGGTGACGCGTCGTTTGCGGTTTACGAGACGTGATCGAAATCTTCTGACCCAAGATTTTGTTCAGAAGCGTCGATTTACCTACGTTTGGACGACCAACAATCGCAATGAAGCCACAGTGTTGGTTCTCTGGTGAACTTACTTCACCGTGTGATGCGAAAAACGCATCAATGTCGAATTCGTTATCAGCCATTCGTTAATTGCTCAAGTGCCGTTTCTGCAGCCGCTTGTTCTGCCTTGCGGCGGCTGGTGCCTTTACCGATTACAGGCTTATCCACACCTGCTACGTCACACTCAACCGTGAACTCTTGGTTGTGCGCTTCACCTTTAATATTAGTCACTGTGTAGACAGGCAGCGGTTTTCTTCTGCCTTGCAGGAACTCTTGTAGGCGAGTTTTTGGATCTTTTTGTGATACACCAGGCTTAATCGCCTCAAGACGCGAGTTGTACCAGCTCAGTACGATACCGCGAACTTGTTCAATATCACTATCAAGGTAAATCGCACCAATAATGGCTTCTACCGCATCGGCTAGAATAGAGTCTCGGCGGAATCCGCCACTCTTCAATTCACCTGGACCTAATTTTAAATAATCTCCTAGATCGAATTCACGACCCAGTTCCGCCAATGTGTGCCCACGAACCAAGGTCGCGCGCATACGGCTCATGTCACCTTCGTTCACTTTCGGGAAACGATGGTACAGATCATCAGCGATGACAAAACTTAAAATTGAATCGCCCAGAAACTCAAGACGTTCATTGTGCTTACTATTGGCGCTGCGGTGAGTCAGCGCCAAGTTGATAAGCCCAGCATCCTTAAATTGGTAGCCGAGCTTTCTCTCTAGTTTCTCAATTGGAGAATTCATACTCTCTCGATATGTAATGGTTAGTGAATGCCACCGACGCGGTTAAAACGCACACCAGTTGGAATCCATGAAGGTAGAACACTATCTGCGCCACGATCAAACTCGAAGCTGATCCAGATCGCAACAGCTTTACCGACTAAGTTTGCTTCTGGAACAAAGCCCCAGTAACGGCTGTCAGCACTGTTGTCACGGTTATCACCCATAACGAAGTACTGACCTTGTGGTACAACCCACTCGTTAACACCTGGACGTGGTTGGTAGTTCTGCACGCGGTCACGAGTTAATGGGTTCACCAAAATTTGGTGCTCAACTTCACCCAGTTTTTCATTCATCTGAATCAGAGGAATACCGTTTTGGATGAATTGACTTTCTTCAACATTGTTCAGCTTAACTGGCTTACAAGATGACTCACCTTTCGATTGAATACATACCTGCTTATCCGCAGAGTAACGAACGGTATCACCAGGCAAACCTACCACACGTTTAATGTAGTCAACGTTTGGCTGTGGTGGGTACTTGAATACCACGATGTCGCCACGCTCAGGCTTGCCAGTTTCCACTAGCTGCGTGCGCCATACCGGATCTTTCAATCCGTACGCGTATTTCTCCACCAAAATGAAGTCACCTACTAGTAGGGTTGGCATCATTGAGCCTGAAGGGATTTGGAACGGTTCATAGATAAAAGAACGTAATACCAATACAAATGCAATCACTGGGAAGATAGAAACGCTGTTCTCTACCCACCACGGTTGGCTTTCTACTTTTTGTAGCGTCACCGCATCCAGACCATTGGTTGTTTGCGCTTGGATCTCCGCTACTTTCGCTTGACGTTTTTTCGCAAACACCAGCTTTTCTAGTAGCCAAACTACGCCAGTTACCAAAGTCACGATAACTAGAATCAGTGAGAATGTATTCGCCATTAAATTCCCTTATCTAAAAATACGAAAGTGAAAGAGCCGAAACCCTTTCACTTATTTTACTATCTAACGTCTTATGACAGACAAGAGCACGAGATAGTTCAACTCTAGTCTTTACCAACGTGAAGAATTGCTAGGAACGCTTCTTGAGGCAGCTCTACGTTACCGATCTGCTTCATACGTTTCTTACCTTCTTTCTGTTTCTTCAGAAGTTTCTTCTTACGGCTCACGTCACCACCGTAACATTTCGCGATTACGTTCTTACGTAGCTGTTTCACTGTAGAACGTGCGATGATGTGGTTACCGATAGCCGCTTGGATCGCGATGTCGAACATCTGACGAGGAATGAACTCTTTCATTTTCTCAACAAGCTGACGACCACGAGTCTGAGACTGATCTTTATGCGTAATCAGCGCTAGCGCATCCACTTTGTCGCCGTTCAGTAGTACGTCTACACGTACCATGTTCGATGCTTCAAAGCGTTGGAAGTTGTAATCCAGAGACGCGTAGCCACGTGATGTCGACTTCAAACGGTCGAAGAAGTCCAGTACCACTTCTGCCATTGGGATGTCGTAAGTGATCGCAACTTGGTTACCGTGGTAAACCATGTCCACCTGTACGCCACGCTTCTCAACACATAGTGTGATTACGTTACCTAGGTAGTCAGCTGGTACTAGGATGTTACAGCGCGCGATAGGCTCACGGATCTCTTCGATGTCGTTAACCGCTGGCAGTTTTGCAGGGCTATCAACGTACAGAGTCTCACCGTTAGTTTGTTCTACTTCGTAAACTACCGTTGGTGCCGTTGTAATTAGGTCAAGATCGTATTCACGCTCTAGACGCTCTTGGATGATTTCCATGTGCAGCATACCAAGGAAACCACAACGGAAACCAAAGCCAAGTGCTGCTGAGTTTTCTGGCTCGTAGAATAGCGATGCATCGTTTAGGCTAAGTTTACCTAGTGCGTCACGGAAGTTTTCGTAATCATCAGAAGATACTGGGAACAGACCCGCGTATACCTGAGGTTTTACTTTCTTAAAGCCTGGAAGTGGCTTCTCGCTGCCGTTTTTCGCTAGTGTCAGCGTATCACCTACTGGTGCGCCTAGGATGTCTTTGATACCACAAACTACCCAGCCTACTTCGCCAGTACGCAGAACATCAGTGTCCACTTGCTTAGGCGTGAAGATACCTAGACGATCCACACCCCAAGTTTGACCTGTGCTCATTACTTTGATCTTGTCGTTTTTCTTCAGTGAACCGTTTTTAATTCGAACCAAAGAAACAACGCCAAGGTAGTTATCGAACCATGAGTCGATGATCAGCGCTTGAAGTGGCGCGTCTGGATCACCTTCTGGTGCTGGAATTGCTGATACGATGTTTTCTAGAACGTCGTCAACACCTAGACCTGTCTTCGCAGAACAGCGGGTTGCTTCCATTGCATCGATACCAACGATCTCTTCAATTTCTTCCGCTACACGCTCGGGATCAGCAGCTGGTAGGTCAATCTTGTTCAGGATTGGCACAACCTCTAGATCCATTTCGATTGCGGTGTAACAGTTAGCTAGGGTTTGAGCCTCTACACCCTGACCTGCGTCAACCACCAGTAGCGCGCCTTCACAAGCAGCTAGAGAACGTGATACTTCGTACGCAAAGTCAACGTGTCCCGGAGTATCGATGAAGTTCAACTGGTACGTTTCGCCGTCTTTAGCGGTGTAGTTCAGCGTCACACTCTGAGATTTGATGGTGATACCACGCTCACGTTCAAGATCCATAGAATCCAGAACCTGTGCGGCCATTTCACGATCGCTTAATCCACCACAAACTTGGATTAGACGGTCAGATAGGGTCGACTTACCATGGTCGATGTGGGCGATAATCGAAAAGTTACGAATGTGCTTCATAGATTTAGGGTGACTAACTCTTTACAAATAGGGACAGTAAGAAAGCCGTCTGTTGACGGCATTTCAATCAAGTTGGCAGATTCTACCCAATTTCGTTAACGGGCGCACCTTATTTAAAGTCTAGAACTTATTGAATAGGTTCACCGAGAACTCGAATGAGGGTGACTTGGCGTTTTGACTCATCTTCTAGTGGGCGTGACACACGTTTTGCGAGCCACATACCACCAGCTGCGAACAATACCGAAGCTAGGATGGTAATGACCTCACCGCCTGCGGTTAAAGGTACTAGCAGGAAGTTGCCAATTACAGCACCGAGAATCAAACCAAACAAAGGAAGAAGGTAGACCGCCATAGCTGATTTGATCAGGCTTGCTTCGGGGAAACCAATTTCCACGACCTGACCAACTTTGACGGATTTTGGGGTACGCAAATGCCACGACAGCGTTTTGTTACCGATCGCTTTGGTAACCACGCCTGTGCCGCAGCTTTTTTGCGATGAACAGCTGCTGCAACTGGTCTGTTGCTCGCAGCTGATATCGACATCATATTGCTGACCGTGACGGTGAACGCCCGTCACGGTAGCCAATGCAGTCATCATTGCACTTCACTCTTTGTTACATTAAAAGTGACCGATTGTGCGATACGCTGAGCCGTTGCCGGCGGAATATCACCAACAACTGAGATTTCATGGTTTCCGCTGACAAAGCTGTGCAATGTACGGCGACCTTGACGAACCAGTTGACCTTTCAACGAGTGCTCGTCTTTGTCAGCTACATACACTGAAAAGCTAAATAGTCCATCAGAGTAAAGTTGGCTTTCTACCATTTGGTCAGTCACTGCCATGCGGTAACGGTTCAGTTCATTTGGATGGAACCCTTCCGGTGTCCAACCCACGGTCCAGTTACTGGTACCGATATCGCCTTTTGGCATTGTCAGAACCGCGGGTAATTGAACCTCTTCCAAACCACTCATCAGTTCACCAATCTTAGGGTTCACTGAGTAAGAAATAGTACGGTACTGCTCAAGCATTTCACCATCACGATCAACGAGATCAGCACGCAGTGGCAGTTTACTCTTCTCATCAATCCACAATACGTAAGAGTAACGTAGCCCATCTTTTGGCACGATGCGCAGCACTTGTGTTGGAACACCAGCCTCACGGGCACGACCTACTTTTACGTAGTCGTAGTACAAGTTTAGCTCGTCGATGTTAGCGTTCAGCATCGGCATGATTGGAGCAACCATTTTACCCGATTCGATGGTAAACGGTTCTGCGCCAGTTTCGATATAGCTTACTTCTGTGCCGCGACGGATCACTTCACGTACAGGACCACTCAAATACACAAGATGTGCGTACTGGTCTTTGTCGTGAGTCGCGTGACGATACAGCAAAGGTTCAATGCTGTTCTTTTTGATAAGGATATAAGAGAGTTCGTAGCTTAAATTCTTGCTCGCCTCGCTCATTTGATGCAATAAAGCCTCCGCTGGCTTATCACCAGCAAAGGCTTGCGAAGACATCAGACTGAACAGAGCGCAAGCGCTGATCAGAAATTTTTTCATTCAATATCCGGTGTCAGATGTGCATCTTGTTGAGACGCATCACTGTTAATTCTTAGCTGCAGTTCGTAGTCACGAAGCATAGCATGAACGCGTTTGCGTTGCTCTTGCATATTTGCTTCACCAACGGAACGCTCTACGGATTCACGCGTCAAGCTTACTGGTTCAGCGCTGCCCGCAAATGGCACAGTCTGAAGCACAGGAAGTTGGTCAGCTTGCGGCGACATTGGGTCGCTACCGCCGTACTGTTGAACGCCTAATATCACAACAAGTGACACACACGCAGCAACGGCAACTTGACCAAACTGAGTCAACCATGCAGGCAACTGGCGTTTCGCTTTTTGTGGCTCTGGTTGCGACTCTTTTGGCGCGTCGTTAATTGAAATTACGTTAGCACTGCGCGAATCGATAGCACGATGCACAGGCTCGTCTTCTAACGCTAACGCTACGCTTTCAGCAATATTCCACTCAGGCTTTGCTGGCGCTTCGCCTCGCATCACATCACCAATCAGGTGATAGTTCTGCCAAGCATCACGGCTCTCTTGGTCTTGCTCTAATTCTTGAATTAAAGCCTTATCGACCAATTCTCCATCCATGAGAGCTGAAAGTTTTTCTTTGTCAGCCATTATTTTCACCATAGTTATCACTTGTACTAGCGCTGCAAAAGAGGTTTGATTTTCTTTTCCACCGCCTCACGAGCACGGAAGATACGCGATCGTACCGTTCCTACCGGGCAATCCATTACTTCAGCAATTTCCTCGTAGCTCAAGCCATCAAGCTCGCGCAGAGTCATTGCGGTTTTTAAATCTTCAGGTAAGGCTTCGATTGCACTGAACACTACCCGTTGCAATTCTTTGGACAACGTTAAGTTCTCAGGGTTCGAAATTTCTTTAAGTGCATTACCTGTTTCGTAAAATTCAGCTTCTTCAGCATCAACGTCTGTTGCAGGTGGTCTACGACCTTGAGCAACGATGTGATTTTTCGCAGTATTCACTGCAATGCGATACAGCCACGTGTAAAACGCACTCTCCCCACGAAAACTAGGGATAGCTCGGTAAGCCTTGATAAACGCTTCTTGTGCTACATCTGGAACATCGCCAGGATTACTTACGTATCTGGAGATAAGGTTACATACCTTGTTCTGGTACTTTGTTACCAGCAGGTTGAATGCTTGCTTATCGCCATTCTGAACTCGCTCAATCAATACTTGATCGGTCAGCTGCTCGTTCATTCGAGCGGATACTCCTATTTGTTATGCCCCTACTCTTCTCAGATATGGGTACTAATTATGCAAAACGTAGTATTGACACCACTGCTTACTTGAGCACTATTGTGACCCTGACGTGAATGAGAAAGTTCCATGGTTTCTCAAATTTTTTGTCATTGTTTTTTCACAGTGTGATGTCACTAGCCAAATCCCGCTCCTCGTCCGACTTAAGTCTCGTTTTGACAAGCGAGCATACTGGTGGGGAAATGGGTATAATGGATGATCTCTGTCCCAGATTGTGCTGGGTAGAGCATAGAAAAGCAATGGCATTGACAAACTATTACTTTTCATTTGCATGGCTAATGGCTATCAGAACATCGCGTTACAAACAAAACTCAGGAAGCATCTGCATGCCCAAGGCATGGCAAAATAAGAGTGGCTGAAGTCACCAAGGTAACGCCGATTTCGATACGTCTCCCAACTTAGCCCTTAGCGACGGATGTCGCGTTAATGGAATGCACATGGTGTGCAAAATATACACAAGGTAGCCTTGTTACCTTAGCTTGGGATTGTAAAAGTAATATGAACACAAATCGTGAACATGAATGTGATGTGTTAGTGGTAGGGAGTGGCGCCGCGGGCTTGTCGTTGGCTTTGCGTGTCGCAAACCACTGTAAGGTAATGGTTCTAAGTAAAGGACCGCGCAGCGAAGGCGCAACGTATTACGCGCAAGGTGGTATCGCTGCCGTATTCGATGAGTCGGACACTATTGAGTCTCACGTTGAAGATACGCAAATTGCCGGGGATGGAATCTGTGATGAAGAGACAGTTAAGTTCATCGCGGAAAACTCAAAAGAGTGTGTACAGTGGTTGATTGATGGTGGTGTACCATTCGATCGTGAAGATGATGATTCTGACGATGAGCCACGTTATCACTTAACTCGCGAAGGCGGTCACAGCCGTCGACGTATTTTGCACGCTGCTGATGCCACTGGCATGGCAATGCAAACCTCTCTACAAGACAATGCACACAGCCACCCAAACATTCATGTTCTTGAGCGCCATAATGCTCTGGATTTGATCACCGAAGATAAAATCGGCGGCGACAAAAACAAGATCATTGGCGCTTATATTTGGAACCGCAACGAAGAACAAGTTGAAACTGTTCGCGCTAAATTTGTTGTTCTCGCAACGGGCGGCGCTTCCAAAGTTTACCAATACACTTCTAACCCAGACGTGTCATCTGGTGATGGTATCGCAATCGCGTGGCGTGCAGGTTGTCGTGTTGCGAACCTAGAGTTCAACCAATTCCACCCAACCTGTCTTTACCACCCAGAAGCACGTAACTTCTTGTTGACTGAAGCATTGCGTGGTGAGGGGGCGTATTTACGTCGTCCAGACGGTTCACGTTTTATGCCGGATTTCGACGAGCGTAAAGAGCTTGCTCCACGTGATGTCGTGGCTCGCGCTATCGACTTCGAAATGAAGCGCTTAGGTGCTGACTGCATGTATCTCGACATCAGCCATAAGCCAGCAGATTTCATTACTAAGCATTTCCCAACCATCTACTCTCGTTTGATGGATTTGGGTATCGACATGACTAAAGAGCCAATCCCAATCGTACCTGCGGCGCACTACACGTGCGGCGGCGTCATGGTCGATCAAAACGGCCATACCGATCTGAAGAACCTCTACGCGATTGGTGAAGTGAGCTACACGGGCTTACACGGTGCGAACCGTATGGCATCGAACTCACTACTTGAGTGTGTGGTTTACGCATGGTCGGCAGCCAAAGACATCCTAAAACATCACAACGAAGTAGAACTCGCACCGCAGGTTCCATGTTGGGATGAAAGCCAAGTGACCAACAGTGATGAAGAAGTGATCATCCAACACAACTGGCATGAGCTGCGCCTATTTATGTGGGATTACATGGGCATCGTTCGTACCGATAAACGTCTTGAACGCGCACTGCGCCGTATCCAGATGCTGCAACAAGAAACGCACGAGTACTACAGTCACTTCCGCGTATCAAACAACTTGCTAGAGCTACGTAACCTTCTGCAAGTCGCAGAGCTAATGGTGCGTTGCGCGATGCAGCGTAAAGAGAGTCGCGGTCTGCACTACACCTTGGATTATCCAAACCAGCTAGAAAACAGCGGTCCAACGATTCTTACGCCAAACAAATAGCTCTGACACTAAAAGTAACAGTCAGATATAAGATCAAATGGGAGCTTCGGCTCCCATTTTCCATTGTCGTAATATCAAACACAGTTGACGATATGCCACGTCTTCACAACTGTCTCGCCAAATCGTGACTTTCTCACCCGACACTAATTCAAACGTGACTTTGAACGCCGCCGCCGACACATCAACACTCGATATTGTCGAAGTTTGTTTGTCATTGCGTACTGTGCCATCACGATGCAAATACCAACCGCCGCAGGCTGAAGGCACGACAAAGCCACCTTGCAATTGGCAACGGATAATCAGTAGTAACAGATAAGTTGATAAGACGAGTGGGATATCAGAGCAGATAACCGCCCAAACGCAACCTAGGAGAAGAAGTTGGTTGGCAATTTGGGCGTATAAAGAAGTGTTAACCTTAAGATTAACGAACCTTGCTGAGGTTGTGTGCGACAATTTTATCGACCATCGAAGCGTGACCTAGATTTTCGCTACGACCGTGGCCCATCACCCAAGTAAACAGATCGGGGTCATCGCATTCTAGTAGTGAGACGAAATCACGCTGCTCTTGCTCATTTAGTGCATCAAAGCACTCTTCAAAAAACGGCATAATCACCACGTCAAGCTCAAGCATGCCACGACGACAAGCCCATTTAATACGCGCCTTTTCTTCCGCAGTGTACATTCAGTATTCCTTCATAGATGTCTTGTTCTTAGTGCGGAGTGTAACAAGGGATGTGCAACGTCACTAGTGTGCGGGTCACAATATGTAGCCAAGTCGCCGCAAATCCTGAACGCATTTAATAAACAAACGTTCAGCAAAGCCAAACACCTTAAAATTGAGTGGATATATTGAGTGCTGACAAATGCCGATTCTGCATTTAACATATCTGAAAAATATCTTCAAAAGGCATTGTAATCATGGAATGGCAAACTCGCTTTTCACCGCTGAACCTATCGACACAAGACGCACTACCTGAGCTGTCTATCTCGCTATTGGATAACCTGGGTATGATCACCATGATTGGAGACGACAAAAAGTCGTACCTACACGGTCAAGTTACCTGCGATGTGGTTTCTCTTGAGAAAGACCAATCAATGTTGGGTGCACATTGTGATGCGAAAGGTAAAGTGTGGAGTGTCTTCCGCCTATTCCACCATAACGATGGCTATGCAATGGTTCAGCCGAAATCTGCGATTGAAGTGGAACTAAAAGAAATCAAAAAGTACGCGGTGTTCTCGAAAGTGACCATCGAAAAGTCTAGCGACGTTGTGCTGGGTGTTGCTGGTGAGAATGCTGATGCGTTCATCTCAACCCTAAATGCTGATTCTGGCGACGTGCGTACAGTTGAAGGAGGCACTGCAGTCAAAGTGGCTTCAAACCGCTGGTTGCTTGCGCTTACAGCAGAAGCAGCACAATCGTTAGTGGAAGATAGCCAAGCAACACTAACAACCCATGAGCTTTGGACCCGTTTCGATATTGAAGCAGCACTACCATACGTGGCAGCAGACGCGCAAAACGAGCACATTCCACAAGCACTAAACGTACAAGCGCTTGGGGGCATCAGCTTTACGAAAGGCTGCTACACAGGTCAAGAAACCGTAGCGCGCGCGAAATACCGCGGTACCAACAAACGTGCAATGTACATTGTTAAAGGTGCAACCGCTGAAGCCTTAGGTGAAGGTGCAATCGAACTGGAACGTAGCGTCGGTGAAAATTGGCGTTCAGTGGGTGCGTTGCTCACGCATTACCAATTCAGCGACAACCAAGCGATGGGACTCATTGTACTGCCAAACAACCTAGACGATGACACTCGTTTGCGCTTGGTTGCTCAACCTGAGTGTGAATGGGAAATCGCAGCATTGCCGTACAGCCTTGACGATGAGTAATACCATTCATACCCCTTTGATGCAGTTTTTGGCGGACCAAAACATCGAGTACCGCCTTCTTCCTCATCAAAGGCCAGCAACAACCATTGAGGATGCCGCACAACAACGCGGCATTCGCCCCTCTCAAATGGTCAAAGCGATTCTTTTGCGCGATATGGGGAACCAATATGCGCTTGCTTGTACACCAGGTGATCGTAGCGTTGATCCAAAGAAGGTGCGCGCATTACTGCAGTGCCGTCGTATGACGTGCGTTGATCAAGCGGACGTAGAAGCGATTACCGGATACAAGATTGGTACTGTCACACCACTCCTCCTAAAACGCTACATGCCGATCGTATTTGACCCAAGTTTGCTTGAAGAAAAAGAAATCACCATTAGCAGCGGAGATCGTATGGCTGGCTTAGCGCTATCCATCGATGATCTAATCCAATTATGCCAACCAACCATGGCTGATATCTGTCGCTAACATGTAATCAAGCGCAGGATTCTCACTCCTGCGTGATCTCACTCATATCTCTCCGATTACACTTGAGAATTTTTAATCATTTTTAAAACATAAATAGTCACACATAAAAAACTCGTATATGCTGAATTCGTTGGTTAAGTTTTCAACAACGACTTAGCTAACGTAAAGTGAATCTGCTGACTTGTATGACAGCGTTCATTAAGTCAGTCGTCCACTTTTGTGTAATGCATCTGTGACTATTCGCCCGCCGAAGCGGGCTTTTTTTTGCGTGGAACTTTTTCCCTTTTCTTTCCTCTAACTCAATGAAAGCAATGCATTTGAGGTTTCAACCTCGTCAAAACGAACAAAATGCAACCCATTGAGTAAAAACATTTAGCAAACAATCATTTTCCTTCTATTCTTATTTCTGTAACAAAACTGATGCTTAATGCACCACGTAAGAACAGGAGGACTCAAGGACTGGTTCCTTCGATAATGATTTTTTGAGGTAATCCTCACGCTATTTGAGATATGACTCTGTCAATTTGTCTAAGGCAGCACAAATCTCTAAAGCCAAGTACCTCAACTGCACTTAATACTATTGCTGTCACAATAATTTTTACGCGAAAAACGTAGAATAACTGGGCTAGGTAAGAGATAAGGAAGAGTAAATATGAGACTGTTTAAGCGCTATACACCAGGTATGATTGCTAAACACATAAGTCGTCTTTTTAAAGGAAGAATTTATATTTACGGAGTCGGTAAGTTCGAGTTTGATAACGGAAAATTGATGTTGCCAGAGAAAGCTGAGAAACGTCACTTTCAGGCAGTAAAAGAGATTAACCAAGAGATTATGAAGCTCAGATGCGCATACGCTTAGCTTAAACATCGATGTAAAAAGAAAGGCTGGATTAACCAGCCTTTTTTGTATCTTTTGTTTGCGAAGCGAAGAACGTATTTATTGACGCGCTAGTTCCGGCAGGTTGCCTTTCAAACCTAATGCACGCTTCATGATTTCATCTTTCGCACCCGGCAGTTGTCCTGCTAGGCTCAAACCAATACCACGAACCAACTTCTTGGCAGGATTCTCACCAGAGAACAGATCACGGAAGCCTTGCATTGCCGCTATCATCTTCGCCGCTTCGGCTTTACGCCAACGCTCGTAACCACGTAGATTACGTTTGGTGCCAATGTCTTGCCCTTGCTTCCACAGTGCCAACACTTCTTGCGCTAAGCTTGCTGCATCTAATAAACCAAGATTCACACCCTGCCCTGCCAGCGGATGAATGGTATGGGCAGCATCGCCAACTAACGCCACGCGTTCAACCACAAAGTCACGCGCATAACGCATCTTAAGTGGGAATGCTGCACGTTCGCCAACTACTTCACACAAGCCTAAACGCGCATCGAATTCGCTAGTCAGTGCTTTATTAAACTCTTGCTCGTTCATCGCCAGCAGTTGCTCTGCGCGATTTGGATCGGTAGACCAAACAATCGAACACATGTGAGGATCAGACATTGGAAGGAAAGCTAATGGACCTTGCGGTGTAAAGATCTGACGCGCAACACTGTTGTGTGGGTCAGCGTTTTTCACGTTCGCAACAAGCGCGCTATGACCGTAATCCCAATGCGTTAGTGGGATATCCATTTGGTTACGCAGCCAAGAATTTGCACCATCAGCGCCAACCACTAACTTCGCTGTCATAGCTTGACCATTATCGAGCGTTAGCCAGCTTTCTTGCTCACCCACCGCAAGCGTTGCACAACGAGCAGGCATAAACAGCGTCACGTTATCGAGCTTTTGAACTTGCTCTAGCAGCGCCAATTGAATTACGCGATTTTCAACGATATGACCAAGATCCGGTTGAGCCATGCTCTGCGCATCAAATGCGATATTCGCGAAGCTGTCTTGCTCCCACACTTCCATCGCATGGTATGGTGAAGCGCGACGCTGCTCGATACCTTGCCAAGCACCAAGCTTGCGAAGGATGGTTTCACTTGAACGGCTCAACGCCGACACACGTACATCTGGCAGTTCATTTAGGGTGTCGTTTGGCACTGCACCTTCGATAACGGCTACTCGCAGGTCACTGTCCTTAAAAGCGGCAGCTAATGCTAAACCCACCATTCCACCACCGATGATGGCGATATCTACACTTTGCATCATTGCTTTTGTTACCTAATTCGTTGCCGTTTATCGTTTCACTAGACCAAGTGTATGGCGTAGCAGCGGCTGCTTAAAAGTAGAAAGGTTATCCATCGTTGCGAGAGCAAGGTTACGCCCAATTCGCATCGCCGGTAAATCATTTGAGAAAATATGCACGAGAGAGCTAGTTAACCAAATCGTTTCGCTGCGATCATCTTCACGGCGCTGGCTAAATCGCATCAAACCTTGGTAGCGACCGGCATCTTCAGCTTGCTTAACCACCTCTTCCGCTAATGATGCCACATCACGAATACCAAGGTTGAAGCCTTGCCCAGCAATCGGATGAAGCGTTTGTGCAGCATTGCCGACAATAGCAAAGCGGTGCGAAATGTTCTGCTTACGATGACGCAGAAGAAGCGGATAGCTCGCGCGTTGTCCGACTTTCTGCATCGCACCTAGTCGCCAACCAAAATCGTTCTGCAAGCGCTCAAGAAACTCTGCGTCAGACAAGTTCACGACGCTTTGCGCTTCTTCAGGACGCAGACACCATACTAACGACATACGGTTATCACTCATCGGCAACAGTGCGACTGGACCATTCTCTGTAAAGCGTTCAAAAGCGCGACCTTGATGAGGCTCTTGCGTCACAATATTCGCGATCACTGCCACTTGGTCGAAATCATGCTCAGACAACTCTAAACCGATTTGCTGGCAACATTGCGACACAGCGCCATCAGCAGCCACTAGCAACTTAGCTTCCAGCTTCTCACCGCTGCTTAACTCAATGTGTGCTTTGTCTTTCTCACGCTCGATGTTCGCAACCGAATCAGGGCAAAACAGAGTGATTGCTTTGCTCTTATCCAAGAGTTCTTGGTAGACACGACCTACATCGGCAAGTTCCACTACGTAGCCAAGGGCTTCAACGCCAACTTCGTGCTTGGTAATCTCAGTCATGCCCGCATGAGAGCGGTCAGAAACATGAATATGTTCAATTGGAGTTGCACAAGGCTCGATAGCAGACCACAACTGCAAGTGACGCAGAATGTTAACGGTACCGTAGGACAAAGCAATCGAGCGCGAATCAAAGCCCGGATGTTGATCCGATTGAGCTTTAAAAGGCTCAACAACCGCAATTTGCAGCGCGCCTTTAGATAAACGGTCGATTGCCAACGCAAGTGTGGCACCTGCCATGGCTCCACCAGCAATTACAACGTCATATTGCCTCATGCTAACCTCTAGAAGCTATTCGATAATGGGAAACAAGTGATTAATGAATCGTTGGTTTGTTTTCGTTGCTTTCAGGACGAGCACCAAACTCTGCATGAATAGTTAATACGCAGGCTTTAACGTGTTCGATTACTTGCTCTAACAATAGTGCTTGCTCGCCTAGATCATCATCTTCATCAATGCCCAGTTTGGCAATTTCTTCTAGATCCGCTAAGGCTTCTTTTGCATCGTCTGACGCTTTATCAATCGCAATACCCGCTAAACCCATTCCTGAGATAAAGTGGTTCACAAAATCAGACACACCATCTGCTAGTGCGAACAAACCTTCTTCACCCGCTTCATCAGGAAGCAGCAAAGACAACTCCATAGAAGTGCCAGTTAGCTCGTTAACGGTTACTTGGAACACGCTTTGTGCCAGTGCTAATGCGCTTGATGGCCAGCCCATACCTTCGTTGGTGTAATCAAACAGAATTGGTTGCCAGGTTTGGTCGTTAATCGCCAATCCACCACTGAGCATGCCAACAAGTAGACCATGCAACTCTGCTGGTGTCACAGCAAGGCTTGCAGATTTCAATTCGGCAGCAATAGATTGGTATTCAGGAAGGGTGATTTCACTCATAATCTTGGCTCATTCTTGCGTAATAATGTATCGACATATCCTACCATCAAGCCTAGTCGGCTGAAACGGCTATCAAATTCAATTTTGGACACCATTTGAGCAATTTGCCCAATTCCTGTGTGATCACTTCACCATTTTTCTTTCTGTGAAGGGAAATGCTTGAATCTTAATAGCGGTTTTCCTATAGTTTCCTCCTCGGTAGTTGTATAACGCAACGCCTTAGATAGCGCGAATATAGAGTTTATTCATCATGAGCAATCAAGCGATCGACGTTGAAATCCTTGGCAAAATGACACGAGTGAATTGTCCTGCGGGGCAAGAAGAGTCACTAATTACAGCGGCTAAAGATCTTGATCGTCGATTGAAAGAGATGAGCGAGCGTACTAAGGTAACCAATGAAATTCAGCTACTGACCTTTGCTGCATTGAACATTTGCTATGAATTGCATACCAAATCATACGAATCTAACGGTCAGCAACAAGAAATTACTGAGCGAATGGAAAAGCTCACCGCGTCTTTAGAAAGCGCGCTTAGTAAAGTGAAGCAAGGATAGCAGTAGATACCAAATTTACCCTGGGGTGTGCGTCAGTTGGATTTAAGTCCCTGAGCCGATAAGCAATACCAAAGGGTTAGTACTTGATAGCTATTGAGCAAGCTTGGCATGCACCGAGAAGCCTACGGTTATCATTGCTGATCCGCCTTGAACCAGCTGGTTCAAGGGCCACAATCCTCAACGGCACCCTGGGGTATCCTCTCTATGTCTGACCTATCTCGACAAGAATTCCGCAAACTTATCCGCGAAAAACGCAACGCACTTTGCAGCGATACTCAGTTTCAAGCTGGACTCGATCTCGTTCACCAGTTTTCGCAGTTACCGGAAATCAAAAGCGCACAGCACATTGCTATCTATTTGTCTGCCGATGGCGAGTTAGACACCAAACCTCTGATTGAATCACTATGGCAGCAAGGTAAGTCGATTTACCTGCCCGTCATTCATCCTTTCTCTAAAGGTCAATTGCTCTTCTTGCAATACATCGATGATGAACAGTTGATATACAACAAATACGGAATCTTAGAACCTGCGCTTGATATCCGCTTCCTCAAACCAGTTCGTGAGCTTGATGTCATTTGCACGCCACTAGTCGGATTTGACAGTGTTGGGCATCGCCTGGGAATGGGCGGAGGCTACTACGACCGGACGCTTTCACGTTGGTTTAGTACTGGAGAAGGCGCAAAACCTATCGGCATCGCCCATGATTGTCAGCATGTCGAGCATCTTCCCGTCGAAAGTTGGGATATTCCATTACCTAAGATCGTGACTCCAAGCCAAATCTGGCAATGGGAAAAGTAACGCTTAACCGCTATAATCACGCCGCAAACGTTAACGAACATCTATTCAGGAGATTGGCATGACTCAAGATGAAATGAAGAAAGCGGCTGGTTGGGCAGCACTTAAATATGTTGAGAAAGGCAGCATTGTCGGTGTTGGTACTGGCTCTACCGTGAATCACTTCATCGATGCCCTAGGCAGTATCAAAGATGATATCAAAGGCGCAGTGTCTAGCTCTGTTGCTTCTACTGAGCGTCTAAAAGAGCTTGGTATCGAGGTTTACGAGTGTAACGACGTAGCAATGCTAGATATCTACGTTGATGGTGCAGATGAAATCAACGCAGCGCGTGAAATGATCAAAGGTGGCGGTGCTGCACTGACTCGTGAAAAGATCGTTGCGGCTATTTCAGAAAAATTCGTATGTATCGTTGACGGCACAAAAGCCGTTGACGTACTTGGTCAGTTCCCACTTCCTGTAGAAGTTATCCCAATGGCACGCTCTTACGTGGCTCGTGAATTGGTAAAACTAGGTGGTGACCCTGCATACCGTGAAGGTGTAACAACAGACAACGGCAACGTGATCCTAGACGTACACAACATGCAAATCACTAACCCGAAAGAACTTGAAGACAAGATCAACGGCATTGCTGGCGTAGTAACGGTGGGTCTATTCGCTCACCGCGGTGCAGACGTGGTTATCACTGGCACACCAGAAGGTGCGAAAATAGAAGAATAAATCATTAGATGATTTAAATTTTCTGTTATTTCATTACAGACGGCGCCCTAGGGCGCCGTTTTTTCTTCCTTTTTCTAAGAAAAGCATGCCTTATTCCGTAATTTTCTTACCCAAAGCAAAAATTTTTTGTTACTTTATTGAACAGAAGACGCACAAGGAAACGTTTGTCTTCCGACAAAACTGTTAATTATCCCCTTTTTAATAGTTTTGCTTTATGTGCGCCACATTAGCCCACCTTTCCATTTTAAGGACGAGAAAAATGGCCAAAGTTTCACTGGAAAAAGAAAAGATTAAGATCCTCTTGCTAGAGGGACTCCACCCTTCTTCAGTTGAAGTTCTTCAAGCAGCTGGCTACAGCAACATTGAATATCACAAAGGTTCCCTTCCGGAAGAAGAACTGATTGAAGCAGTAAAAGACGTGCACTTCATCGGTATCCGTTCTCGAACGAACTTATCGGAAGAAGTGATCAATGCAGCGAACAAGCTAGTTGCAATTGGCTGTTTTTGTATTGGTACCAACCAAGTTGATTTAGGCGCGGCAGCAAGCCGTGGTATTCCTGTTTTTAATGCACCATTCTCAAACACGCGCAGTGTTGCTGAACTAGTATTAGGTCAGATCCTACTCCTTCTTCGTGGTATTCCGGAAAAGAACGCACTAGCGCACCGTGGTATTTGGAAGAAGAGTGCAGACAGTTCTTACGAAGCACGTGGTAAGCGTCTGGGCATCATCGGTTACGGTCACATCGGTACTCAGTTGGGTATCATTGCAGAAAACTTGGGGATGCGCGTTTACTACTACGACATTGAAAACAAATTGTCGCTAGGTAACGCTACGCAAGTGTTCACTATGAGTGAGCTTTTGAACAAGTGTGACGTGATTTCTCTACATGTACCAGAAACACCAGAAACCAGGAACATGATGGGCGAAGAAGAGTTTGCTCGCATGAAGCCGGGCGCTATCTTTATCAACGCCGCGCGCGGTACCGTGGTAGACATCCCTGCTCTATGTCATAGCTTAGAATCTGGTCATATCTCAGGAGCAGCGATTGACGTGTTCCCTGTAGAGCCGAAAACTAACGCCGATGCGTTTGAGTCTCCACTGCAGAAGTTCGACAACGTAATCTTAACTCCGCACGTCGGTGGTTCAACGCAAGAAGCGCAAGAAAACATTGGTGTTGAAGTTGCTGGTAAACTAGCGAAATACTCTGACAACGGTTCAACCTTATCAAGTGTGAACTTCCCAGAGGTATCATTGCCTGAGCATCGTGAATGTTCACGTCTATTACACATCCACAAAAACCGCCCTGGTATCCTGACGCAAATCAACACCATCTTTGCTGAAGACGGCATCAACATCGCAGGTCAGTACCTACAAACTGCCGCTGAGATCGGTTACGTAGTTATCGACGTTGAGACTTCTCGCGCAGAAGAAGCACTAGTGAAACTAAAAGGCATCGAAGGCACAATCCGTGCTCGTATCCTTCACTAATCTATTTGAACAAACACAAAAGGCAGGGATTCCCTGCCTTTTTTCGTTTTATTCGTCCGTATTTACTTAAGCATTATTTCAGCCTGTAAACCACATCCACTTGGTCACGAATCACGAGTGTAGAGTCTTGGTAACTGTTTGTACTTTCTCTTGCATCCATTGCCATTGAACGCATCAATACCGGGCGAGCATGCATTTGGTTATAGTTGATCTGCCAAACGTCTCCTAACTTCTTATCAAATCCGGTCGCTAATGAGGCAGCTTTACTCTGCGCGTCTTTAATCGCTGCCATGCGTGCCTTTTGCTGATATTCAGACTGGTTGCTCACTTTTAACTGAATATTGTCGACTTGGTTGATGCCGGCTTTCAGCGCCATGTCCAAGTACTCATTCAAGTTCGCAAGATCATTGACCGTCACGTCAATGCTACGTGATGCACGGTAACCCACAAGTTCCGCCTTGCCCGATTTTGGGTAGTGATATTGTGGAGCCAAGTATAAGTTTGAGCTAGTAATGTTATCTTTTGATAAACCTGCATCTGCAAGGCTCTTAAGAAACGCATCAACTGTATTGTCGACCGATTGCTTCGCTTGCTCTGCTGTCATTGTCGTATCAACTACCTTCACAGAAAAAGTAGCCATATCTGGTGTTGCAACTACCTCACCGTAACCAGTGGTTGATACATGGGCAAAACTTGGTACATCGCTCGCAAACACAGAAATACTGGTAAGGCTTAATGCAGACGCCAATAAACATGAAGACAGTTTCATTCGACAAATCCATCCGTTTTGAAAGATTAAGGTCACTCCAGTGCCAGATCTCATCTCGAGAGATTCGGTGAATACTGTAGCAACTGAGTTGGTATCCTAGCTTCAACGAGGAGAGACACCAATAAACTGGAGTGTATATAGACTCATCATAGAAACTTCTGTCAATTATCCAAGCGCCCTACGCGACTTCTAACACAACTTTGACTGTGTTACTTCACAGTAATTTCAACTTAAAACGCGAGCCAACTGGGAACTTATTGCGGTAAATGTTGTTGAGCGTAACCAATAATCGCTTGTGAAATTTCTTGAAGAACCCCCGTTTCTAACTGCCAGTGGTGCCAGTAAATTCGATAGGACATCAAAAAACCCGGCGTAATATCAATCAACTTACCATTTTCTAATTCATCGGTGATCTGTAATCGAGGAATCAAACAATAAGCCACACCTGCTAACGCCATCTTGAGGAAAGCTTCTGAGCTACTAATGTTGTGATGAATGACACTGTCAGGTCTTACGTTGAAATGTTCAGTCAAAAACTTCTTATGCAGATCATCATATTGGTCGTAAGACACCGCCGGCGCTTTCGCGAGTGTTTGATTGTTAACCCCTTCAGAGAAATAGCGTTGATAAAATTCTGGGTTGGCGACACAGACATAATCGATGCGACCGAGATAGTCGGCACGACAGCCCGGGATGGCTTGAGATTCCAAACTGAGAGCCCCTGCAACCTCACCACTTCTTAGCTTTTCAATTGAGCGCGATTCACCGTAGATGGTTAACTTAAGCTCCACTTGGCGATGCTTCATTACATCCTGCAGCGCAGGTAACAACCATGTTGCGAGGCTATCTGCATTAGTCGCCAAGGAGAGTTGTACAGGGCGAGTGGTAGTGTCGTTCTTCAGTTCAGGGAGGATTTCATGCTCTAGAAGTCTAACGCGGCGATATAGTCCAAGTAACTTCTTACCAATCGGTGTCGGCTTTGGTGGTTGCTCACGGATAAGTACAGGTTGAGCAAGATACTTTTCGAGCTGTTTAATTCGCTGGGAAATAGCTGATTGTGAAACAAATAAGTGTTCTGCTGCTCGGTCAAAACTGCCTTGATGCACGACGGCATCTAAAGCTTCTATCCATTTATAATCCAATCCTCGCACGTGCTTTTCCTCCCTAACAAACGTCAAACACACAAGATAAGTAACACTAATAATATATTAAAATCATTAATTATACTTATTTCAATAAAAGCTTTATCTTCCATTTCTCTGTTGTTCTATTGCTAATTTTTGAGGTGTGTTGTGAGCTTTTGGGTGTTATTACAAGGATTCGGTTTAGGTGCGACGATGATCATTCCAATCGGTGCGCAGAATGCGTACGTCCTTAACCAAGGTATTAAGCGTCAACATCACCTGACGACTGCGACTATCTGTAGCATCCTAGATATGATCTTCATTTCGCTCGGTATTTTCGGTGGCGGTGCGATCCTGTCGCAAAATGAAATCCTACTGACATCGGTGACATTAGGTGGTATCGCTTTCTTGAGCGTTTACGGTTTGCTGTCACTAAAGAGCGCATTCAAACCATCTGATGCATCGGAGTCAAAAAGTGAAGTGGTCGCACGCGGTCGTCGCACTGTAATTCTTGGCGCACTTGCCGTCACCGTTTTGAACCCACACCTATACTTGGATACTGTGGTGATCTTGGGATCCATCGGTGGTCAGTTCGAAGGCAACGATCGCATCGCATTTGCAATGGGAACCATCATGGCATCATTTGCGTGGTTCTACACGCTGTCATTAGGTGCGGCGAAATTAGGTCCGACGCTCTCAAAACCAAAAGTGAAAAAAGGCATCGATATTGCGGTTGCCGTTATGATGTTTACTATCGCTTTTGCTCTCGCAAATGAGCTAATCACCCAATACTGGTAAAGAAAAATAGGAAAGAAATACGACATGGAGTCACCCCAGAAAATCTACCAACTCAATCGAGAGCGGTTTAGTGCGCTCTCCATCCCCTTTCGAGAATGGCAGCATGAAGCCATTCTCGACTTTGAAACCGATATCAAAGTTGCCGCTGAACTCGGCTGGACAGGCACTCACACCAAGAGCCTTTTTCTCAAACTGAAAGGGTTAGGTTACGCCATATACTTGACCGACAAAGACTCGCGTTTAGACTCTAAACAAATCAAAACCATTACCGGCAAACGACCTTCAATTTGTAGTGATGATGAAATGATCGAACAACTAGGCTGCGTACCCGGTGCGGTTTGTCCGATAGGGTTACCAGAGCATGTCACTATCATTGTGGATACTGCACTTTATCAACATGAAGAATTGCTCTATACCCCGGGTTTACCCGAATCGACTTTCGGTTTTGCAGGCAAAGAACTCAAGCGACTACTCCTAGCCGGCAGTAATACTTTATTAGAAATATAAAAGCGCTAGAGATAAAAAAAGCGAGGCAAACGCCTCGCTTTTTATGTTCTCAATCGAAGTGATTAAGCTTCTACTTTGTTCAAGTGAACATCCATTTGTGGGAATGGAATTTCGATGCCTGCTTCGTCTAACGCTTCTTTGATTGCTTGAGTAGAATCGAAGTAAACGTCCCAGTAATCCGCTGTTTTACACCATGGGCGAACCACAAAGTTTACTGAAGAGTCAGCTAGAGCCAGCACACCAATTTGGATTGCTGGATCTTTAAGGATACGCTCATCTTTTTCTAGCACATCACGGATAACTTGCTTAGTTTGTTTAAGGTCAGCGCTGTAAGAAACACCGATAACTAGGTCTACACGACGCGTAGCGTGGCGAGAGTAGTTAGTGATTGCACCACCGATAACTGATGAGTTCGGTACAACAACCATTTTGTTGTCAGGTGTTTTTAGTACAGTTTGGAAGATTTGAATTGCTTCAACACTACCCGCTACACCGCCAATTTCTACGTAGTCACCAGACTTGAATGGACGGAATGCAACAATCAGTACGCCCGCAGCGAAGTTAGATAGTGAACCTTGTAGAGCAAGGCCAACAGCGAGACCTGCCGCACCGATTACCGCAACTACAGATGCAGTTTGAACACCGACACGACCTAGTGCCGCGATAAGTACGATAACGAATAGAAGGTAACGAACTAAACCATTGACGAATTCAACAACAGCTTTGTCCATCTTTTTCTTTTCAAGCACTTTTGAAACGCTGTTTGCTACCGCTTTAACGATAATGTTACCGATAAATAGGATCAGCAATGCAGAAATGATGTTCACACCGTATTGAATAAGAAGATCTGAGTTGTTATTTAGCCATGTTTCAGCTTTGCTCAAACCATCTGTTAAAGAGGTATCGATACCCATCGATTCACCTGCCATAATTCGTATCCTCAAAATAAAGATATTAAATCTAATTGCCGTTAATTTATGAACCTTGTTTTTTATAGGTTCTTATTCACAACAACATCCCTATTGTTTTCCTGAACAGTGTCAGATTTTTGGCACAATATCTCAAAACTGAAATTTTGCAAAGTCAGAGTTTAGCAAAGACCTACAAAACAAAGCTTTATCAGAATTTTCTGATACCGGCATGTTACAGAGTACGCAATGGATTTACATTCCGCCACACTTTTTACTTGGTTTTCTGCCACTTGATGCGGAAATGCGCTGAGTTTCGAAATTTGTACCAACATGAAGGGATATGAAGTGAGGCGATCATATAGCAGCTGACTAAGTTATCAATTGCACGCAGAGGAAGAATAGGATTTGTCTCATTGTTTAGACATAAAAAAACCCGCTCTAAGAGCGGGTTTTTAGAAACTCAGTTGAGACGAATTATAGTACGTCTACTGCGTTTAGGTCAGCAAATGCTTTCTCTAGGCGAGCTACCATTGAAGCTTGACCAGCACGTAGCCATACGCGTGGATCGTAGTACTTCTTGTTTGGAGCGTCTTCGCCAGTTGGGTTACCGATTTGACCTTGTAGGTAATCGTGGTTGTCAGCTTCGTACTGACGGATACCATCCCAAGTTGCCCACTGTGTATCAGTATCGATGTTCATTTTGATAACACCGTAGCCGATAGACTCTTGGATTTCTGCTTCAGTAGAACCAGAACCACCGTGGAATACGAAGTTTAGAGCGTTTGGTGCGATACCGAACTTCTCTGCACAGTATGCTTGAGAGTCACGTAGGATAGTTGGAGTTAGAACAACGTTACCTGGCTTGTAAACGCCGTGTACGTTACCGAAAGAAGCTGCGATAGTGAAGCGGTGTGAAACAGCGCTTAGTTTCTCGTATGCGTAAGCAACGTCTTCTGGAGAAGTGTATAGCTCAGATGCGTCCATGTGAGAGTTATCAACGCCATCTTCTTCACCACCAGTACAACCAAGTTCGATCTCGATTGTCATGTTCATCTTAGCCATGCGCTCTAGGTACTTAGCACATGTTTCGATGTTTTCTTCTAGAGACTCTTCAGAAAGATCTAGCATGTGAGAAGAGAATAGAGGTTTACCAGTTTGAGCGAAGAACTCTTCACCAGCGTCTAGTAGACCGTCGATCCATGGAAGAAGTTTCTTAGCAGCGTGGTCAGTGTGTAGGATTACTGGCACACCGTAAGCTTCAGCTACAGTGTGAACGTATTTAGCACCAGCTACAGCACCAAGGATTTGAGCACCTTGACCTTCAAGTTTCACGCCTTTACCAGCGAAGAAACCAGCACCGCCGTTAGAGAACTGAACAACAACTGGAGCTTTAACTTTTGCAGCTGCTTCTAGTACTGCGTTTACAGAATCAGTACCAACAACGTTTACTGCAGGAAGAGCAAATTTGTTTTCTTTTGCTACTTCAAATACTTTCTGAACGTCATCGCCAGAGATAACACCTGGTTTTACGAAGTCGAAGATCTTAGACATGGATGTAATCCTATTTATCTGTCGTTTTTTAAACAAAACTTGTTAAATTGAAAAATCTTGCAAACGTTTGCTCACAACTGAGGCTATTCTAGCAGAGTTCCACTCTCGTTGCAGCAAACAAGAAAGCGGGAGATGACTCCCCCGCTTTGCGATTATTACTTAGCGCGTGCTTCTAGCATTTCAACTGCTGGAAGTACTTTACCTTCTACAAACTCAAGGAAAGCGCCGCCGCCAGTAGAGATGTAAGATACGTCAGCTTTGATACCGAACTTGTCGATAGCTGCTAGCGTGTCACCACCACCTGCAACAGAGAAACCTTCAGAAGCTGCGATAGCTTCAGAGATACCTTTAGTACCTGCTTCGAAGTTCTTGAATTCGAATACGCCTACTGGACCGTTCCAAAGGATAGTCTTAGCGTTCTTAAGGATTTCTGCTAGTTCAGCAGTTGAATCTGGACCAAGGTCGAAGATCATGTCGTCGTCTTGTACTTCAGAAACGTGCTTGATTTCAGCTTCTGCGTTCTCATCGAATGCTTTCGCACATGCAACGTCAGTTGCTACTGGAATTGCACACTCGTCCATTAGCTTCTTCGCTGTTTCAACTAGGTCTGCTTCGTATAGCGACTTACCAACGTTGTGACCAGCAGCTGCGATGAATGTGTTAGCAATACCACCGCCAACAACTAGTTGGTCAGCGATTTTAGATAGAGACTCAAGAACAGTTAGCTTAGTAGAAACTTTTGAACCACCTACGATAGCAACCATTGGACGAGCAGGCTTGTCCATTGCTTTACCTAGTGCTTCTAGTTCGTTTGCTAGTAGAGGACCAGCACATGCTACGTCTGCGTGCATACCAACACCGTGAGTAGATGCTTGTGCACGGTGAGCTGTACCGAATGCGTCCATTACGAAGATGTCACATAGAGAAGCGTACTGCTTAGATAGTTCTTCTTCGTTTTTCTTCTCGCCTTTGTTAAAGCGAACGTTTTCAAGAACGACTAGTTCACCAGCGTTTAGCTCTAGACCGTTTAGGTAGTCTTTCGCTAGTTTAACTTCGCAGTCTAGTGCGTCGTTTAGGTAGTTAACTACTGGTTGTAGAGAGAACTCTTCTGCGTATTCACCTTCAGTTGGGCGACCTAGGTGAGAAGTAACCATAACTTTAGCACCAGCTTCTAGACAGTGCTTGATAGTTGGAAGAGATGCGATGATACGTGCATCTGAAGTTACTTTACCGTCTTTTACTGGCACGTTTAGGTCAGCACGGATAAATACACGTTTACCTGCAAGATCCAGGTCAGTCATCTTGATTACAGACATGATGTGTCCTCTCAAATATTAAATAATTAAAGTTTTTAAAAACTCGGCAATCCTGCCAAGCCCGTTAATTCTTCAAACTGGTTATTGATATGGAGATACGTCAGATTTATTTCAAGGCTTGAAATAAAAATTTTCTCCATCGCTTATTCACTCTTATTGCTCCACCTGTGAAGAAGCTTGCATTGCTAAAGCGGTATCCAGCATCCGGTTAGCAAAGCCCCATTCGTTATCGCACCAAACGAGCATTTTTACGAGTTGCCCGTTACTCACTCTTGTCTGAGTTCCATCCACAATTGCACTATGGGGATCGTGATTAAAGTCGATGGAAACGAGTGGCGATTCAGTATAGTCAACAATGTCACGTAATGTACACTGAGATGCGTTAACAATGGTTTGATTTACGTCATTAACTTTCACATTTGTACTAATTGTGACACTTAAATCCATCGCAGTGACGTTAACTGTTGGAACTCGAACCGAAATTGCTTCAAATTTGTTAGAAAATTTCGGGAAGATTCTTTCAATTCCTTTATGCAACTTAGTGTCCACCGGAATAATCGATTGACTGGCAGCACGAGTGCGACGTAAATCATTGTGATAAGCGTCGATAACCTGCTGATCGTTCATTGAAGAGTGAATCGTTGTGATAGTACCCGACTCTATGCCGAACGCCTCGTCCAAAACTTTGATGATAGGGACAATACAGTTGGTGGTGCATGAGCCGTTCGACACCACGCGGTGTTCGTCTTTGAGAGTTTCGTGGTTCACACCATAGATAATGGTGTTATCGAGATCGCTTGCGCCAGGGTGTGAGAACAGAACTTTATGAGCCCCCGCTTCAATATGGGCTTGTCCGTCAGCTTGTGAGCCGAAGACGCCAGTACAATCCAGTACGATATCGACTTCTAAGTCACGCCATGGCAAAAGTTCGATTTCAGCAAGGTGGAGGATTCTAATTGGATCGTATTCGCCACTGTCGTGGTGAACGTAGAGGTGTTCTTGGTCATGCGAGATTTTCTTTCCGAAGCGACCATGACTAGTATCATACTGAAGAAGATGTGCCATCGCTTCTGGTTGAGCCAGTTCATTAACTGCAACAACCTTGATCTGCTGGTGCTTACCGCTCTCGTATACTGCTCGCAGTACATTACGACCGATACGTCCAAATCCATTGATCGCAACTTTTAGCATTTATCCTTCGCCTCACCAAAAATTCGTGTCACAGATAGTACCTGATACGAAGACTGAACGCATTAAGTAAGTGATCTCCCTCGCGGTAAACTATCTTTTCACTTCCCGAAATATTCATTTCACTAATATATTGATTTCTGACATCGCATGTTTCGCTTGGCATTTTAACTCCTTGTTTGACCACCAAAAGGAAATGCGTATGTCAGGTTTTTCCACTGCTCACTTTTGCAAGCGATGCAATAGAGAAACACCACACTCAGAGGTGCTGGTCCGTAAACCAAGCAGTTACGATACGGATAAATCGATTCTTGGAACCTTAAAACTTTGGGCTCATACCCTGATAAACGGCGGTCACTATTACGATATGGATCGTTATGTCACTTGTAAGGAATGTGGACACAAAGAGAAGGATAACTGGGGAAACGAATTTGAATAGGCACAAAAAAACCGAGCACTAATGCTCGGTTTTTCATTTCTAGCGCTAAATTACGCTAATAGTTCTTTTGCTGTGTTCACTACGTTTTCTACAGTGAAACCAAACATTTCGAACAGTTGGTCAGCCGGTGCTGATTCACCGAATGTTGTCATACCGATGATACGACCGTCGAAACCAACGTACTTGTACCAGAAGTCTGCAATGCCAGCTTCTACAGCGATACGTGCAGTT